>CAYGQJ010000014.1:0-19518 GCA_964351845.1 uncultured Flavobacteriaceae bacterium | reverse complement strand
TAATCTACTCTGCTCAAGTACCCCAATAACGCCCCTTTAATTTTTTAGTGAAACTTAATCTTGAGAAGTCTGCAAGACGCACTCAATATTGTACGTTGAACCTGCCTATGCCGGCAGGCAGGCTAATCCCGCTGCCTAGCGGGATCTTTATATTATCAAGTAAACTCAATCTTGAGAAGTCTGCAAGACGCACTCAATATTGTACCTTGAACCTGCCTATGACGCTATAGTTACATTAAAAAATACAGTAAAACGATTGATTTTGAAATGGTATCAAGGTGTACTAGATTTTCTATTGTATAAAGGAGGTTTATTGAGTTTAGAGTTTGTCATGAGACTTAATACCCTTTATCTTTGCATCTTTAAAAAGAAATTTCAATGATTAAAAATTTTGTTCAAGAATTGCAGTGGAGAGGAATGGTGCATGATGCGATGCCCAATACAGAGGAGCATCTTATGGAGGCCATGCGCAGTGCGTATGTAGGTTTTGACCCAACGGCAGATTCTTTACACATAGGGAACTTAGTGCCCATTATGTTATTAGCACATTTTCAAAGAGCCGGGCATAAGCCTGTTGCTCTGGTAGGTGGTGCTACAGGAATGATTGGAGATCCATCTGGAAAATCTTCAGAGCGTAATTTGCTAGATGAAGATACGCTTCGTCATAATCAAAACTGTGTGCGTGAACAGCTATCACAATTTTTAGATTTTACATCGGGTGCAGAAAACGAAGCAGTAATGGTGAATAACTATGACTGGATGAAGGATATCTCGTTTTTAGATTTTATCCGTGATGTGGGAAAACATATTACCGTAAATTATATGATGGCAAAAGATTCTGTAAAGAATCGTTTGTCTGGTGAGTCGGCAGATGGCATGTCTTTTACAGAGTTTACCTACCAACTTGTGCAGGGATATGATTTTTTACATCTCTACCAAAATAATGATTGCTCGCTCCAAATGGGAGGAAGTGATCAATGGGGAAATATCACGACAGGAACAGAACTCATACGTCGCATAGGTGGCGGAAAAGGATATGCACTTACGTGTCCGCTCATCACAAAGTCAGACGGGAGTAAATTTGGAAAAAGTGAAGGCGGTAATGTATGGCTCGATGCCAAACGCACTTCTCCTTATAAGTTTTACCAATACTGGTTAAATACGAGTGATGATGATGCTGCCAAGTATATCAAGATCTTTACATTTTTAACGCAAGAAGAGATTGAAGCGCTTATTGCTGTTCATAAAGAAGCACCGCATCAGCGTGCGCTTCAGAAAAAACTCGCAGAACAAGTAACGGTGACTGTACATGGAGAAGAAGCTTTAGAGAATGCCATAAAAGCATCTAACATTCTTTTTGGAAAATCTACTGGAGCCGATTTAAAAGCACTCGATGAGGCTACTTTTTTAGATGTTTTTGAAGGCGTCCCTCAAGCTGAGGTTGCTGCATCCGAAATAGAAGAAGGGCTCGATATTATAGGAGCACTTGCAGAAAAAACAGGATTCTTAAAATCCAATGGAGAAGCAAGACGTGCACTTAAAGAAAACTCTATATCTGTGAATAAAGAGAAAGTAACTGATGACTTTAAAATTACTAGAGAGCATTTGATCAGTGATACATTTGTATTGCTTCAAAGAGGAAAGAAAAATTACTTTATTATTAAAGTGATATAGTAGATAAAGGATACATAAGGTTACAAAAGCGAACACCCCATTAGAAATTTTCTAATGGGGTGTTCTGGTATAAAGGGGGGTGAAATTAATCTTTGTACTTTACTTTTTCCCAGTTGGTGTCCGCTTTTGGGCGTAATACGGTGGGGTTTTCGGCTTTCCATTTTTTAAATGTATTTGTGCCCCAAGAGTTATAGAACATGTATAACTTCCCGTCACGTATTTCAAACGTTTCTGGGTCGGCGTCTACTTTCTTTCCATTGGTCGCTAGTGCATAGGCGCAATAACCGCCGTATTGGGGAACATATTTGGATGGGTTGGCTTTAAAGGTGTCTAGATTCGCTTGCGAAACAAACTTAAATTTAGCCCCGTCGTAGGTGGTAGTGTAGCTTTTACTTCCTTTTACAGTTTTGTTGTTAAAGTATTCTGTGACATCATATCCCTCGGCAATATATCCGCTGTCTAAGGAATAGTCAATTTGTTGTGCTTGTGAAGAGAATCCGATAAGTAATCCAATGAATATGATTATTGATTTTTTCATGAGTACGTCTTTTTAGTTTGTTGTTTTTAAATTTATAAAGACTCTGTCGGTAGATTTAAACAACCTTACTAAAAATTGTCAATTATTCCTTAAATTATTTTTAAAAATTAATCAAACATTTGATTTTCATGAGCAATGATTGTCAAATAATGCTAAATTAATTTTAAGATGGATCTGTGTAATTCAAGTTTCATAGCATTTTTAATACTCATTGGGTATAACCACAAAACAAAAACCCTAGTGGCAAGATGCACACTAGGGTTTTCTAACTAACTAACCAATCAATTATGAATATTGTCTATTTATTATATTTTACTTTGCTCCAAGCAGCGTCTGCTTGTCCTTTTAGTTTTTCAGGGCCTTCTTCTATCCATTTTTCTAAGGTGTTGGTTCCCCAAGAATTATAAAAGAGGTATAATTTTCCGTCTCTTATTTCAAATGTCTCAGGATCGACACTTACTTTTTTTCCTTTATCTGCGACTGCATATGCGCAATAACCGCCATATTGAGGAACAAACTTAGCAGGGTTTGCTTTGAATTTATCAAGATTTGCCTGACTTACAAATTTGAATTTGACACCGTCATATTCGGTGGTGAATTTTGAATTTCCTTCGAGTGCTTTGTTATTGAAATATTCAGTAACATCATATCCTTCGGCAACGTATCCTTTTTTAAGGTAATAATCTGTTTGTTGTCCGATAGCCTGAAAACTTACAAAGGCAACTATAAGTATTAAAAAATGTTTCATTGTTTTTATATTACAAGGGTTAGGTCGTTAAAAATAATGATCATTACAATTTTAACATAATTATAATAAAAGAAAGCCGTTGTGCATTTTGTCAAAATGGATATTAATTGATTGCATCATCTCCATTCTTTTCTTCAAATCCTAAAGGATGGAATGAAGATTTCTAATATTCACCCTTCAGGGAGGGGAAAAATGAAAAATCTAATCAAAATACACAACGGGTTAAAATAGGTGCTTTTTACAAAACCATGAGGTTGCAGCCTCGTATGTCAGAATTATCGAATCTCCCTAGAATTGAGAAGCTTCCGTCAGGATGTATCTTGCCAAGATCTTGTGTGGCAATAAAAGGGCAAGAGTAGATATTTGCAAGGTCTATAATAGTAAGCCCTCCTGTTTTTGAAGGAGGAAGGATGGTTAAAGGGTCTTCTGGATCTCTTGTGAATACCTTCATCCATGGGGGTGTGGTAAACACACCGTTTCCTTTTGAATAGGCTTGAGATAATAGTTCTGTCATGCCATACTCACTATGGATGTGAGAAACGCCAAATCCTTTTGAAAGAACCTCATGAAGCTCTTCCCGGATCATTTCTTTTCGTTTTCCTTTCATCCCTCCCGTTTCCATGACAATGGTGTTCTTTAATGAAAACGAATCATTTTCTATGAGATCTAGTAAGGCAAAGCTCACCCCTATGAGGAGTATTTTTTTTCCAGAGGCGTCCAGCTTTTTTAATTTTTCGCTTAAAGCGAAATAATCATCAAGATAAAACCCGCTATCTTCATGTGAACTTGCTTTGATCAAATGATCTACCATATATACTAATGAGGAGCCTTCTCGCTCAAGATAAGAAGGAAGCAATGCCAGTATCACATACTCTTCTATAGCGCCATAGGCTTGTGCAAATCCCTTCTGAAAGCTTGTTTCATACAGAGACAGGTCTTTTACGTGGTGTTTGCTTGTGATGCTTCCCGTGGTGCCGCTACTACTAAACAGAGCCTCTGTCTCTTTTTGTGAAGCAACAACTTCATGAGATTTAAAAAAGGAAATAGGTAAAAAGGGGATCTCTTCTAGAGTCGTAATGTCGCTTGGGTGTTTATAAAGCAGATCACAGAAAGAGCGATAGACATTATTATTTTCAAATTGATAACGAAATACGTCAAGGGCCTTTTGTTCAAATTCCTGAGCGTTTTTTAAAGCAAAAATATCTTGATATTCCATACATCAAATGTAAGACAAAGGTATTAATCCCTGAATATAAATAATCAAAAGCATCTTTCTAAAAAAACATCTTTCTCATAAATAGTTGCTTTTAACCCGCGTAGATATAAAATATAAGACAGTGTGTTTGGCAACTTTTGTCCTCCGGTAGGTTCTGCATCAACTTAACGAAACTGAAAGCGTGAATATTTAACCCATTCTTAATATAGATCCTGTAATAGGAACCTTAGGAATACGTTATTTTAGTCATTTAATAAAGAACGTATAATAGACTATATTTATAGAGTCAAACTGTGAGATACTCATGAAAAATAAAAACATCAAAATATTATTAGTAGATGATGAGCCGGATATTTTAGAAATCGTCAGGTATAATCTGTCTAATGAAGGATATGAGGTCATTACAGGAAAAAATGGTGTAGAAGCCGTTAAGCTAGGTAAAAAACACAAACCTCACCTTATCATATTGGATGTGATGATGCCAGAAATGGATGGGATAGAAGCGTGTGAACTATTGCGTAAAAATCCTGACCTCTCCGATACGGTTATTACTTTTTTTACAGCGCGAGGGGAAGATTATTCTCAAGTGGCAGGCTTTGATGCAGGAGCAGATGATTATATTACAAAACCTATAAAACCCAAAGTGCTTATTAGTAAAGTAAAAGCACTACTTCGCAGACTTAAAGACAAAGATGAGTCTTCTGAGGTGATTAAAGTAGGCGATATTGTGATAGATAGAGAGGAGTACAAAATCATTAAAGGGAAAGAAGAGATTGTCTTGCCTAGAAAAGAGTTTGAGTTACTCTCTTTATTGGCTTCAAAACCAGGGAAAGTATTTAAAAGAGAAGATATTCTAGATAGAGTGTGGGGAAATGAAGTGGTTGTAGGGGGTCGTACGATTGATGTGCATATCCGAAAACTAAGAGAAAAAATAGGAGACGATTCTTTTAAAACAATTAAAGGAGTAGGATATAAATTTGTAGTTTGATGACAGAAGACTTTAGGAGGTCATATGGTTTTTCAATAGTTACAGCGCTTTATGTAACACTTTTTTTTTCGGGAATACTAGTTGCTATTGGATACTGGCAACAAAACATAGACTGGCTTTTGATTGTCTTGGTTGCTGTCTTTTGTTTTCTTTTTCTTTTTCTAATTATTTATTACCGAACGAAGCTATTTATCTATAGAAGAGTAAAAAATATATATGACGAAGTCAGATTACTGGAGGACGCAGAACTGAAACCAGGGAGAATCACCACCAATTTAAAATCTCTTACCGATGAGGTGGAGCGATATGCTACGAGTAAGAAACTAGAGATAGAGTCGCTTAGGGTTAAAGATGAATACCGAAAAGACTTTTTAGGGAATGTAGCGCACGAACTCAAAACGCCCTTATTCACCGTACAAGGGTATATACTTACCTTATTAGATGGTGCTGTAAAAGATAAATCTGTTAGAATGAAATATCTAGAAAGGGCAGATAAAGGGGTGGAACGTCTCATTTACTTGGTAAATGATCTCGATATGATCACAAAACTAGAAGTAGGGGATCTCAATCTTAATTACACCTATTTTGATATGGTGACATTGGTTAAAAACACGTTTGAGCTGTTAGAAATGAAAGCAGCAAAGAAGAATGTAACCTTGACTTTTGATCATGATTATGAAGAACCCATTGTCGTAAATGCAGATGAGGAGCGTATTCAGCAGCTACTAACCAATTTGATAGAAAACTCTATCAAATACGGGAAGCTGGATGGAACCACCGAGGTGAGTATACAAGATTTAATTCAAAATAAAGTACTTATCCGAGTGACAGATAATGGAGATGGTATTGATAGCGAACATATCCCAAGGCTTTTTGAACGTTTTTATCGTGTAGATAAATCAGGGAATCGGAAAGTGGGTGGTTCTGGATTAGGCCTTTCTATTGTCAAGCATATTATTGAGGCGCATGATGAGAAAATCTATGTTGAAAGCGAATTTGGAGTGGGATCGGAGTTTTCTTTTACTCTCGAAAAGGCTGAAAAACCCGCGTAATGAAATCACTTCCTGCGGATTTTCAAATCCTTTGTAAACACATAATTTAGCCAAATCTTTTACTTTAAAATCCTCTTGTTTTGCGTAAGGAGCTATTCCTTTTTCTTTTAATCTTTTGGCAAGATACTCCTGTTCGGTTTGCCCTGGTGTAGGGATAAAAAAGGCTTTTTTCTGTAGCGCCGTCAGATCCATAATAGTAGTGTAACCTGATCTAGCAATCACAAAATCAACACTATTCATCATTTTTGCAAGGGTGTCAGATGTTAAGAAATTGACAATCTCAATGTTCTTTTGATGCGACCGAATCTCTTCTTTTTCAACGAGACCTCTTACCAATAAAATCGTACCATTGTATTTTTTCAGTTCTGCAAGTAAGATCTTTTCTAAGATAGATCGTTGTGGCTCGGGTCCTGATAAAACAACAAGTACATCATACTTTGAAGTCGTTGTTTCTTTTTTCATCCTACTTAAAGGGCCTATATACTGTACGTTGGGTATTGTTTTTTCTGGATGTCCAAGAATGCCGCTTATGTTTGAACCTCCTTTGTAGTCAGGCACCCAACATGCATCAAAACGCTTGATGAATCGTCTATGCAAAAAGGTAGTCAGCCTCGTTGTTTTGCCACTTAAAATTTGCAACTGGTGGGTGATAAAAACAGTAGGTACTTTTGAAGTATATAACCCTAATCTGTTATCAGAAATGACACCGTCAATTTTATGTTGTTCTAAAATGAATGCTAATGCTTTATGCTCTTTACGAATCGCTTTGGCTATTTTAGGAAGATTAGACAGCATTTTTCGTTTGAAATTTGCTCCTTTCTTGGCGTATGCGACATCGTAAGAAGGGAGTGTAACGGTTTGTAGCAGCGGAAATTCTTTTTGTAATAATGCCAGCGCAACACCATCACTAGCAAGGATCACCCCATAACCATCATCTTGTAATGCTTGTATAATCGGAATACAACGCGTTGCGTGTCCTAACCCCCAATTGAGAGGTGCCACAAGTATATTTGCCTTTTTACTCATATATGCAAATGTCAGACAGTTATATCTTCTGAAAGTTTCCTTAATTTTACCAAAATATTAAATAGTAGTTTGGGAAGTAAAAATAAATTAAAGCGTTTTCGTGAAAACGAAACCTTCAGCAACGTTATCCAGCCAACTCGTGAAGAATTGGTTGATGGAAATTTCTCTTTGAAAGGTAAGTGGAAAACTGACTTTTTCAAAAATAATAAGCCGATAGTTTTAGAATTAGGCTGTGGTAAAGGAGAATATTCTGTGGGATTGGCACAAAAATACCCAGAGAAAAATTTTCTTGGGATCGATATTAAGGGCGCTCGTTTTTGGAGAGGCGCCAAGACAGCGTTAGAAGAAAACCTAACCAATGTCGGCTTTATGCGAACTCAGATAGAGCTTGTTGATTACGCTTTCGCGAAAGCGGAAATTGCCGAAATATGGATCACCTTTCCCGATCCTCAAATCAAATACAAGCGTACCAAGCATCGAATGACCAATACGGAGTTCTTGCAAAAATACAAGCAGATCTTAGAACCTGATGGAACGATCAATTTAAAGACAGATTCAGAATTTATGCATGGGTATACGTTAGGGCTTTTGCATGGAGAAGGGCATGAGATTTTACACGCCAATCACGATGTGTATAAGAATGAATATTCGCCAGAAGAAGTCGTCGGAATTCAAACATTTTATGAAAAACAATACCTTGAACAAGGAAAACCGATAACTTATATTAAATTTAGGGTCAAATAGCCCAAGACATTTGGAAACAACCAAACTCTTTTTTATTACCTATTTTGCAGCATTGGCAGGTGTAATTCCCCCTGGACTTATCAATATGTCTGTGGCAAAAACCTGTGTAGAACATGGAAAAAAGAATGGGCTTTTTGTGGCTATTGGAGCCTCTATGGTGGTTGCTCTTCAGGCACTTATCGCTATTCTATTAGCGCGTTATATTTTTGGAAATCCCTACGTACGCAATATGTTACTTCGTACGGGTCTGGTGATTTTCTTATTCTTGGCGATCTTCTTTTTTATCAAAGCAAAGCGTAGTCGAGTTAAAAAAGTAACCATTTCGAAAAGCAGAGGCATCAAAAGTTTAGGTAAAGGGATGATGGTTTCTGTGCTGAATATATTGCCAATTCCTTATTTCTGTGCTTTAGGCGCTGCGTTAAATGTAAGTGGTAAAGTATCTTATGATGTACTTGCTATTAGTATGTTTATAGCTGCAGCTGTGTTGGGGACATTTACCGCTCTATACCTATATGTGATCTTCTTTGTGAGAATAGATAATCGAAGCGCTTCTTTTGCAAAATACTCTAACTATTTTATGGCTGGCTTAATGCTGGTATTGGTCGTGATCACCCTTATAAGAACCGTCTATTTCGAATGAAGTACTCCTCAGATACAGAAAATTTCTTTGATAAAGTATATGGGGTCACAAAACTGATTCCCTATGGTCGTGTGACAAGTTATGGCGCCATTGCCAAATACCTAGGGGCTGCTCGAAGTAGTCGTATGGTAGGATGGGCAATGAACGGCGCAGGAAAATACCCAGATGTGCCCGCCCACAGAGTCGTTAATAGAGTAGGGTTGCTCACTGGAAAAATGCATTTTGGGAGTAGTAATGCCATGCAGCAAATGCTTGAAGAAGAAGGTATCCAAGTCAAAGATGATAAAATAGTCAATTTTAAAAAATACTTCTGGGATCCTGTGATAGAGCTAGGAATGGAGTAACCTTCTTCTAGTATACATCTTATATACTTGTCATTTTTTACTCTACCTACTTAGTTACAGTTTGATTACTTTTTGATTGCCTTGAGTAGGTAATTTTTTAACCGTACGATCTCTATTTATTTTTCTTGAGATAATAAGCCCTACAATTAGTAAGGGGAGAAATAAAAGTATAGAAGGGATAGCTCCCGCTATTTGTTCAGATAGCTCTTGTGTGGTGACTTCTGAATTACTATGTATGGCAGGTAAAGTTCCAAAAAGAAAAAAGAAGTTTATAAGCCCATGTGTTATCGCTATTGGGATTAACTTATTTGTTTTTAATAAAACAGCCCCAAAAAAGATTCCCATAAACGTAGCAAAAATTACCTGAGCAATTACTTGAGGGATATTGTCATTTACGGATAGATTGATGAAGTGTGAGAGTCCAAAAAATAAGGCAGAAAAGAAAATACTTAGAAAGATCCCCTTTCTATGATAGCGATATTTTTTAATAAAAAGAGGAACTAACAATCCTCTAAAAATAAACTCCTCTGCAAAACCAACTGCCATGCACGCTATAAATAGTAAAATGACATTACTGATCTGTATGTGTGTAAGGTCATTTCCTATAAAGGAGAGGATTCCAAGTGCAAAAAGATATATAGGGATTGCGTTAAGAAGTTTAAAAGACCATGGGTTTTTTCGTGAGAGTCCGCTTAATGATAGTAACCCTACTTTTTTTATGCCTATAAATGCTATTGTAAAAAGGGACGACATTTTTAATGTTAATACGATGTATTCAATTTGAAATTCTGAAAAATAATTTTCTGAAAATAAGGCATCTATTGGTAAAGAAAAGATAATCGCAATAAGTATAATTAGACCTAAAGAAGTGATAAAAGGATTGTTGTTTTTGATTGAATACATATGTCTTTTTTAAAAGGAAAGGATGAATGATATACTTGAAAAGACGTTTTTGTTTTTGAAAAGGTTGCCTGTGTTTTATGAAAATGAACCTTTATGTGTGTTAAAGTTGATTTTAGATGTAATGATTTTATAGTACTCTTTCGCGAAAGCGTACTTGTGAGACCTACCTAACGGCAGACAGATTCAAGACCATCGAGAGTGTGAAGCGCTAACGTGTATTCACATTTACTTAACTTTTCAGTCATGACAATGTACTTTGTACTTCATACTTTATGCGGTATCTTTGCATTTAGAATTAGTCTAAGTAAGTTTAAAGACATAGACGACGACTTTAGAAAAAAGAAATGAAACTGAATAAGAAAGATATCCTTGAGGCATTAAAGACCATAACGGTTCCTGGTGCCGGAGAAAATATGGTAGATAGTGGTGCCGTAACGAATGTGCTCACTTTTGGAGATGAGGTCATTGTAGACGTTACGATCAATAACCCAACTTTACAAGCACGTAAAAAAACAGAAGTTGAAATTATGAAGGTCATCCACGAGAAAGTGGAGCAAAAAGCTCAAGTAAAAGTCAACTTAAAAGTGAATGCGCCCCCACCTACAGAAAAGAATGAAATCAAAGGAAAAGCCATTCCAGGGATTAAAAATATTGTCGCCATTGCCTCTGGTAAAGGAGGTGTAGGTAAATCAACGACCACGGCAAATATTGCCGTGAGCCTTGCAAAAATGGGCTTTAAAGTAGGGATTTTGGATGCAGATATCTATGGGCCTTCAATTCCTATTATGTTTGATGTGACCCATGAGCGTCCCCTCTCTGTAAATGTAGATGGGAAATCAAAAATGAAACCTGTAGAAAGTTACGGAGTGAAAGTATTATCCATTGGCTTTTTTACAAAACCTGATCAAGCGGTGGTGTGGAGAGGTCCTATGGCCGCCAAAGCGTTAAATCAAATGATCTTTGATGCCGCATGGGGAGACATAGACTTCTTATTACTAGACTTACCTCCAGGCACGGGAGATATTCACTTAAGTATCATGCAATCGTTACCCATTACCGGAGCGGTGATTGTCAGTACACCACAAACGGTAGCCCTTGCAGATGCTAAGAAAGGAGTGGCGATGTTCCAACAGGAAAGTATCAATGTTCCTGTACTCGGAATCGTAGAAAACATGTCTTATTTCACACCCGAAGAATTACCCAATAACAAATATTATATCTTCGGAAAAGAAGGGGCAAAAAACCTTGCAGAAGATCTTGATGTACGGCTTTTAGGAGAGATTCCACTGGTACAAAGCATCCGAGAAGCAGGAGATGTAGGACATCCAGCAGCATTACAAACAGGATCGCTACTCGCGCAGGCGTATGAAGAACTTACCAAAAATGTTGTCGAAGAAACGGTACGTCGTAATAAAAGTTTGCCTCCAACAGAAGCAATAAAAATAACCACAATGGCAGGATGTAGTGCTGTTAAAAATTAGGGTATGACAGATCAAGAATTAACTCAAAAAGTAGAAGATGCACTAGAAGAAATTAGACCATTTCTTCAGAGTGATGGCGGTGATATTACCTTATTAGGCATAGATGAAGGAAAAACGGTTCGCGTGCAGCTAGAAGGTGCTTGCGTAGGTTGTTCTGTGAATCAAATGACCCTGAAAAGCGGCGTAGAAATGACCATTAAAAAGCATGCTCCCCAAATAGAAAGTGTGATTAACGTTGTTGCTTAAAACAATATTTTATAAGAAATGAGTTGTGCGTCCGCTTTCGCGAAAGCGTTATTTTACCCCGTGGAAGCACAAAAGTGTATGTAGAGAATAATTAAAAAAGATTTTCGCCTTCGCGAAAAAGGAATATGATTAAAACAGATATACTCATTATAGGAGCCGGACCTACAGGACTCTTTGCTGTTTTTGAGGCAGGACTTCTAAAATTAAAATGTCACCTTATTGACGCGCTTCCGCAACCCGGCGGTCAGTGTTCAGAGATTTACCCTAAAAAACCGATCTACGATATCCCTGCATTTCCAGAAGTATTAGCAGGAGATTTGGTGGATAATCTCATGAAACAAATTGCACCGTTCCAACCAGGATTTACCCTAGGAGAACGCGCACAAACCATAGAAAAACAAGAAGATGGTAGCTTTATTGTAACGACCAATAAAGGCACAAAACATCAAGCACCTATCGTGGCTATTGCCGGTGGACTCGGAAGTTTTGAGCCTCGTAAGCCGATTCTAGAAAATATCACACATTTTGAAGATAAAGGTGTGGAGTATATTATTAGAGATCCTGAGTTTTACAGAAATAAAAAAGTAATTATTGCAGGAGGTGGAGATAGCGCGTTAGATTGGAGTATTTTCCTATCAGATGTGGCAAGTGAAGTGACATTGGTGCATCGTCGTAATGAGTTTAGAGGTGCCTTAGATAGTGTTGAGAAAGTACAGGAACTAAAAAACCAAGGCAAAATTACCTTAGTCACTCCGGCTGAGATTACAAAACTTACGGGCAACGAACGCCTAGAAAGTGTGACGGTAAAACGCGGAGAAGAAGAAAAGGAGATTGCCGTCGATCATTTTATTCCTCTTTTTGGATTGGCTCCCAAACTAGGCCCCATCGCAGATTGGGGACTTGAAATCGAAAAAAACGCTATCAAAGTCGATAACAGCCTCGACTATCAAACTAATATTCCTGGGATTTATGCCATTGGAGATGTCAATACCTACCCGGGCAAACTGAAATTGATTCTTTGTGGTTTTCATGAAGCGACCTTAATGTGTCAAAGTGCTTACCAACGCATCTTTCCAGATAAACGATATGTCATGAAGTATACCACTGTAGGCGGAGTGACTGGATTTGACGGGACCAAGAAAGAAGCGCCCAAAGCGGTTGTAAAAGCGATAGAATAGTGGGGGAGCTTATATACATTAACCTCAGCAGTATTATTGGTTTCTTTGTCATCGTCATTGTATTAGGGGTTCTTTTACATGTAGCACTTTCAAAAACGGAGGTATATTCAAAAAAAGTCCGTGCCAAAGGATTTCTTCCGATGTTTGTATACATCGGTGTGTTTTTAATACTACTCTATATCCTACTATTGATTATTTTTGGGCTCATCAATTTAATAGGTTTTTAATATGTCAGACATTACCATACATATCACCGATAGAGAAGGCACTACCCATACGGTAGAAGCGCCTACCGATATGAATATGAATTTGATGGAGATTGTTCGCTCGTATGAGTTGGCACCAGAAGGAACGATTGGTGTTTGTGGTGGGATGGCGATGTGTGCATCATGCCAGTGTTATGTAGAGAGTGATCACGAATTACCTGAACTATCTGATGATGAAGATGCCATGCTTGCCGAAGCTTTTTATGTAGAAGACAACAGCCGACTAGGATGTCAAATCCATATGCATCCAGCATTAGAAGGGCTTAAAGTAACCTTAGCTCCTGAGAGTTAACCTCGCTTTTTAGCGGAATCTATGGTTTGATACCTCGATCCTTGGGTCTATTTTCAGGGTTCAGGGCTTGTCCTGGGGTTTAACCTTTTATTCTACGAGTTTTTAAAAAGTCACTTATATCCTCATAAGGTGGCCACGATCCACTAGATTTTTATAACTTTGAATAGTGTTGATCAACGGACTCATAGAATTTCCTAATTTTAATATATACAGTACTCCATTGCTTATTTTGGTGCTGCAAGGGCTTGTTTTTGCCTTCCTTCTTTTTGGAAAGTACCGCAAGAAAAAAAGTATCTCCTACCTTATTTTAGCCTGTATCCTGCTTATAACGTGTTACCACCGTACCACCTATACCATCGGATTTATGGATTGGTATGACACCTACAGAAATACAAAGGTGAACTATTACCTGATCAATTTTGGGTTGATTGTGGTGCCACTCATCTATTTTTATGTAAAAAGTATTACCGTATCCGACTTTCGATTTAAAAAACAACATATCTGGCATTTTGTGCCCGGAATCATTTATTTCTTATTGAAAATTAGCATTTTGGCGTATGATGCGAGCCAACCCGGATTTTCAGAAACGCAAAATGGATACCTCGTTCAGAATTTTGAATGGAAATATGTAAGTCCGTTCCAATCGCTGTTTTCCTACATTCAGATGATTGTGTATATCGTTTTGACTTTACAATTATATGTGACCTATCGTAAAAATATTCAACAGTATTTTTCAAACACCTATGCGTTGGAGCTTAACTGGATCCGTAATTTTTTATTGATTTACACGATTTTGTTCATATATGACATTGGACAGACCTTGGTAGATCTTTCCATTACAGAGCTCAGTTGGATTCAAAAATGGTGGTTACAATTTTTAAATGCACTTGCTATTATTTATGTAGGCATTAAAGGATACATCACCGATACGGATAAACTCAAAGGACTCGATTTTAATGCGACAACCGCATCTGTGTTTCAATCGGAAGAAGTAAAAAGGGAGCTTCCGCTTTCAGAAGAATTACTGGCAAGTAAGCAAATGGTGAGTGATTATTTTGAGTTAGAAAAACCCTATCTAGATCCTGATTTGAATTTAATTACGCTTTCGCGAAAGCTAAACATGTCTCGCTCCCAATTATCAGAGGTCATTAATGAAGGGTTTGGTAAAAACTTTAATGATTTTGTGAATTCGTATCGTGTCGAAGCGGTCAAACAAATGCTACAAGACGGAAAACAAAAACAGTTGTCCTTACTCGGAATCGCGTACGACTGCGGCTTTAATAGCAAAGCTACTTTTAATAGAGTATTTAAAAAGATAGCACAGACCTCCCCTACAGAGTTTGTAAACTCCTTATAGTCCTTTTTTTAGTTTTTTCATCAGTCTCCGATGAAAATGAATCCATCTCAGTTGATTTCATCCATAGTAAGCTTTTCACAGGTTTTAATTAAATAGATAATGCTAATTAATTAAAATTTTGAGTCTTACGTCTTATGCCTACAGGCGTAGCGGTCTTGCATCTTCGTGAGACACGACTGTTTTTTAGACCAAATGAGACGGCTCAAATCGTATATGAGACCCCTCAAAACGTTATGAGACGCAGGAACCGATTGTTTTGGGCAATTTTGAACCATCAAACAAAAACAATCAGTTCTCATGAAAAAAATCATCACCATACTCATCACACCCATAGTGCAAAAACATTGGTTTGCAGATCTACTCTTTGCAAGTATCCGTTTTATATGCGGAATGGTACTTTCGTTAGAATTTGGATCAGGTAAGTTCGGAATGCCTTGGACACCCGACGGACAAAACCTCTCTCTCTTTGAAGTAGCCGCCTGGTTTCCAAAAGATGTCGCCGAGTACGGAGGCATATTCGCACTTATGCCTGTTTTCTTTGCTTGGATGGGTGCTTTTAGTGAAGCGGTAGGAGGGATTTTATTTGCCTTCGGAATCAAAACAAGAGTCACAGGATTTTTAATTATGTGTACGATGCTCGTAGCCATCTTCATGCAAAAATGGGGGCAAGGCACATGGGCAATATTACCTGCAATGAGCTTCCTGTGGGTAGCGATCTATCACACCTATTTTGGATCGGGTCGTTTTGGAGTAGACTATGTAATTTCTAAAAAACTAACATAAACATCATGAAAATAACAAAAACAATACTAGTTGGATGTCTCGCTCTTATCTCTTTGGTAAGCTGTGTACAAGAAGAACATCTAAAAACCGTCACTTTTAAAGTAGATATGACAGCAGTCGCTTCGGTTTCTGAAGTAGGGCTCAAAGGAGAATTTACAAACCCCTCTTGGAAAGTCATCATCCCATTGACCGATGCAGATAACGATGGGGTTTATGAAACGACCCTATCACAAAAAACGGCAGTAAGCAACGTGGAATTTAAGTTTGTACATAACGGAATGTATGAATTGCAAGGTCAAAAAAACAGACAACTTTCTTTTGAATACAAACCAGAAACACTCACGTATACCGCTGTTTGGGATACGCCAAATACAAATACAAATAACTAATATCTAAAAATTGAAACACATGAAAAAAGTAACACTATTGCTATTTCTTGTTGGAATGACAAGTGTAGCACAAATTAAAGGAAACAAAAATATCACCACAAGAACCATAGATATGCAAGGCTTAACAGCTATTGAAATGGGGCTGTATGCCAATGTGGTTATTGATCAAAATGCAACGGCAGAAATGACCATTACAACAGATAGTAATATCCAGGAGCTCATTGATACGGAGGTGGTAGATGGCACGCTTAAGTTAGCACAACTGGAGTGGATACAACCTTCGAAACGAATTCAAATCACGATCGGTGCTCCAGATCTTAAAAGATTACAAGTGGGCGTAAATGAGACCGTTTTGTTCAAAAATGTAGATCAAAATACGGCCCTTATGGCGCTCAATGGGAAGATTGTAGTTTCTGGGAAAGCGGATAACGTGGGGATAGGTGCAGAAAATGGAACAATAAACGCTTCAAAACTTGAGGTAAAGCAAGCTACTGTAAATATTTGGGGTAATGGGAAGGCGATTGTGAACGCGACTGAACTTGTTGATAGTACACTTGATAAAAATGCCCGTTTGGAATTTGTACAGCAGCCTGCAAAGGTTCGAGGAGATACCAATACG
Organism: uncultured Flavobacteriaceae bacterium; assembly: GCA_964351845.1. Classification (GTDB taxonomy): domain Bacteria; phylum Bacteroidota; class Bacteroidia; order Flavobacteriales; family Flavobacteriaceae; genus Dokdonia. Next base: position 3,034 of record CAYGQJ010000014.1, on the reverse strand, counting down.
GTAAGCAGGGAGGCTAAGACCGCTTTCGCGAAAGCAACATACATAGACATCAAAATCAAAAACAATTCCTTTAACCGAAATCATTTTGCTGTAAAAGGACCCAAGAAAGATGGAAGCTACTTTGGCTACGGTTTTCCGATGATGCCTGGCGCTACCAAAAAAGAACGCTGGACGGTGGGTACAAAAATTTACAAAACCAATGCTATTGGCTTAAAAAAGCTGCTTTTAACCATCACAGCAGAAGATGAAGGGAAGACCATTAAACTATTTGAGGACTAATGAAAGTATTGCAAAAAATAAAACGCTTAGGAAAGAAAGGAAATACCAATCTTATTGTAGCGGGCAGCGCCCTTTTTATAAGTGCCTGCGCGCTACTCATCTCAGTGCAAGAAATGCGGATCATGCGTACCCAGCAAAAGGCAAGCATGTACCCATATCTGACGATGGGAATGTCATATAACAGCGAAGGATTTGGTTTTGTGCTTAAAAACAGTGGGAATGGCCTTGCAAAAATTAATTCCTATAAAGTCGCTAATGATACAATCCATTTTAGAGATTGGTTTGATGTCCTACAGACCGTAATGCCAGAAGCTCAAAATATAGATTATAGCATCATAAACACGGCAGGAAACATACGTAAACAAATGATTACCCCAGGAGAAGAAGTTAACTTGATATTTCTCAAATGGACGCCAGAGACTCGCATTCTTGAGAAGCGTATTCAAGACTTAAAGATTGAGATTTGTTATGCTTCGCTCTTGGATGAGCATTGGAAAATAGAAGACGGCGTTCCTACAGATCAAGAAAAACCCTGTGATATTGAGATGGAAAAAGAATTTGGATTTTGAGCTATGCCGTTTTGTAATCTATCAATGGTCGAGGCCCTTCTAGTAAAATTCGATTGACACGAAGTGTACCATCTGTATGCGTTTCAATATGCCATTTTATTAAGGAGATTTCGCCATTTTCTATTTCGATACCGGTGATGCTTCTAGGATGTACACAGCTACCGTCATTAAAAAAAGCAATATCTCCAGGCTCCGGAAAACGAGGCCGATGCGTATGACCCGCCATGGTCATGAGGTTGTTGTTTTCAGTAATCCATTTTTTAAAACGACGTTCAACTTTTATAAGCTCTTTGTAATTCTTAGCAGGGCTTGTGGGATCTGAAATGCCAAAAATTTGTAAAGGCTTCCAAAGGGCGCGCACTAAAAACCGATTAATACGCCATCCGTGATAATTCATCCAGTCGGCTTGATGTCCATGACATAAAAAAAGCTCCTGTTGGGTGTCGCAATGTTTTAAAACAATGGCTTCTTGATACTCTAGGTCTCTAAAAAGAATCTCTTCCCTGCCATCCTTAGGATCAAAATAGGAAGTCAGATGTTTCTGTACATATCTTGGATCTCGATACACCATATCATGATTCCCCCAAATTAAGTGTAATCTATTTTCTAAATGAAATTTCTGAAGTAGGTGATATACATTTTTATGGGCTTTTAGAATAGTCTCAAAAGAGGTGTTTTCCCATAGCTCATCTCCATCTCCTAATTCAAAGTAGGTAAAGCCTTCTTTGTAATAGTGATTGAGTGCGTGAAAATAGATATTCTCATTACGAGCAAAATCATCCGCAAAACTTTTATCTCCCCGATGACAATCCGAGAAGAAGATCATTTTGTCGGCATTGCTATAGTTGATCACTTTAGCATTTTTATAGGCCCTATCGAGTCGTTGACGAGAGTTCATACTGTAAAGATGCAAAAAACAATTTTAGTACCGTAGTTAGAATATTTTTTCTTTTACAATGCTATTAAAATAGGATACGTCTTGCCTCATTTGTAGTGCATGAAAAAATCAATTCTTTTGATAAAGAACTTTTTATTTTTGTATATTAAACGATGCCAATAGTAACAATCATGAATACCCTTATACTCAAAAAACATACAGTACTGTATGTTTTTGTTAGTTTTTTCTTTGTGACAAGCGTACAGAGTCAAGTAGGTGAGCTAGATAGCCTAAAATCCGCACTTGATGTCGTCACTAATAATAAAGAAAAACTTTCTATACTATTAGACATAGCCTCTATAAATAAAGATAGCTTAAGAGATTCTGCAGAGGGATATCTCTATTATGAAAAAGCAAGAATCCTAGCCATTAAAGAAAAGGATACCGCTGTCATTAGAAAGGCTATTTACCATTTAGGAGAGATTCTTTTAGAAATGGAAGAGTATGATATGGCAATCACGTATTTTGATACGGTAAAGAAAAGCCTGCTTAAAAAAAATGAGCCGTCAGAACTATTGTCTTTAGTCTATAAGAATTTAGGAGAAACATATCTCAGAAGAGGAGATTATATAGGAGCTGGGGGTTTTTTTGATAAAGGAATTTCATATGCCGAAACGATTGGAAATACCTATCAAAAAGGATTAAATCACCTGTATAAAAGTGAATTGTATTACACACAGGGAGATTATGATGCTTCAGAATGGCAATTAAGCAGAGCTTTTAGTTTTTTTGAAAAAGGAAAAGAGCCTGTTATGGCACATTATTTTAAAGGGAAGTTGCTTTACAAAAAGGGCGATTACCAAAATGCAATTACAAGCTTTACTAAAACAGTTACACTTGCAGAATCTGAGAATAACATCACTTTAAAATCAAAAACATTACAATTACTAGCAGATGTTTACTTGGTTTCTGGTGATGAAAAAATGTCTTTAGACTACAGTAAAAATGCATTGGTCATTGTAGACAGTCTTAATGATCTTAATAAAAGAATAGCATTAGAACGAATTGGATATATTCACGCTTTTGAGTCTGTTATGGAAAAGAATAAGGAGAAAGAATCAGAGAAAATTCTAGAAGAGCGTAAAGAGAAAGAAAAAAGAATGCTTATGTATGGTATTTTTGTCATTGTAGGTGTGTTGCTTCTTGGCCTATTTTTGTACAGGCAAAACAAAGTAATGCGCATGGTAAAAGAAATGCGTAAAGCGCAAATGGATCTTGTTGAGAAAAAACAACAAGAGTATTTGTAGTT
>CAYGQJ010000013.1:6797-72220 GCA_964351845.1 uncultured Flavobacteriaceae bacterium | reverse complement strand
CTGCTCGATAATATCTGCAGTCTTGTTCCAGGCCACTACAGAATGCCATTGTGTGTCTGTCACTTTTTCGCCTTGAGCGTTTTTGTACGTTTCATTAGTGGCAATAGAGAATTTGGCTAATTTCTTCCCAGAATCTAAGGTGATGATTTCTGGATCGTTTCCTAAATTTCCGATTAACTGTACTTTGTTTCTTAAGTTCATAATGTGTGTGTTTTCTTCTTGAGGTATGCCCAAGAAATTAATTATTGGTCTACATCTCCAGACTCGTTCTGAAGCGCTCTTTTTGTTCGTTATCTATACTACAAATGAGTTACTGATTTTGAACAGGGCAAACATACTATGAGATGCAAGCGGTAATCGGTAAATAAATAATTACTTTCGTTTACAAACGTTTGTAGTCGTTTGAAAATGAATATATAATTGAATATAAGTTATTTATATTTTTACATAATATTAGTTTATTTTTAATTTTTACCCGCGTACTAGCATCTATATATAATTACAATGAAAAAAAATACATTCCATGTCATATACCAAGACTATTTTATAGACTAATAAGCAACAATGGATAAAAGGCAGCTTACAGATGTATTACAAACCCACCACGCCGATGCCTTTTTGTGGGCAACACATTGTTGTCATTATGATCAAGAAGAAGGGAAAGAAGTATTGCAACAAGCCTATGTAAAGATTCTAGAAAAGAAAGCCGTCTATAAAGAAAAAGCAACCTTTAAAACCTGGCTATTCTCAGTGATTCGATTTACAGCTATCGACTATTTAAAAAAGAAAAAAACCTTTGAGTCATTAGAACACGTAAAAATAGGGATAGAAGACACCCCTTATGAAATAGCCACCATCGACTATAAAGAGCTTTTAAAAAAATTACCAGAACGACAACACCAAGTACTGTTATTGGCATTTTATCACGAGATGACCCTAGCAGAAATAGCCACCATCACTCAATTACATATAGGCACCGTTAGAACTCATTATGAACGAGGAAAACAAGCCATGCGAACCTTAATTTTAAAAGAGAAAGTATGAATATAGAAAATCAAGACATCAAATCCTTTTTTGACGACATGCGTCAAGAAGATTTAAAAAATAAAATCCCTGATTTTGAAGAAGTACTTCCACCAAAAAGGAAATCAATCATACAATACCTCATACCTGCAAGTATAGCAGCTTGTCTTTTAGTTGGAATTGGAATTGGGATTTGGAGTCAAAAACCAGAAATACAACCAGAAGAAAATACAGTAGTCATTACGCTAGAAAACAAAACAACAACAGAAACATTGCTTCTTGATGACCCTTCTGTCTTCTCTTGGGAATCATCTACAGCATCATTAATAAACGACTTTAACGATTAAATAAAATAGATTATGAAAAAATTAATAATACTCATCTTATGCATTACGGGATACGCAACTAGTCTAGCACAAGATACCTTTCAAAGCGAATTATTTTCAGCAGAAACTGTATTAAAATATAGATCTGATTTAGAACTCTCAGACGAGCAAGTAACAAATGTCAAGAAAATTTATAGTGACAACATTGCAACATTTAATTCAATAAAATGGGACTTAGATGCACTACAAGTAAATCTTAATAAACTCATTTCAAAAAGTTCTATAGATGAAAAAGAAGCACTTGCAAAAATGGAAGAGATCGCAGAGCTTGAAAAAAAGTTAAAAAGGCAACGTCTTAAAATGTTAGTTAAGATTAAAAATCAACTCACAGAAAAACAACAAAATACCCTCAAAGAACTTAGAGATGATACTGATTTGTCTACCCTTAATGTGACTACTCCTATTAGTGAAAACCCCCGTATTGTGATACGCGGTAGTGCTACAAAAGACGGTAAAAGCCCTCTATTTGTTATTATGAATAAATATGGAGAAGAAAAATATAAAGGAAATAAGGGAAAAGGAAAACTCAAAGACCTAGACCCAAATAATATAGAAAGTGTAAATGTACTTAAAGGAACATCAGCCACTCTAAAATATGGAAAAGATGGGGAAAACGGAGTCATAGAAATAAAGACAAAAGACAAATAGGGGTTCGGTGAACATGAAAATATACACGCACATACTTTGTTTTCTTTTTTGCGGCAGTCTGTATGCGCAGACTGTCAGCGGTACGGTATACGATAGTGTGACCAAAGAACCCTTGCTTGGAGCCTCGGTCTATTTTGAAGGCACCACCATAGGAGGCATTACCAACGAGCAAGGAAAATTCAGCCTCTACTCAGAAATAACTAGTACCTCTCAACTCATCGTGAGCTATCTTGGATATACAGATGTTGTTTTATCCCTTTCGGGAAACAAACCCCTGACTGTGTACCTGATTCCAAAAGAAGAATCACTCGATGAGGTGGTCGTGAGGGCCTCTCCCTTGTTTACCAGAAAAGAATTGGTAGCCGCATTCCGAACCCAGTTTTTAGGAACCACCAAAGCAGGACAGTCCTGCAAGATTCTCAATGAAGATGCCCTCAGACTATATTACAATGCCTCCAAAAAGCAATTAACCGTAACATCTGATGAGGTTTTGCGTGTTAAAAACCCCTATTTAGGCTATGAGATTCGTTTCCGATTGTATGACTGCAAGATTTCGTATGTCGCAAAATCTATTAAGCCCTATCATGTCATACAATCCTATTATGCAGGCACCAGTTTCTTTATCGATGAGAAAAAAGACGTTAGAAAATATAAGAAGCGAAGACAAGAAGTCTATGAAGGCTCTTCCTTACATTTTATGCGAACGGTAGCCACCGAAACTTGGGATGAAGAAGATTTTGCAATTTATAAAAAAGGATTACCCACATACCCAAAAATGCATTTTATCGTAAGCGATACGCTCGGTATCAAAAAAGTGCAATTAACAGGTCCCGTTGCGGTTTTATACAACAAGAAAAAACGATCCGATGTCCGCCCCAAATATACTCACTATACCATTGATGGCTTTGGGAATTTTAATCCTCCAGATGCGCTTATCTTTAGCGGATTGATGGGCCGTCAACGCCTCGGTGACGCCCTTCCATTAGACTATGGGCTGTATTAACTCCATTCTTATATAAACACTTACATATCTAATTTGTATTTTGTGAGGAAGTATTATTAAGATACTATTTACTTCTAATGAGCACATACCATCCCACTTCATCCTACGCACAACTGCGTTTACCCTCAGAAGACCTCACGGCTGATATGGATTTTTTCATCCAACTAGGATTTCGATTGGATAAAATATTTCCTGCAGATCATCCTGCGGTAGCCATGCTCTCAGGATTTGGGATGCACCTTGTCTTAGACAAACGTGTAACAAGTCCGCCGCCGGTGATTAATATCATTACAGACATACCAGAAACTATTGCACACGGAAAAAAAGAACTTATTGCACCTAATGGGACAGTAATTCAGGTACTACCCAGAACCCATACACTGGTCACTCCAAGCACCCAGCATCACTTTGAAGTTCGTAAATTATCCGAAGCATCCTCATGGGTGATTGGCCGTGCGGGGATGCTATATCGCGATCTCATTCCTGATAGATTGGGTGGGAGCATCATTGCCTCACATATCAGTATACCTGAAGGCGGCCCCGTACCCGATATGGTGCATTACCATACCATCGGATTTCAACTCATTTTTTGCAAACGCGGTTGGGTAAAATTGGTCTATGAAGACCAAGGCCCTCCCTTTATATTACATGCAGGTGATTGTGTGACCCAGCCTCCCGAAATACGCCACCGCGTACTCGAAGCCTCAGATCATTTGGAAGTGATAGAGATTGGAGTCCCTGCCGAGCATATGACCACCATAGATCACGATCTAGAACTCCCTACAAACACCTATCGCCCCGACCGACTTTTTCAAGGGCAGCGTTTCTGTCATCATCAAGTCAAAGATGCTGTTTGGAAAGATTGGCGTGTCGCAGGTTTCCGCTTTCGCGAAAGCGGTATCCACAGTGCCACCCAAGGTGATGCCGCAGTGCATGTTATAAAACCTACTCAGACACTGCAAGAAAGCCCTGTTGTAAGTCATACGACAGATATTCTGTTTAGTTTTATGCTCTCAGGATCTATGCGACTAGCCGCCGAAGGTCAAGACATACAACACCTTACCGAAGGCGATGCGTTTGTTATTCCGCCCGGTATGAACTATCAATTTACACACAGCTCCAAAGATCTAGAATTCCTCGAAGTAGCCCTACCCGGAACTTTTGAAACGATTGTGCATTCCTAAAAAAGACAATCGTAACACATTCAATAAGAGAAAAAACCTCTGAATGCATTGAACACTTTCCGTACCTTTATCTAAAAATATAGATCAATTATGAAATATTGCTTCCTTGTTTGCATGGCGTTGCTATCCTATTCTTTGTATGCACAAAACCTGATAATTACAAATGCAACCCTTGTAGATGTGAATACGGGCGCATTGGTAGAAAAACAAAACCTCCTAGTAGAGGAAGGAATCATTGCGAACATAAGTACGAAAGCGATCAAAAATAAAAAGGGGTATCAAGTGATAGATGCCACAGGGCATTATGTGATGCCAGGCATGATTGATACGCATATTCACTTTTTTCAAACCGGAAGCCTATACACACGACCCGATGCGATGGGTTTAACCGATATCGTTCCCTATGAAGACGAATTGGCGTTTGCAGAAGAAATGGCAAAAGATAGTTTTCAACGCTATTTGCGTCTAGGAATCACCACAGTGATGGATGTAGGAGGCCCATTTTCTAATTTTAAAGTCCGCGATACCATTGCAAAAGAACAAATCGCTCCCAATGTGTATGTGACAGGACCTTTATTTTCGCCCTACCAACCAGAAGCCCTTTCTACACTAGCCGATGTGCCTATCGAAAAAATCACTTCGATGGCTGAAGCCACTGCCTTATTTAATAAAATGCTCCCCTATAAGCCTGATTTTATTAAGATTTGGTACATCGCAAGCCCAGGGATACCCGCAGAAAAAACATATCCTATTGTTGCGCATATCGCAAAACTAGCCCATGAAAATGATCTGAAATTAGCAGTGCATGCCACGCAATTAAAAACCGCCAAACTTGCTGTAGAAGCAGGCGCAGATATTTTAGTACATAGCGTAGATGACCAAGAACTTACCGAGGAGTTTGCACAACTACTGAAACAAAATCAAGTCACCTATATCCCGACATTAATTGTCTCAAAAAACTATTTCACCTCCTTTACAGGAACGCCAGAAGACCATCCACAAGATCTGTATTTTGCAAACCCAAGAGTATATAGCACATTAAAGGATGTAAAACGGTATACAAAAGAAACCATGCCCGCTCCTTTAAAGCGTTTTCAGAATAATCCAGCTGGGTTTTTAGGATACTATGCAAAAGTGAGCGAGTTAATGGCAAAGAATCTCATCTTTCTTCAAGAACAAGGAGTCAATATTGCTACAGGAACCGATGCGGGCAATATAGGAACCATGCATGCCTCTTCATATCTTCAAGAAATGGAAGCCATGAAAACAGGCGGACTTACCAATGCACAATTACTAAAAGCAGCCACGATTAATGCAGCTCGAGGCTTTGGTTTAGACACGCAATTAGGAAGCATCACAGAAGGAAAAATCGCAGATATGATCTTGCTCAGCAAAAATCCGCTAGACGATATCCAGCATCTTACAACGATCCAGTCTGTGATCAAAGATGGAATCCTTTTACAGGCCTCAGAGATCATTAAAGAAACACCAGAACAAATCGTACAGCGTCAGATAAATGCGTACAATGCAAAAAACATAGACGCTTTTTTAGACACCTATGCAGATACCATCGAAATTTTTAATTTCCCTAATGAGTCTACACTAAAAGGAAAAGAACATTTAAGAAGTAAGTTTACAAAAACGTTTGAAAGTCCTTCTAGTCTTTATTGCGAGATCAAAAACCGTATGGTGATGGGTACTAAAATCATTGATGAAGAGTATGTCCATTTTGGGGATCACAAGTATAGTGTCGTTGCTATTTATGAAATAGAAGACGGTAAGATTGCAAAAGTGACGTTTGTAGAGCGGTAATCGCTTATGATTTCCTTCCCCTGTATGATTCAATAGATGGCGGAGTAAAATAACCAACTATGTAGATTCCGATTAAATTTACTAATTTACGAAGTCTAACATCGTATGCATTGTATGAAACCATCACAGAACACCCCACAATCCTATTGGAAGAAAAATTTACAGTATTTGTTGCTACTGTTGTTGATTTGGTTTGCCGTTTCTTATGGCGCAGGGATTCTTTTTAAAGACACCTTAGACACCATAAAACTAGGAGGATTTCCCCTTGGATTTTGGTTTGCACAACAAGGATCTATTTATGTATTTGTTATTCTCATTTTTGTTTATGTCTGGTTAATGAATCGACTGGACAAAAAACATGGGTATGATACCTAAATTGATTGTTGTCATATTGAGAAAGTTCTTTCCCTCTGGGAGAGATGCCCAAAGGGCAGAGAGGGCTTTCGCGAAAGCAAAATAATAGCATACTAATTCCTAATCCCCAATACCAAATCCCTTTTTTATGACTGTACAAACTTGGACATACATACTCGTAGGCATCACCTTTGCCCTTTATATTGGTATTGCCATTTGGTCCCGCGCTGGATCCACCAAAGAATTTTATGTCGCCGGCGGAGGCGTTTCTCCTTGGGCAAATGGCATGGCTACCGCTGCCGATTGGATGAGTGCCGCTTCCTTTATCTCCATGGCAGGGATTATCTCTTTTGGAGGCTATGATGGCTCTGTGTATCTCATGGGATGGACTGGAGGCTATGTGCTTCTCGCTTTATTATTAGCGCCCTATCTCAGGAAGTTCGGTAAGTTTACCGTCCCTGATTTTATAGGCGATCGGTATTACTCAAAAACGGCAAGAATTGTGGCTGTATGCTGTGCATTGTTGGTGTCGTTTACCTATGTCGCTGGGCAGATGCGAGGCGTGGGTCTCGTATTCTCACGCTTTTTAGAAGTTGATATCAATACAGGAGTGATCATCGGAATGATTATCGTGCTGTTTTATGCCGTATTAGGCGGTATGAAAGGCATTACCTATACCCAAGTTGCACAATACTGCGTGCTTATTTTTGCCTTTATGGTACCGGCTATTTTTATATCCATTCAGATGACGGGAAATCCGATTCCGCAGCTAGGGATGGGAAGTACCGTAGAAGATGGCACCTACCTTTTAGACAAGCTCAATGGCCTCTCACAAGACCTTGGTTTTGCTGACTATACGAGCGGTTCTAAGTCAAAGATAGATGTGTTTATGATCACCCTAGCATTGATGGTAGGAACGGCAGGATTACCCCATGTGATCGTTCGATTTTTTACGGTAAAACGCGTAAGAGATGCACGTAAATCGGCGGGAATTGCCTTGTTGTTGATTGCTGTTTTATACACGACAGCCCCTGCCGTAGCAGTGTTTGCGCGTACTAATATGATCACCACCGTAAGTGATCAACCCTATTCAGAAATGCCCGAATGGTTCACCAAATGGGAAACGACAGGCTTAATTACTTTTGAAGATAAAAATGGAGATGGAAAGGTGCAGTATACCGCTTTCGCGAAAGCGGAAAATGGACACCCTGCTAATGAACTCACCGTAGATCGCGACATTATGGTGCTGGCAAATCCTGAAATCGCCAACCTTCCTGCCTGGGTCATTGCCTTAGTCGCCGCTGGCGGACTTGCCGCCGCATTATCAACCGCTGCAGGATTATTACTGGTGATCTCATCATCGGTATCGCATGACCTTGTCAAAAAAACCTTTAAACCTGATATTACCGACAAACAAGAATTATGGATTGCCCGTGGCGCAGCTACCGTAGCGGTGGTCATTGCAGGCTACTTTGGGATTGATCCGCCAGGATTTGTCGCCGCAGTCGTAGCATTGGCTTTTGGCCTTGCCGCCGCCTCTTTCTTTCCCGCCATTGTATTAGGAATTTTTTATAAAAAAATGAATAAAGAAGGGGCAGTCACAGGGATGATTGTCGGGATTACACTCATGATTTTTTACATACTTAAGTTTAAGTTTGGGGTTTTTGATGGAGGTAAAGAAGCCGTTGCAGGCCTTCAAAAGGATTGGTGGTTTGGGATTTCCCCAGAAGGCTTTGGAAGCGTTGCCATGGCCGTTAATTTTGTGGTTGCTCTTATCGTACATCGTTTTACACCATCGCCACCAGCCGAGGTACAAGAAATCGTAGAAACCATTAGAATTCCAAGCGGTGCTGGAGAAGCAAGTGGACATTAATTTTTATAGATGGAGATTTTAGGAGGTTTATTGATTATCGCAGCTTTTATAGGGATTTTCTTTTTTGTCGTATCGATAGGAAATAAACCGATATATAAAGAAGAAAAAGAAGACGAAGCATTGCTGAAAAAGCGATTAGAAGACACTAGAATATATGACCCAGAAACCGATACATACATTACCTTAGAAGAAGCAGAGTCTGGTATTTGGGACTTGGACGATGCTTCCAAAAAAATGAGTGAAACGGAAAAAAAAGAACAATTTTTTGGAGAAGACCTCGTCGCAGAATCTATACGAAAGGAGTTCCTAAAAGAAGGTTTTGTAAAAGCAAAAAGTCCGTTGTCTGAAGAACAATTTAAAGTTTTTGAGCGCCTCCAACTATTAGATGAATTGGACGAAAATTGGGGGTATCGCTATTTTTTTGAGAGCGGAAAGAGGGTTGCTGTCATTCTGACGATTCATAATGCCTATGAGCTAGCCGTATCCATTCCTATTCAGTACAGTTCGGGGCATTATGTTTTCAAAGAAAAAACGACTTCAGATCGGATTTTAGACAAAATCAGACCAGATGATGCTATTCAAGTAGCGAATTATGAATGTTTTTCTATTCAAAACTCAAAAACAACGAGAGCTGTAGAAAACATCATGCATCTAGTAGCTAAAATTCGAGGAGTAGAAGTAGAAATCTTACCTCATCAGTTTTTTGTGAAAACCACAGGATCCCAAAAATTGGTAGATGTATTCATCTTGCTTGACCTCGTAAAGGAGATCGAAAAAAAAGGGTATTAGAAATCGTGTTTTTAGAATTAGGAAGATGTATTGTGCAGATGTGTATGCTTTCGCGAACCCGCAGCCGATAAGTAAGGAGCGTAAAAAGAAATAATTTTAATCCCTTCCTTTTAGTAAATGTACTTTACCAGCAGTTCTAATAATTGTTCTGTTCGATATGGTTTTACAATGGCATCATCAATCCCATAGGTGCCAAAATCTTTCTCTGGATTTACAGCATTTACAGCGGTTAAGGCAATGATAGGGGTGTTTAAGCCAAAATCTCGCATAGCTCTACTAGAGTCAAGACCATTCATGACGGGCATATTTACATCCATCAAAATGGCATCAAAAGCGTGCTCTTTTACTTTTTCTAAAGCATCCAATCCATTATTGGCAACACCGTGTAGCATCCCGTGTTGTTCCAGTACTTTTTGAGTAACCAATTGATTGATTTTATTATCGTCAACAATCAAGATTTTTTTGTCTTGTAATTTTTTGACACATACATCTTCTCTTTCAGTGTTTTCTAGCATATCAGCAGCGCCCCTAGAAAAAGTCAAGATACAAGAGAAGGTCGTTCCTTTACCATAGGTGCTTTCAAACATGAGTTTGCTGCCTAAAATGGCTAAGATTTTATTGACAATAGGAAGTCCGAGTCCCGTGCCTTCATACTCACTATAATTGGCACCTTGGGTAAACTCTTCAAAGATTTTTTCTTTTTGTTCTTCAGGAATCCCAATGCCGTTATCCATGATAGAGAAAGACAAAGAGACTTTTTTATCGTCGGCATAGTGTGTTTTTACAATAATATCAATGCGTCCCTCTTGTGTAAACTTGCTGGCATTACTCACTAAGTTCATTAACACCTGAGAGACTTTTGTTTGATCCCCAAGCAGAATTTTAGGAATGGTAGGGTCGATATCAATATAAACGACATTATTATTTTGCTGATTAATAAACTCAAATGATTGGGTGATGTTATGAATAAGGGACTCTAATTTAAAATTGCTATTTTGAATATGTTGCCCTGTTTGAGAATCTAGTTTATTTAAGTTTAAGACATCATTGACGAGGGCTAATAAATAATCAGCAGAAAATTTGAGAGAGGTAAGATCTTCTAAGTTATTTTGGAATTTAGGATCTTTCAGTAATATAGAAGAGAGTCCGATAATGCCGTATAACGGCGTACGTAGCTCGTGACTAATGGTTGAAAACAGTTGTGTTTTTGCTTGTGTTAGTCGTTCTGATTTTTCTTTAGCTTCTAAGTATTGTGCGTTTTTTGCTTTTAAATCTTTAAGTAGTTTAAAACGCTTACGCCTCACGTAGAGTAAGAGCGCAAGAATTAATAATAAAATTCCTCCCAAGGTTAAGGAGAAAGTCGAAAGTAATTTACTTTTTGATGCTTTTTGTTGCGCCAGTAACCTTTCGAGTTCGGACGCTTTTAGTTCTTGTTCATATTGATCTAAGCTGAACTTAAAGCGAGCAATTTGTTGTTGTAAAATTTTATCGGCTTCGTAGCGTTTATTTCGTAAGGAGTCATATCGCTTTCTAACGACATTTAATTTTTCATATTGCCCCGTGTTATCGTAGGCGTCTATTAAATTCGTAAAATTATCGAGGAGTGTTTCTTCTTGGTACTTACCACCTTTTCCTATCTCCATAGATTTTAAGATATACGCAATGGCCTGGTCGTTTTTTCCTTTTAATAAAAAGATAGCTCCCTGCACATGATACACAGTTGCGATGTATTCCTCTTTAAAAGCCTCATCGATGGTCTCACTATTCAATAACAATGGCAGGGCTTTATCTACATAATATTGTGCGTTTTGTGGATCTTTAGTCCCTACATATAGTTCTGAAAGGTTGTTGAGTGCAATAAATGCAATACGGTCGCTTTTTAGCTGTTTTCCAGCCTCATAAGCATTTTCAAAATAAGAAATGGCTTTTTGAGGGTCTTCTTTGATGTAGGTATTTCCGAGATTGTTATAGTGTGTTGCTAAAGAAAGGAGATCTTTTTCCTTTTGAGCTTTCGTAAGTGCCTTATTAAAAAGCGTACTCGCTTTGTCGATATCATCTAGTTTAGCAAAGGCATTTCCAAGGATAGAGATCAAGCTTCTTTCCCCCATCTTATAATTAATATCCCGAGCGTTGTCAATAAGCGTTGGTGATTCCTCAATCACTTTATCATAGCTAGCTTCGTAAAAATAAGCTCGTAAAATATTGGTAATAGAATCTATTTGAGCATTTGTATACGTATAGGGAATCTCTCTCGAATTTTCATATTGCTGTAAGTCTTGTGCTGCCAAAGAACTGTAGCACATACATAAAAAAAAGAGTAGGGTTTTGACGGTCTTAAGCATCAGGCTAATTTGGGAACGGAAATATAACTATTTTATCTCTAACTAGATACCGTGACTGCCCATTATTATGTATAATATGTGGGGATACCGTAAAATTGATAGTAAAATGATTCTTTTTGCAACAATAGGCCTGATTTTTAACATCCAAACTGGGGCTTCGGTACCTTTTGCTTTCAGCAAAACAGGCAGCCACCTTACATTGAGTTCTTGACTCGGTGGCTTCGATACTATTTCTCATGCTTCGAAATCACTCAGCCACCTTACATTTAGTTTTAAAACATTTAAAGTATGAGTTTCCCCTCTAGAAAGACGCTGTGCTGAGCTTGTCGAAGTAGGGGATTAAGGGGTGTGTTTGTTACATTGTAACACTGCTAGGACATTGAGTGATTTATAAAGTGCTGAAAGCACTTTATAAATTGTACCGAAATGCCGGATGTCTTTGTCACTCATACACAAAAACGAGATGTCATTGCACTTGACGATGTTGTGACACAAGAGTTTCAAATTCTCGTATCTTCACAAAAAAAATGATAATGAAGACCCTTTTTAGTTTTTGTATGACGCTATTTGTCGTCAGTGCCCTACAGGCACAAGAGGCATTGACCTGCGCCGATTTTAAAGAAGGCTCCTTTGTCGTTCCTATGAATGAATATGTATCTTTTGAAACCTTGATTATACGCCAAGGCGATGAGCAACGAGAAATTGTAGACATTAATGGAAATGTCTCTGAGGTCATTGTTAGCATTATCTGGACGAGTGATTGCAGTTATGAGTTGCATTATGTGTCTAGCTATAATGATCCAGAATTTGTAGATATTGAGTCTGTGAAAGAAACGGTTGTCTATGTAGAAATTCTGAAAATAAAAGACAGTTGTGCGCATATCATCGCTTCTGCGACTATTAAAGGAGAAAAAATACAAATGCCAGGTTTGATGTGTAAAGAAGAATTGCTGTAATCACTTACACAGCAACTCCTTTGCGGAAACCTGTACGCCTATTCTTTGCAAAAAAGTGTATCTTCACGATGTAAGATTTACCCCCTAAATTCAATAAAAAATGAAATCCTCTTTCTCCCAAATCATCAAATCAGAAACGCCTAGCCTCAGTTAATTTTTTATATCTAACAACAAGAAGCTTTCAAAAAACGACTAACCCAGTAGAAGCACATTAAAAAAATAGCGTAAAAACAACCCTCATCTCAATCCCCATAACCAATCCGCTCTCGAATCCCACCACTCGCTCGATGGATAATGACATCCGCTTTCTTTCTTTTGGCGATCACTTTCGCTTTGGTAATGGCTGTACTTTGTTTGCGATGTTTAGAGGTAATCCGTTTATTCCCTTCACGGCGCACTGCCCAACCGTCTTCATACGGCACCACATGTTGATGCCAAGTTCTTTTTCGTGAGGCACCCGTTACGCTTTCAGAGATCGCCTTGGCGAGGTCTAAAATGAGTTGTTTCCAAGATTTTTCTTTGGACATAGAGATTCTAATTTTCGATGTTGAATATACTATTTTTAGTGAAACTCAATGTTGAGAAGTCTGAAAAGACGCACTCAACCTTGTAAGTTGAACTAATCCCGCTGAATAGCGGGATCTCAATATAGAAACTTTGCAGCAGCCTGTTTTTCGAAGCATGAAAACTAGAGCCAGTCATTTCGATACACCTCGCTTGCAGCGAGTCACTCAATGTCCTTTTGTGTTACAATGCAAGGCGGCTGAGTGATTTTTATAATTGCTGAAAGCAATCCTAAAAATTGTACCGAAGCCCCGCGTTTGATTCAGTCAATAGCTTCTTTTTTTCGTAACTTTATAGTAAATAATAAAAATGAAGTCCTCTTTCTCCCAAATCATCAACTCAGAAACGCCTGTTTTAGTCGACTTTTATGCGACTTGGTGTGGGCCGTGTAAAACCTTAGGCCCTATCCTCACACAAGTCAAAGAAGAACTAGGGGATGCCGTTAAAATCGTCAAAATAGACGTTGACAAAAACCAACCCTTAGCTACCAAATATCAAGTGCGTGGTGTCCCCACCATGATCTTATTCAAAAACGGAAAACAAGTCTGGCGACAGTCAGGGGTGGTACAGAAAGAAGCGTTGAAGCAGGTGATTGCTTCTAGTTAGTAATACTTTCATTCCCGCACTTCGACTATGCTCAGCATAAACTCCGGCGGGAATCTCATGTTATTTTACTAGCTGCTTATCAGTAAATAACTACGGGAATCTCAAGCTCTGAAACGTAATCAAAAAAAGAATTAGATTCCCGTCTTCACGGGAATTAAAAAGAATCATAAGCGGTATAAAACCAATCAAATTCCTCATACGTAGATTAAACCGTACTTTTACGTTATGATGAGATTCCCATCCCTGCCTGTCGGTAGGTAAATTCAAGGGAATGAAAAGAAAAACTATGATCCTACTCATATCACCAGAACAAACCAGCGCTACAGAAATTCAAACCTTGCATCAACTCTTTGAAGCGGGCTTGCAGTATTTTCAT
This sequence comes from uncultured Flavobacteriaceae bacterium, assembly GCA_964351845.1. Classification (GTDB taxonomy): domain Bacteria; phylum Bacteroidota; class Bacteroidia; order Flavobacteriales; family Flavobacteriaceae; genus Dokdonia. The sequence goes on along the minus strand of CAYGQJ010000013.1, from coordinate 58,304 downwards.
TTTAGAAAACCAGCGGCAACGCTAGAAGCGCACTGTGCCTATTTGGATCAAGTAGATCCGCAGTATTATCAATATATTATGACGCATAATTTCCATCACGAACTCACGGCCGAGTTTCCCATCAAAGGAATTCATCTGGAAGAACGTAAATGGAGAGCCCAAGGCGATCAGTTGGCGAGCTATGTTCAATCTTTCACCGACAATGAATTTTCGGTCAGTAGCTCCTACCACGAACCTGAAGACCTCGCCGCACAGTCCGTTGATTTTGCCTATCATTTGCTAAGTCCGGTGTTTGCAGCGATTTCCAAAAGTGAGATGCAAGGCAGAGGTTTTGATGTACGTCACATCCCAAAATTCATTGCAGGCATGGGCGGTATCAACGCACAAACTACCCCAGAAGCGATCAAACTAGGCTTTCAAGGCGTGGGTGCCTTAGGTGGCGTTTGGAATGCAGCTGATCCTGTGCAAGCATTTAAGGAGATGCAAACCGCTTTCGCGAAAGCGAGCTTGTGAGATTCACGACCAAAAGGGAGAGCAAAGCGTTAAAGCGGACCCATGATGCCGGCATTTCGATACTATTTCAAAATCCTTTTTCAGGATTTTGAAATTACTCAATGTCCTCTCCTTGATACAATGCTAGGCGGCTGAGTGATTTTCGCGTAAGCGGAAATTGTACCGAAGCCCCCAATTAATCTTCACTATCTTTGCTTTATGGCAAAAGCAGGAAGTCCTAAAAACACAAAAAATAAAGCCAAGCATTCTAAGCTGATGGCACAAAAGAAAAAGAAAGAGCGCGAGAAAAAAGACGCTCATGAAGCCCGTATAAAAATCCTCAAAGAAAAAATCAAAGCACAGCAAAAGGAAGAGTGATATTTCTTATTGATCCGACATTTCGATACTATTTCAAAACCCTTTATCAGGATTTTAAAATCACTCAATGTCCTGTGTTTGTTGTAATGTTAGGCGTCTGAGTAATTTTTTGCTTTCGCGAAAGCATATAACAAAAACAAATCAAAGGCGGCTGAGTGATTTTTATCATTGCTGAAAGCAATCCTAAAAATTGTACCGAAGCCCCGGCTTAAGTAACATTCCATCTATAAAATCGTCATAAAAAAAGATGCGAGACAACCTTTTGTGAAAATGACGCGTCTATACTACTAAACAATCACACATGACCACACTTATCAAATACATTTTAATGCTCTTGTCTGCATTCCTCGTATCAGGAATGACCGCACAAACCGTATCAGCCAGACTTATTGATGACAAAACACAAGAACCGATTCCGTTTGCGACCATTGAACTTTCAGAAAATCAAGGCGTGATTTCAAATGAAGATGGGATGTTTACCATCAATCCTGACCAACTTAAAAAAATACAAGACTCTGTGTATATCTCATCCATGGGGTATGAACGTAAAGGAATTTGGGTAGCCTCCCTTACAGATAGTCTGGTGCGGCTTTCGCCAAAATCATTCGAGCTGAAAGGTGTTTTTCTTTCTAGCAATCCGCTTTCTGCCAAAGAAGTGATTGAGAAAGTCAAAGAAAATATGTATAAAAACTACGATGTTCAAGAATTATCTAAAAAGAAAATTTTCTTTAGGCAGTCGGATTTTAATGCGATGAAAAAAGTAGATTTCGCCTTTAAAAAATCAACAATAGAAGAGCTTGACAAAGAATTGATTGATAGCATTGCAACGCTTGTCCCGCGTGAATCTTCCTATTATCGCGAAGCCGTCGGTGATTTTTATGGGAATTACAATAAGCATAAGCTATATGTAGATAAAGCAGCCGAGCTGTATGATAAGTCCAAAGATGTCTCTGTCGACGGACTCAGTGAACGCCTGGAAACCATTTTTAAAGAAAATGTAAAACCTAATTCCTACCTTAAAATTAAGTCGGGACTTTTTGGAACCAAAGTACAATTAGACTCTATTACTGCGGCCAATGAAGATGCCAATAAAGTAAAGGTAGAGGTCGAAAATGCCAATAATCAAGACTTCCAAGAACAGATTAAAAATCGTATTTCCGAACTGTACACCCAACTTTTTTTTAATGAAGATTCTAAGATTGATATCCTCACAAAATCGAATCGGTATGAGTTTGAAATCAGAGATTATACGTTTATCGATGAGGAGCCAGTGTATATTATTGACTTTTCGCCCAAAGGCAAAAAAGACTTTAAAGGAACCGCATTTGTCAACATCGATGATTTTGCCATTGTACGCTTAGAATTTGACAATGTGCGTCCGCTATTTACCTTTGGGTTATTAGGGATTAAGTACGGTGAAAATGTCTACAGAGGAAAAATGCTATTTGCTAAAAATGCCAGTGGAAGTTATAGTCCGCGGTATTTGGAGTTAGAAAATGGAAACTATTTTGGCATCGATCGCCCGTTAAAAGTGATCGAAAAAAACAAATTTGTCAAAGGCCGTCGTAAGCAAAATGAGCTTTCGCTGAACATCGATATGCAAGGAACGTCTTTGTCTAAATATGAGATGGTTATTTTTAACTCAGAAGATATTTCAAGTACCGCCTATGAAGCGGCTTCAGAAAATGAAAACGTAGAAGCGACTTATTTATCAAAATACGATCCTACGTTTTGGACAGGCTATACCATTATGGAGCCTAATGCCGCGATTCAAGCCTTTGAGGTGGTGGAGTAAAGAACCCGGCATTTCGGTACTATTTCAGAGTTCTTTTTCAGAACTCTGAAATCACTCAATGTCCTTTGATTCTTTTTCTATTGAAGCAAAATGTATCGAAATGCCGACTTTAAAACAAAATATAAGGCGGCTAAGTGATTTTCGCGAAAGCACATATTAAAAACGGATCAAAGGTGGCTGAGTGATTTTTATAATTGCTAAAAGCAATCCTAAAAATTGTACTGAAGCCCCGGCTTTATTTTTGATACTTCAATTCCTCTTGTGAGATCGTATAATCCCATACTTTTGCCCCTTTTTCGTCATAAATGGTAAGTAGAAGCGTACGTTTTCCATACGTTCCAGAAACGTTGACTATGCCAAAGTTGCGCTCATAATACGTTTTGTCTTTTACTTGTAACGTATTTCCTTCATCACGGGCTTTATGGGTGCCCGAAGTAAGCGGCGAACACGTAATATCAATCAGCGGATAGGCATTTGGGCGTTCTAAACGAGAGATCTCCGTATGATGCCTGTCTCCACTCATAAAGACAACGCCTTCTATCTTTTCGGCGGCAATACGATCTAATAAACGCTTGCGGGCTTCTGGATACGTGGCGTAGTTTTCGTACACCGCCGCATCACTGATGGTTTGCCCACCAATACATACGATTTTGAAAGATGCTTTACTAGCCGTTAGCGCATCTATAAGCCAGTTGAGTTGCGCTTCTCCAAGGTAGTCTTTAGTAGTGTCAAGACTTCGGTTAGGTGCGCGGTGATAGCGATCATCCATCAAGAAGAACTCGACATCATTCCACACAAATTGTCCCGTAATCCCGCCTTCTCCAGTGGCATTGGTACTCGGATTCCCCCAATAGTCGTTAAAGGCTTTTTCAGTCATTTTTTTATGTACATAACTCCGATCAGAATCATTGGGGCCAAAATCGTGGTCATCCCAAATCGCGTAGTGATGTACACTTCCTAATAAAGATTGTAATTCTGGTGTGGCACGCGCTTCTCGGTTCCGATATCGGATGCCACGTTCAGATTGGAAATCGGGGGTGCGTAGGTAAATATTGTCCCCCAGCCAGACCATAAAATCAGGACTTTTTTGAACGATACTCTCAAAGATTCCGTAGACATCTCCATACGGTTTTCCAGGGCGGTCATCTGTAGGGTCATTCCGATAAAAACAAGATCCAATCGCAAAGGTAAATGATGGCGGATCTGTGCGATATTGCCATAAGGTTTGCGTTTGGAATTCTAAAGGATACGGGCGTTTTACATGTTGATTATTGATGTATAATTTATAGGTGTATTGCGTTCCATATGCCACGTCACTTGGAAATAATTTTACAATATGATCTTCGGCTGCTGTAGCGGTAACGGTGGGTGTGAATCGTTCCTTTTCGCCTTGAGCGAAATATCCAATTTTCACATCGGCAGGAGCTTTGGTTTGTACCCAAATCAGTACTTCTCGAAAATCAGAATATCCCACCATAGGCCCTGACTGTAAAAAGTCCGCTTGCGCGCCTGCCTGTTCGGATGACAGGAAAATAGATGTAGAAATCAAAAAACTGACTAAAAAAGAGAGGATCGTACGGTTCATAAGAATACTATTTTGTGTAAAGTTGGTAAAAAGGATAGATAAGGCTGTTATGCTAGTATTAAATTAATACAGTGTTGGCAAATCGTTTTGCTTTTTAAGGCTTTCGACTTATAATAAAATCTCCAGGAGTCAATCCAATATGATCTTTGAATTCAATCCAATGTTTTATGTTATCAGTTTCACAATCATTCATAAGTCTATATTCCGAATATCCTGTATTCATATCAGGAAGTTCCACAATCTCATATTTTTTAATATTCTCGAGTTTAAGTTCAGAAATTTTATGTAGCCAGTTGATTGCTTTTTTAATTTCTGAAATTCGTTCAACATTAGTATTAGCACCTTCATTTCTTTTCAGTTCTTCAACTAATTTGTTTTTTTCAGTTAATAAAGTTCGAATTACATATTCCATTTAAAAGAGTGTTCATTTTTTAAGTAATGTTTGCCAACTAGGTTAAAAGTAAGCAATTAATAAGTCAGCTATAAAAAAAATAGAGACAACGATACCTTGATGGTTTGTGTAAAATGTAGTACTTTGAAATTCCAAATGGTTGGTTATGAAAATATACAGATTCTTTTTAGTGCTAGTATGCTTTGTTATTTCTCAAAATATCCTTGCACAAGACCCGCTTCTTTTTGAAGGCATTTGGGAATTAGAATCTATAACAATAGATGGAGAAGAATTTTTTCCCCCTTCCAATGAGGAGGTTGAGACGGTAACTCTTGAATTCTTGGAGGAAAATAGTGGCGGGAATGGACTGCCTGAAACCATAATGGGCTCCGTATGTGATATCTTTTCTGCGAGCGTCACTTTTCAAGAACTAGATGGGGGATTGCCTACTTTTATGATTGGGGATGATTATGTGACCACACTCGCAAATTGTAATACATCAGAAAATGGCAATTTTCAAAATGTATATTTTACATTTTATGAGGCTTCTCTTTCAGATCCATTTGAATATTTCACTACATTTTCAGGAGATGATGGTGCCACTTTAGACGTTATGTCTTCTGCAGGCGACGTAGCAATATATAACAGAGCGGCATTATCTCTAAATGAAGTGACACAAGCTTCTTTTACGATCTACCCAAACCCTTCGAGTGATCAATTGTACATAGAGGCTCAACAAGAAACAGGGAATTACATGATTACTGTATTTGATGTGAAAGGGAGGCAACAACTAGCAACGTCAAAGGAAGTGTTGGGCTCAAATCCGTTAGACATTCAAAATTGGGCTTCTGGAGTGTATTTTGTACGCTTTGAAAGTCAAAACGGGGTGATAACGACACAACGATTTATTAAAAAGTAACACCTGTTTTTTGCACGTACATTTTTAAAAAAAGGAGTATTTTTAAGACCTAATCATCAGGTATGGCATCAGACAATACTCCGCTTACATTTCTTGACCACGAAGTCCCGTATTATGCTGTTATTTTCACGAGTACGCAGACGAGTATCACCCGAGGGTATGCCATGGCAGCACAGCATCTAGAAGAACTAGCGAGTCAAATGCCAGGTTTCTTAGGTATAGATCACGCACGTAGCGAAATAGGCATTACCATCTCGTATTGGAAAACGGTAGAAGATATCTCCCGTTGGAAAGCCGAAACCGATCATCAAGCAGCACAAACCACAGGAAAAACGACCTGGTACGAGTCTTATAGCGTTCGCATCTGTAAAGTAGAACGCGAATACCATTTCTCAAAACTCAATTAATAGCCTTATAACAACTCTCCCTTGAAAGGTAGAGAGAGGGCTTGGGAGATATCTATGAAAGGCAGAGAGGGCTTAAACTGTTAAATCCGTCACAAATGTTAACATTCACATACTAGAAATTTTAACAGTTACGTTACCACCATAACCACTCAAATTTCTATACCCATTTTACACGTTGATTTAACCAATCTTAACCTGTAAAAGCATCAAAGTAATTTCATATTCATCTATTTAAAATCTGTTATCTTTAGTAGCATATTTTGAATTCCTTTTTATCTGTTTCTGCTCTTTTGGGTGAGAGATAGAGAGGCTACCTAACACCATCATTATGCGTAAAATTCATCTTCTTCTCGCCGTCGTCCTACCGCTTTTATTTATCACTTGTGATAAAAAAGGCACTGAACAACCTACTGATAACTTGTTTAAATACAAGGAGTATATCTCGTATTCCACAAGTGGTAGGCAGTCTATTGCAAACCCAATTACCGTGCAGGTAGCAAAGGCGTTGACGCAGTTTGAAGTCGATCAAGAAATCCCTTCAGAGATTTTGAAAATTACACCTAAAACGTCGGGAACATTGACGGTTTCTGGACAGCGCACCTTAAAATTTGTGCCTGATGGACTTCTTGAAGCGGACACCGAATATTCGGTGGAGGTGCGTCTGGATAAACTCTATGACGACCTTCCTAAAGAGATGCGCACGTTTGCGTTTGGTTTCAAAACCATTACCCCAGATTTCAAAGTAGATCTCCGTGCCTTACAATCGTATGATCGGGAATATCAATATCTAGAAGGGCAAGTTGAGGGTGCCGATGTGATCGCTTTCGCGAAAGCAAAACAACTCATACAAGCGACTCAAAACGGAAAACCGCTCTCCATTACGTGGTTGAGTGATCAAACCACCGCTCGCTATCATGTGTTTAAAATAGATAGCATTCGTAGAGAAACAGAAGATACGAAAATTCAAGTCAGTTGGGATGGCGATGCCATAGATGCCGATGAAACAAAAGGGGATAATGAGGTGCTAATTCCTGGGCGTAATAATTTTAAAATTGTAAAAATCAATCAAAGACTGGGTGCCAATGCGTCGTTGACGATCAATTTTTCAGATCCGTTACAAGACAAACAAAATTTTAAGGGCTTAGTGACGATTCAGCGAGCTGGAAATTTACGTTTTGAAGTCGATGGCAATGTCCTCAATGTGTACCCAGAAAATAAGATTGTAGGGAAATCCCTTGTGGAGGTTTTTCAAGGCATTAAAAGTACCGATGGATTTAAACTAAAAACCCCTTTTGCAGAAACCGTTTCTTTTGAGCAGTTAAAACCCGCACTTCGAGCGATTACAAATGGTGTGGTTTTGCCTAAATCAGGAAGCAATCCGTTCTATTTTGAAGCCGTTAATTTGAGCCATGTCGATGTGCGGATCATAAAAATATACGAAAATAATGTACTAGAATATTTACAGGAAAATAACCTAAATAGTAATAATAGCTATGGATTAAAGCAAGTTGGAAGACGTGTCACAAAGAAAACCATCACGCTAGAAGATGCTAGTTTTCAGTCAAGTGATGTAGGCGATAGTCAGTGGCGTGTGCACGGCATTGATCTTTCTAAGATCTTTCAGGCAGATCCAGGAGCATTGTATCGGGTAGAGATCAGTTACAAGCAAAGCTATGTCGCTTATGAATGTGTAGACGATGGCACACAGGTAGAAGAAGACACCTATGATGACTATTATGAAGAAGATTATTATGACGAGGACTTTACCGAGGTAGAAAGTACCAATGAAGACGAGCGCGAAGAGCAATATTGGGATAATAGAATCTATCGTTGGCGAAATCAAGTGTATAATTGGCGACAAGAAGATAACCCGTGTCATCCCGCCTATTACCAAGAAGATCGGTTTATCCAGAGCAATATTTTAGGCTCGGATCTTGCGTTGATTGTCAAAAAAGGAAAAGATAATGGCTATCATTTTGCTGCGACAGATATCGTAACCACGACGCCTGAAGCCAATACTAAAATCACTCTATATAATTATCAAAAACAACCCATTGGCAGTGTAACGACAGATGCCACAGGGCTTGCGACGATTACGCCCAAAGGATACGCCGTATTTGCTGTTGCTCAAAAAGGCGCCAACTATGCCTATTTAAAAATAGAAGACGGGAATGCCCTTTCTATGAGCAAATTTGATATTTCTGGAAAACAATTACAAAAAGGGCTCAAAGGATATTTGTATACCGAGCGAGGCGTACATCGTCCGGGTGATAGTATTCACCTTTCGTTTGTGTTGAATGATGCTAACAATCCATTGCCCAAAGACCATCCTGTAAAATTAGAAGTCAGTGATGCCAGAGGAAAATTAACCTATCGCAAGGTGCTCACGGCAAATACTGTATCAAACACAGGAAAAGCACTCAATAACGTGTATTATTTCCCGATTACTACCGCACCCACAGATCCTACGGGAAATTGGAATGCGACGGTAAGTGTAGGCGGTGCTAGTTTTTCTAAAACCTTAAAAGTAGAAACCATCAAACCCAATCGGTTAAAAGTCAACTTAGACTTTGAAGATGATATCATAGATGCGAGCGGTGCGTTAGAGGGGACTGCAAAAGTTACGTGGTTGCACGGAGCCCCTGCACGTAATCTCAAGATTAAATCGGATGTGACGATTCGGAGTTCTAACAGTGGTTTCAAAACCTACCCTACCTATCATTTCTTTGATCCTATTCGCAGTTTTAATGACGTAGAACTTACGGTACTTGACGGTCAATTAAATGAAGAAGGGAGTACAAATATCAGTCAAAAGTTAGCACTCAGCGAGCGTGCTCCGGGTATGCTGAAAGGAACTTTTGTAACCAAAGCATATGAAGGCGGCGGTGACTTCTCATTAGATGTCGTTACTAAAGACATCGCCCCTTTTGATCATTTTGTAGGGGTACAATCGCCCAAAGGACGTGCCTACGGCAGCTATTTTACCGATGATAACACCGAGTTTGATGTTGTGACCACTAACACCAAAGGAAAAGCTGCAGGCAACAGAACGTTGGATGTACAAGTATTTAAAATGAATTGGCGCTGGTGGTGGAGTCGCGGTCGCGATAACTATTCCAACTACGAAGTTGGCACCGTGCATACGCCTGTAAAAGATTTTAAAGTCACCACAGGGAATAACGGTAAAACCAGTTTTACGGTCAATATTCCAGAAAGAGAAAGTGGGCGGTATTTGATTCGAGTAATTGATCCAGAAAGCGGACATGCCACGGGGCGTATTGCGTATTTTTATCGCAATTGGAGTGGTTTGCAAAGTGATTCGGAAAGTGCTAAAATGCTAGTATTCTCGTCAGATAAAGAAAAATATCAAGTCGGGGAAGCGGCGACCATTACGTTTCCGTCCGGTGATAGTTCGCGTGCGCTGATCAGCCTAGAAAATGGAACTCAAGTATTGGACAGTTGGTGGGTAGATGCTCAAAATGGCGAAACACAATTCAAGATTCCGGTGACTTCAGATATGGCACCCAATGTCTATGTCAATATCTCCTTATTGCAAGCTCACGAGCAAACTAAAAATGATTTGCCTATTCGATTATATGGTGTGATTCCGTTGCTGGTTGAAGATCAAAATACCATACTTACGCCTAAAATCACGATGCCTGATGTCCTCAAGCCTGAGGAATCCTATACCATCAAAGTAAGTGAGGCCAACGCCAAAGCCATGACCTATACCATTGCGGTGGTAGATGACGGTTTGCTGGACTTGACACGTTATAAAACCCCCGCCATTCACAATCATTTTTACAGCAGAGAAGCGTTAGGCGTAATGACCTTTGACATGTTTGATGATGTGATCGGCGCTTATTCAGGAAGTGTAGGAAACATTTATGCAATCGGTGGGGGCGATGCTGCTGCGGCTGCAAAAAACAGAAAAGCAGAACGTTTTAAGCCGGTGGTGACATATTTAGGTCCTTTCGCTTTAAGCGAAAATGAAACCAAAACCCACACGATACAGATGCCTAATTATGTCGGTTCGGTACGTGCGATGGTGGTGGCAGGCGATCCTACCGCATCTGCCTATGGTGCTGCCGAAAAAACAGTTCCTGTTCGTAAGCCATTGATGGTGTTAGGTTCGCTTCCGCGAAAGCTATCTCCGGGCGAACACGTAACCTTGCCTGTGACCGTTTTTGCGATGGAGTCTACCATTAAACAAGCTAAAATTACTGTCAAAACTTCGGCAGCATTTAAGGCTACAGATGGCACGACCAAGACGATTAATTTCTCTTCTGTAGGCGAGCAAATTGTTCCTTTTGAATTTGATGTGACGGCCGTGAATGAGATCCAAACCATCGAAATCATTGCTGAAGGAAATGGAGAACGTGCGACCTATCAAGTAGAAATAGATGTTGAAAACCCGAATCCGATCACCCAAAAAGTGACCGATTATGAGTTGCCTGCATCAGGGAGTCTAACCATTGATTATTCAACCTTCGGGGTCGCAGGATCTAACGAGTCGGCGATTGAGTTTTCTACGCTACCTCCTATGGATTTCACCAAACGGATGCAGTACTTAATTCGGTATCCGCATGGGTGTGTAGAGCAAACCACATCGGGTGCGTTTCCACAATTATTTATGGATGATGTGTTTGATTTGACGTTTGAGCAAAAACAAAAAGCACAAGAAAACATCAAGCGAGGGATCGAACGATTAGGGAATTTTCAAAATGCAGATGGCGGATTAGGCTATTGGCAAGGTGAAACGGTTGCGGATACTTGGGGTACCAACTATGCGGGACATTTTATGATCGAAGCACAGAAAAAAGGCTATGCTTTACCGCTTACATTTATGAGTAATTGGCTGCGTTTTCAGAAAAAAACGGCTCGTGAGTGGCGATCTGGGGAACGTGCGTATAATACGACCCTTGTACAAGCGTATCGTTTATACACCTTAGCACTTGCAGGTCAACCTGATCTTGCGGCGATGAACCGCTTGCGCGAAAGCAGAAACCTAAGCAATGACAGCAAATGGCGATTGGCGGCAGCATACGCACTCGCAGGGCAAACAAAAGCTGCTGAAGAATTAGCAGCCACTGCAAACATTGATTTTCAACCTAACAGAAGTAATTATCATACGTATGGATCTGTGTTCCGTAATCGCGCGATGGCATTAGAAACGATGGTCGCGATGGGTGACGCCAAGCAAAAAGACCTTGCTATTTCTATGGCTAAAACCTTGTCGTCAGAGCGTTGGTTAAGTACGCAGGAAACGAGTTATGCGTTACTAGCCATGGCTAAAATGGTGATCAAAAATGGTGGGAAGTCGATTAAGTTGGAGTATGCCAAAGATGGAAAATCAATGACGATTGATACCCAACAAGCGATTGCGCTGCGAGATTTAGTAACGAAAGAAGGTGCTAATACCATTACCCTTCAAAATGCGAAAGACAATGTGGTGTTTGTTCGTGTCGTCCAAAGCGGAAAATTACCGTTGGGGGAAGAGCTGTCAGGGATTAGTAAGCTTACAGTAACGACACGGTTTGTGGGTGCAGATGGTCAACAAATAGACATTACCAAGTTGAGACAAGGCGAAGAGTTTGTGGCTAAAATTAGTGTCAGTAATGACAGTCGTGATTTTGTAGACAATATAGCCCTTACACAAATCTTTCCAAGCGGATGGGAAATTGTAAATACCCGTTTTACAGAAGATGCAGGCGGAACAGAAGGGGCTGCTAGATATACAGACATACGCGATGATCGTGTCAATTTTTACTTTGATTTGAGTAAAACTTCCACAAAAACCTTTACGGTCCGTTTAAATGCCTCCTATTTAGGGAAATATTATTTACCAGGTACTCAGGTAGAGGCGATGTATGATAATACATATTATGCACGTAATAAAGGGGCATGGGTTGAGATTGAGAAGTAGGGAGTAGATAAGTAGCAGAGTGGCTAGCGGACCCACCCCGTCATTTGCCTTTGGCAAATGCCACTCCTCCCTTTCAATGAGGGGAGCTTTTAAAAAGTAAGTATAGAAACAAATAGCTTCTCTTGTAAAAAAAATAAAGTTAGTAAGTGCTCCTTCCCCTAGCAGGGGAAGGTGGCAATAGTAGAGCGAGAGCGGTACTATTGACGGAAGGGGTGAAAATAGTAGAATATAATAGGAAATACAAAAAACACAATTTTGAGAAGTAAAAAGCCAAAACTCCACGATCCGGAATACACGAAAGGTTTTAGAAAATCATTGCGTAATGGGTTGACATCAGCGGAGGCGTTTTTGTGGAATCATTTGAAAGAACGAAAATTAGCGGGGAGAAAATTTAGAAGACAGCATGGGGTTGGGAAGTATATCGTTGATTTTTATTGTGCTTCGGAGAAGTTAGTCATAGAATTAGACGGGCAACCTCATATGAATCCAACGGCTCAAGAAAAAGATGAGAAACGAACACAGTTTCTGGCATCCAAGGGGTTAACGGTAATTCGGTTTGAGAATAAGATGGTTTTTAATTTGCTACCGAGTGTTTTGAAGGATATTGAGGATCATTTTTTGGGAGATGAGGAATGTGAGGTATGAAGATGATGGTTGACCCACCTCGTCATTCGCTTGGGCGAATGCCACTCCTCCCTTTCAAGGAGGAGAGCCTTAAAAAGGGGTGAAAATCAAATAGATTTCCACCAAGTTTAAAAGATAACTATCTCATGAGCTCCTTCCCCTGGCAGGGAAGGTGGCAATAGTGAAGCGAGAGCGGCGCTATTGACGGAAGGGGTAAAAACAAGAAAAATAAACATAAATTCAAGGTGAACATCAACAAACAACAGGTCATTTCTAAACTTAGAAAGCATAAAATCAAGCTTTCGGTGTTTGCGTTGGTGGTTTTGTATTGGTTGTTTTGTTTACCGGCTACGTTGTTTAAAGATCCGACATCGACGGTGGTAGAGAGTAGTACAGGGGATTTATTGGGCGCTCGTATTGCAGATGATGGGCAATGGCGATTTCCGGCATTAGATAGTGTGCCGTATCGGTTTGAGCAGAGTCTTTTGTTGTTTGAAGATGAGTATTTCTATTCGCATCCAGGATTTAATCCTGTAGCGATGGGAAAAGCTATTTATGGAAACCTCACCACCGACAAACGACGCGGCGGAAGTACCCTTACGCAACAGGTGATTAGGCTTTCGCGAAAAAATACCCAACGTACCTACACAGAAAAACTTTTAGAACTTGTAAAAGCTACGCGTCTAGAGACGAGATATTCAAAAGAGGAGATTCTATCGATGTATGCGACGTATGCGCCTTTTGGCGGGAATGTGGTAGGCCTAGAAACAGCAGCTTGGCGGTATTTTAGGCTTCCGGCGCATCAACTGAGTTGGGGACAAAGCGCGGCACTAGCGGTACTCCCCAATAACCCGTCGATGGTGCGGCCGGGGAAGAATGAGGGTACGCTTTCGCGAAAGCGGAATCAACTTCTAGAAAAGCTATGGAAAAAAGGAATTATTGATGAGCGTACGTATCAACTTTCAATATTGGAAGAATTGCCAGGAAAACCTTATCCATTACCCCAAATAACACCGCATCTCACCGAACGCATCCGTAAAGAACATACTGGAAAACGAGTGAAAACTACCATTCAACATACCGTACAAAAGGAGTTGAATCGGTTGGCTCAAGCGCATCATGCGCAATTGCAGCAAAATGAGATTTATAACCTCGCTATTGTTGTCATGGACGTTGCTACAAAAGAAGTGATCGGTTATGTGGGTAATGCTCCTACGACGAGTCAGCATCAAAAAGATGTAGATATTGTGATGCGTCCTAGAAGTACAGGAAGCGTGTTGAAACCTTTCTTATATGCGGGGATGTTGGATGCAGGGGATATTTTACCGCAGAGTTTGGTGATTGATATTCCGACGTATATTAATGGATATCAACCTCAGAATTTTGATAAAGAGTTTCAAGGCGTGGTTCCTGCGAGTAATGCATTGGCGCGATCTCTTAATGTGCCTGCAGTACGAATGTTACGTAGGTATGGGTTAGAGAAATTTTATACTAATTTACAAGAGATGGAAGTTGCACATATTGACAAGTCGGCGAATTATTATGGGCTTTCTCTTATTTTAGGTGGTGCTGAGAGTAGTTTATGGGAAGTGACAAAAACCTACGCAGGTCTAGCACATACCTTAAATACGTATACGGCGACTTCTAGTGAATATACTAAAACGGCTTTTCAAGGCTATTCCTATATGCCTCACGCTTCTCATGAGGAAACTACTGTTTTTGCAGACCCGCCTATTTTTGATGCAGGTGCTATCTACCATACGTTAGAAACCTTACGAGAAGTCAATAGACCTTCTGGGGAAGAGTATTGGCAGTTTTATGAAGATGCACAACCTATTGCTTGGAAAACGGGGACAAGTTATGGTTTTAAAGATGCATGGGCAGTGGGCGTTACTCCGCAATATGCTATTGGAGTTTGGGTAGGCAATGCAGATGGCGAGGGGCGACCGGGTGTGACAGGGATACAAGCGGCGGCACCTTTGTTTTTTGATGTATTGCGTACGTTGCCTAATGAAGGGAGGTGGTTTGCTAAACCCTTTGATGCGCTTACTGAAGTGACTATTTGCTCAAAAAGTGGTGCCTTAGCAAGTGTGTATTGTCTTGATACAAAAACAATTTTAGCTCCAAACGCGGGGATTCATAGTGCGTCTTGTGCATATCACAAACAGATCTATGTTACCGCTTCTGGCAATTATCGTGTAAATTCAGATTGTTATGCGTTAGATCAAATGACCTCTGAAGTGCGATTTGTCCTCTCTCCTGCGATTGCCTATTATTATGCGAATAAGCATCCTGACTACAACGAATTACCATCTATGCATCCAGATTGTGATCTATTAGGGGAGCAGCCCATGTCCTTTATATATCCAAAAAAGAATGAGGATATTATCTTACCAAAAGATTTTGATGGAAAACGAAATGATTTGATTCTCAAACTAGCACATCGTCGTCCAGATACGAAGGTGTTTTGGTATCTGAATGATAGATTTATAGGAGATACGGAAACCTTTCATGAACTCGCTGTTTTACCCGAAGAAGGAGATTATATCATTACGGTCGTAGATGCAGAGGGGAATCAGTTGAAACAGCAAATAAAAGTTTCAAAATCTTAAAATTAAACAAATGTCGTTATATTTACGACAAATTTCTTATCTTTGTGTAAATTTAGAAAGTTATGAGTGACGATACGGCCTATAATACATCTGGAAACCTAGTTCAAAACTTAGTTTCAGGGAGTGATATTGATATTTCTGGAGTTTCAGAACCCGCAGTTATTATGCGTGACACCCCTGTAGGAGATCGTTCTACGCTACGATTAGTTCACGTTTCTAGAGAAGGATTATCGTATCCAAAATTTTTATTGGCTGTAGAGGCTTTTGATTTTTCAAAACAAGAGCTAGCACAATTACTTCATATTTCTGAGCGTACCTTAGAGCGCATCCACAAGGATAAAAAACGATTATCTACGCCTCAAACAGAACGTATTCTTGAAGTGTCTATTCTCTTTGAAAAAGGATGGGATTTTTTTGGGAGTAAAGAAGGGTTTAGAAAATGGTTAAGTATCCCAAATTACGCCTTTGAAAATCAAACTCCGTTGTCTATGCTTGATACCACCTACGGGATAGATTCTGTAGAGATCTTATTAGATAGAATGGCTCATGGTATCGTCGTATAAGTATGCGAGTATATAGAATAGCCAAAGATACCTATGCCAAAGACCTCTCTGGCGAAGGGGCTCGTCTTTATGGGGGAAGATGGAACCGTAAAGGGACTTCGGTGCTTTATACAGCGGGAAATAGTTCGCTGGCGATGCTTGAGAAATTAGTGCATATTCCTGTGTATGTATTTCCTAAAGATTTAAAAATTATCGTACTGGAATTTCCTAAGACGATGACCATGGGTCGTATTGCTCTAGAGGACTTGCCAGAAGATTGGATACATAGAACAGAACATCCTACTGTTTTAGATATTGGAGATCAATTTGTAGCGAAGGCTGAGTTTTTATGCCTTAGCGTTCCCTCGGCGATTAATCCCATAGATGATAATATTCTTATAAATCCAAAGCATCCTGATTTTTCTAAGGTTAAGATTGTGGATGAACTTCCTATTGTTTTTGATAAACGATTATTGAAAGGGGTCTGATTAGATTTTGGCGAGTGTATGTAAAGAAAAGTAATAGGGGATGTATCTTGAAATAGAAAAATACGGAAACATAAATAATGCTCTTAATAGTGGGTTTGCAAAAATAAAATCACCGTTAAGGGTTCAGGAAAATGAATCAATAGATAAATTTCCTTTGACATATGCGCTAGTAGAATATAGGAACAAATTTTCTCAAATTTACTTAGCATCAAAGAAGCATATTTTTCTGCCTGATTTTTGGAGAGATGGGGTTTGCCTTGCAAATGGGCAAACAAGTGAATTAAATGAATTGGTGACCGTAATTGACTTTTGGCTTTTAAATAATGTTTCTACAAACAAATTATCAGAAACATTTACATGGGTTGAGCCAAATAATAAAGCAATAGCATTTGATGAAAATAGAGAGGTAGAATATGCATGGAACTCCTATGTCCAAAATGAGAATTTCAAAGAATTACGAGAATTTATAGAAATTGCTAAACAGGATGAAATTATTGGGAAATTGTTTCCTTTTACTAGTTTAATGAGACTTTGTTTTAGTAGATGTACAGGGTATCCATATACTTATGATATACCTATCGTAATTCCAATCATTGATGAAAAGGGGACGTATGAAGTTCGTTCTAATAATGGTGTTATAATAGGAAGAGGAACAGCAATACAGACATTAAAGATGTTAAAATCTCATTTGCCAAAAAACATTAAACCAGCAGTAAAAGGAACAGCAGATGATTTGTAAATAAAATACGATTGTTTTTAATGATGCATTGCAAACTATAAATAGAGAGTTCAATATACTTTAGGATACATAATGTTACCGCAACGGATACCCTTTTCCAGCCCACCACGGTTTAATTTCAACAACCAATCTACCCGATTTCATCATAGGATCTAGGTTGGCCAAACTATCTGCCATTTTTAGGGTAGGTACATTATATATGGTAATACCGCGTAATTCTCCGTCATCTCCAAAAGGCCCCGAAATATCAGCATATCCTTCTTCATACATACGACCTAGATGTGCCCTGTGTGCTTCTTGAAGTTTTGTAGCCTCTTCTTCTGATTGATCGCGATTGGGGCCGCTTTTTAAAAATGCCATAAAGTATTGTTGCATAATGACCGTATCTCCTGTTTTTTCATCTACATAGTCAAAAATCTGGTAGCCATCTGCTTTTAGTTGCGCTATTTGAGAAGCGATAGGAATCTTTTTTTCTTCTTTTTCTGTAAATATATATTCTCTTTGAGGCGTTTGTTGTACACATGACATACAAAGAAATAGTAGACAACAAAAAGGAATACGTAGTTTCATAATAACAGCTGTTATGTTCGTTATTCTTCGTCCCAACCTTTGAAAGGATGTGTACTAAGATAAGAATTATAGTATTTTTTATTTCCAGTAACTTCTTTTCCAATCCAAGAGGGTTTTTGAAAAAATTCATTCTCTTGGGAGAGTTCTATTTCGGCGAGTAGGAGTCCAGCATTTTCTCCGTAAAATTCGTCGATTTCCCAGGTGTGTTTTCCGATAATAACTTCGTATCGGGTTTTATCTATGATCCCGGGAAGGCAGAGTTTGAGAAGTGTTTCCGCTTTCGCGAAAGCGATCTCTTCCTCCACTTCAACACGCGTGGTACCGCTCTCATTTGATTTTCCTTTTATCGTGAGAAACCCTTTGTCTCCTTTTGTGCGAATACGCACCGTGCGTTCAGGGGCTATACTGAGATATCCTTGTGTAATGCGTGTTGCGGTCTTTGCTTCTTTTTTGAAAGCATCTGAGGTGAGTAAAAATTTACGTTCTATTTCAAAAGATTCACTTTCATTCTCGCGAAGGCGAGAATCTTCTGTAGTTTCACTTTTAATTCGCCAAGGCGGATTCTTCCTGTTATCTCCTGCATGGAATAAAATAAGCTGATTCCCGTCCGGGTCTTTGAGTCGGGCTTCTCTCCATAACCATGACTGGTCTGTAGGAAGTAGGTCAAAATGAATCGTATCTCCGTGAAGATCTTGTAATTCGGCTACTTTTTTGTCAAGCTCTTCTATTTCAAAATAGACAATGACGCCCTCTCCAGACGATAATTCGTCTACTTTATGGATAGAAAACGTACTGTCACCATCGGGGCATTCAAAACGAGCGTATTGCTCAGGCACGTATACAATGAGTAGGAGTCCTAGTTTTTTATAAAACGCAACAGCGTGATTGACGTCTATGGAGGGTATGGTGATTTGATTAAGATTCATATGTTGCGGTTTGCCAAGGCGGGGTATTTCCCGTTTGATTCTTTTGATATAAAATTACACAATTTCCGTCTGGGTCTTTCAGGTGAAGTTCGTGACCTCCCCAGGAAGTAGCGTAGTTTGTTTTTATGAAGTATTCGCTCCTGCCTGCTGGCGAGGCAAGTTCGCGAAAGCGGACTTCCAATAACTCAATATGAGTGACTTCAAAGTAAATAATGACGTCATCTTCTGGGCGTTTTGTGTTGTAATATACAGTAAAAATGGTATGATGTTCCTTATTTTCAAAGTGCGCATGATGCTTAGGTTCTATCTCAATAAGTGTCATTCCTATCTTTTTATAGAATGCAATGGAAGCCTCTAGGTTTTTTGAAGGTGCCGTGATGTGATCAAATGCTATAGGCATTGCTTAGTGTTTTGATTTGATCATTGAGCACATTCTGTTCTTTGTGATCGTGTGTCCCGAGATATGCCATGGCTTTGGCGATTTGTAGTGCCTGTGTAGATTTGTATTTTTTAAGTGGTCCTACCATAAAAAAGTCCATGATACGCATGAGGAGTTTAAGGCTTTTTTCTCCTTTTCGATCTTCATCGGGACGGCCATTGATAAAGGCAGGTTTCATAATATAGGTATGTGGGATCCCTATTTTTAGCACATCGCGTTCCATTTCTCCTTTGGTACGGACATAGAAAAACGGGCTTTTAGCAGAAGTGCCTATAGAGGAGACCACCATAAACGTGGTTATCTTATTTTCTATTGCAAGTTTTGCAGCTTTTAGCGGAATTCCGTAATCAATCTTGTGATATAGATCTCGATTAGGTGTTTTGGCTTTTGTGGTACCAATACAGCAAAAAACGACATCTCCTGTAACCTCTTCTTTGACCGTTTCTAGGTTAAGCAGATCACAAATGACTTCTTCTATTTTAGGGCTGGAAAATGTGGTAGGTCTTCTGGTAAGGAGTTTGATTTTTGAATAGGCAGGATCATTGATGAGAAGTTCGGTTAAGAGGCCTCCTGTAAGTCCTGTCGCTCCTAATATGATGGCTGTTTTTGGCATATCTCAAATGTACAATATCTATTGAAAACTTCTAGGCTAATCCGTACCTTGCATGTTATGGAAACGTCCCTCCCTATTCGTAAGATTATTCATGTAGATATGGATGCATTTTATGCATCTGTAGCGCAGTTGGATGATCCTAGTTTACGAGGAAAAGCGATTGCTGTGGGGGGTGGAGGTGAGCGTGGCGTAGTGAGCGCAGCGAGTTACGAAGCGCGTAAATTTGGGGTGCGAAGTGCCATGAGTGGGGTGCTAGCGCGTAAATTATGTCCTGAACTTATTTTTGTTCGCTCTGATTTTGCACGCTATAACGAAGTTTCAAAGCAAATACGAGAAGTCTTTCATGAGTTTACAGATCTTGTAGAGCCTTTATCTCTTGATGAAGCCTACCTGGATGTCACTGAAAATAAAGTAGGCATGCCCAGTGCTACGGTGATTGCTACCTGGATACGTCAGAAAATCAAAGAAAAAACAGGATTGAATGCTTCGGCGGGCATTAGCATTAATAAGTTTGTGGCTAAGGTGGCCAGCGATATCAATAAACCCAATGGACAGAAAACCATTCCGCCAGAGGAGGTGGTTGCTTTTTTAGAGACCCTTGACATCCGTAAGTTTTATGGAATTGGGAAGGTAACGGCTGAAAAAATGTACCAAAAGGGAATTTTTACAGGACTGGATATGAAAAAGAAGTCCAAAGAATATTTGGCGCAACATTTTGGGAAAAGTGGGGCGTATTATTATGATATTGTAAGAGGGATTCAATACAGTCAGGTGAAACCCAATCGCATTCGAAAATCCCTTGCTGCGGAGCGTACATTTTCTGAAAATATTACCTCAGAAGTTTTTATGATGGAGCGCCTAGATCATATTGCCGAGGAGGTGGAGAAACGCCTTTCTAAAAGCAACGTCGCTGGAAAAACGGTAACCCTTAAGATTAAATACTCTGATTTTACCTTACAAACGCGTAGCAGAACACTCGATTATTATGTACGCACCAAAGATGTGATTCTAGAAACCGCCAAAGAGCTTTTATATCAAGAAAAAATGAAGGATAGTGTACGGTTGTTAGGCATCTCACTGTCTAATTTGAATACAGAAGATAAAAAGAAAGCTAAGACAACACTTGAAGAAAAAGAAATCGATGTGCAATTGCGGTTTGAGTTCTAGAAAAATGGTGATGCTTTATATGCTTTCGCGAAAGCGTGTAAAACACATACCAAACACATATAAAAAACCCGTATCTTTATCGCAATGTCAAACAAAAGCTGGACATACCTCCCATTGTTACTGAAATTTCTCATAAAGAGAAACCCAGAATAGTCATTGATTGCTTGATTTTAAGTACCTTTAATAGCAATCTAAACTTATACAATACCATGCCATTTTATCACAAGTTAGGAGAGATTCCTCCTAAACGACATACACAGTTCCGTAAACCTGATGGAGAACTGTATTCAGAACAACTATTTGGAACCATTGGTTTTGATGGGATGAGTACCAATAGTTATCATGTGCATCGTCCTACGCAGGTTAAAGAGATCCGCAAGCAATATTCTGTAGCACCAAAAATTGCCTTAGAAAATAGTATAAAATCCTATCGGTTTAGAGGGTTTCAGATTAAGCCAGAACAGGATTATCTGGAGAGTCGTAAACCTGTGTTGACCAATAGTGATTGTACAATCATTCTGGCAGCACCTAAACAAAAAACACAGAATTATTTTTATAAAAATACCGATGCAGACGAGCTCTTGTTTATTCATAAAGGGTCAGGAAAACTGCGTACGCATTTAGGGAATTTGGATTTTAAATATGGCGATTATCTCTTGATTCCGCGAGGGGTGATTTACAAAATAGATTTTGACACCGAAGATAACCGACTTTTTATTGTCGAATCACGACGTCCTATATATACACCCAAAAGATATCGTAATTGGTTTGGGCAATTATTAGAACATTCGCCGTTTTGTGAGCGTGATTTACGCCAGCCGTATGAGTTAGAAACCAATGATGAGAAAGGAGATTTCTTAATCAAAGTCAAAAAGCAAGATGATATTTTTGAGATGGTCTACGCCTCTCATCCTTTTGATGTGGTAGGATATGATGGATATAACTATCCGTATGCGTTTAGTATTCATGATTTTGAGCCTATTACAGGGCGTATACATCAGCCACCACCCGTGCATCAAACTTTTGAGACGGATGCTTTTGTGGTGTGCAGTTTTGTGCCTCGTAAGTATGATTACCATCCACAAAGTATTCCGGCACCGTATAATCATAGTAATATAGATAGTGATGAGGTGTTGTATTATGTAGATGGAGATTTTATGAGTAGAGCTGATGTGGATGCTGGTCATATTTCACTGCATCCCGCTGGAATCCCACATGGTCCACACCCTGGGACGGTAGAAAAGAGTATCGGAAAAGAAGGAACTGAAGAATTGGCGGTGATGGTCGATACCTTTAAGCCTTTAAAAGTGTGTGAAGCCGCTATGGAAATAGCCGATGAGGACTATCACAAGTCATGGCTAGATCATTAATTTAATTTTAAGTAGTAATAGTACGCTCCTGCCTGCCGTCAGGCAGGTTCGCGAAAGCGAAGTCAACATTGAGACCATCGAAATACAAAAGCGTCTAACATAATATACATGTCGCAAAGTAAATTACCTGCAGATCCGTTAGCATTAATCTTAGGCATTATATCACTTTTAGTGAGCGTAGGTGGGTGCTGCTTATCTGTCGCTTTCTTTCCATTTGCATTGTTATCTATTATGCCAGTGATCATATCTATCATAGGCCTTGTGATGGCTACTAAAAGTTTAAAATTATATAAAGAGAGCCATGAGATATATTTAAAAAGATCAAGAGATAATGTCGCTACGGCGAGGGTTGTAAATATCATTACCTTAGTCTTTGGTGGACTTATTTTTTCATCTATTTTAATAGGGTTTATCTATATGGGTTCTGGAATTTACAATTTTTATGACACATTAGATAGGGAAGTTTTACTTGACAAATATCCTCATCTACTAAAAGAAACGGATAGTATTTATGAAGGCGAAGAAGATTATGAATTTGAAGAATTTGAAAAAGATACGTTGATGATAGACTCAATGTTTATTGAAGAAATAAAAGAAATAAAAATTATAGAAAACTAAGGATCATGAGTAAGGATATACAACCCGTAAATTACGGACTAGAAAAAATATTTGAAGGAGCACAAGATTTCTTACCCTTGTTAGGGACAGATTATGTGGAGTTTTATGTAGGGAATGCAAAGCAAGCAGCTCATTTTTATAAGACTGCTTTTGGATTTCAATCGTATGCTTATAAAGGATTAGAAACAGGGTCTAGAGATGAAGTGAGCTATGTGTTAAAACAAGATAAAATCAGAATTGTTTTGACAACACCGCTTAACAGCAAATCTCCTATCAACGACCATATTGTCAAGCATGGAGATGGCGTAAAAGTAGTGGCGCTTTGGGTGGATGATGCTCGAAAATCGTACGAAGAAACGACTAAAAGAGGTGCAAAATCGTATATGGAGCCTAAAGTCGAAACCGATGAACATGGGGAGACCGTACGCGCAGGAATTTATACGTACGGAGAGACGGTGCATATGTTTGTAGAGCGTAAAAATTATAAAGGGACTTTTTTACCAGGATTTAGAGCTTGGGAGTCTGATTATAATCCTACGCCTACAGGTCTTAAATACATAGATCACATGGTAGGAAATGTAGGTTGGGGGCAAATGAATACATGGGTAAAGTGGTATGAGGATGTGATGGGGTTTGTCAATTTCCTATCGTTTGATGATAAACAAATCCATACGGAGTATTCTGCTTTAATGAGTAAGGTGATGAGCAACGGTAATGGACGCATTAAGTTCCCGATTAACGAACCTGCGAAAGCCCCTAAGAAATCTCAGATTGAGGAGTATCTAGATTTTTATGAAGGTTCTGGGGTACAACATCTTGCTATGGCTACTGATGATATTATTAAAACGGTAGCACAATTAAAAGCACGCGGGATTGAATTTTTACCACCCCCACCACAAACCTATTACGATGATATCCCACAACGACTCGGCGAGCACATGAAGGTAATGAAAGAAGATATTGAAAAATTACAAGAGCTTTCAATTCTTGTAGATGCCGATGAGGATGGGTACTTGCTTCAGATTTTTACAAAACCTCTAGAAGACCGACCTACCTTGTTTTTTGAAATCATACAACGTATGGGGGCCAAAGGATTTGGTGCTGGGAACTTTAAAGCACTTTTTGAATCTATAGAGAGAGAACAAGAACAACGAGGTACGTTATAATTTTATAAGGAGCTTAACACAATATTTGCACAAAAACTTCGTCCTTTATAGGGCGAAGTTTTTTATTATAGTATTTTTGGAATAACTATTGTAAATACGCCCCTAGATAACCAAATAGTGCCAAGCATGAAAATATCAGTACATCATATTAAACAATTACTATTCATAGGCGTTTTTACACTAGTTACTGTGGTAGGAAATGCGCAGGAAATAAAACCAGCCTATCAAGAAGGAGAGTGGTTTAAATTTAGAGTGCATTATGGGTTAATCACTGCTGGATATGCTACGCTTACCGTTGAAGAGGCAAAATATAAAGATATTCCTGTCTATCACGTAAAAGGGTATGGAGAAACAAGTGGCGTTTCTAGATGGTTTTTCAAAGTAGAAGACTATTACGAAAGTTATATAGATAAAGAAACAGATTTGCCTTATCAGTTCATTCGAAAAATAGATGAAGGAGGTCATACCAAAGACAAAGTCATAGACTTTGATCAAGAAAATCATAAAGCACATATCTTTAATAGAAAGCATAATACACGTAGCACGGTAGATGCTGCTATTGGAGTGCAAGACATGGTGTCTGCTTTTTATTATTTGCGTAACCATTTAGATACTTCAAACCTTAAAGAAGGAGATGAAACGAGTGTTACCATGTTTTTTGATAGTGAGAACTATCCGTTTAAACTTCGTTTTTTAGGACGTGAGGTCATGAATACGGAGTTTGGTAAAATAAGATGCCTTAAATTTAGACCTTTGGTACAATCTGGGCGTGTCTTTAAAGAACAAGAAAGCCTTACGGTTTGGGTAAGTGATGATGAAAATAAAGTGCCTATTCGTATTAAAGCCAGTCTTGCCGTAGGATCACTAAAAGCAGATCTTGAAGCCTTTAAAGGGCTTAAGCACTCCTTTAAGATTGTAGTAGATAATTAACCAAATTCTATGAAGAAAAAAATCGAACCAGATATTGAGCGTATTATTGATGCTCTTGATGATAAATATGAGAAAATAGATCAAGACCTTGATGATCATCTGGAAGGTTTATTACAAAGCAAACCCATTACCTATTGGGATTACATCCATACTGACGCCTTACTTAATCTCCAGCTACCACGTACAAATTTCCCCGATGAAAACGTGTTCATCATGTACCATCAGGTCAATGAACTCCTCTTTAAAATGGTGCTTTGGGAAATAGAACAAGTTGCACATCATAAAAACCTAACGGTCGCTTTTTTTGCATCACGCTTGGATCGTATAAGCCGTTACTTTGATATCTTGACTTCCTCTTTTACAATTATGAAAGACGGGATGGATCTTGAGCAGTATATGAAATTCAGAAAGACCTTAACGCCTGCCAGCGGATTTCAGAGCGCACAATACCGGAAAATAGAATTTGCAAGTACCGATTTAATTAATTTGATAGACGCTCGCTTTCGCGAAACCATAGATAGGAACACTCCCTATGAACATGCCTTAGAGCATCTGTACTGGCAAGCAGCTGGAAAAGACTACAACACGGGTAAGAAGAGTTATTTACTGTACGCATTTGAAGAAAAATATAAAAATGAGTTTATAGCATTTACAAAAGAATATAATACTATAAATTTGTACGCAAAATTCAAATCACTACCTGAAGCAGATCAAAATGATCCAACATTGTTAAAAGCAATGAGACACTACGACTATACGGTGAATGTAACTTGGGTGATGTCACACTATCACACAGCAAACCATTACCTGAATAATGGAGAACACGTAGTAGAAGCAACAGGTGGAAGTGAATGGACAAAATATATGCACCCTAAATACCAACGCAGAATATTTTTTCCAGAGGTTTGGACTACCGAAGAATTAGCAAACTGGGGGCAAGATGTATAAAGGACAGATGATAAAACCTGTGAGATTAGGAACCATTTTTACGATCGTATTAGTAACATTTAGCTTTGTTGCTTGTGGTGATAAAGAAGAGAAACCAGCACCTGTTTATGAGGAGCAAATTATTGAAGAACCACCTGTAGAGGCTTATGGGTATGTCTTAGATGACTATATCGTGCAGCGAGATACGGTAAAATCTGGTGATAGTTTTGGGAAAATTCTTTTTGATTCTCATGTGGGGTATGGAACCATACAGCAAATCTCAGATACCATACAAGACGTTTTTGATACACGTAAGATAAAGGCAGGAAAGCCTTATGTATTATTAAAATCAAAGGATTCCTTAGAAAAGGCACAAGTCTTTATTTATGAAAAAAATAGAGAAGATTACGTAGTAGTAGATTTTCAAGATGAGTTCACTGCAGAAGAAAAATCACATCCCATTACCATTGTAGAAAAAGAAATATCAGGTGTTATCAGTAGTAATTTGTCTTCTACTTTTGATGAGTTAGATACCAATGTCTTGGTAGCCTATAGAATGGCAGATATTTATGCATGGACAATAGATTTCTTTAAACTTCAAGAAGGAGATCGCTTTAAAGTAGTTTATGAAGAACGCTTTGTGAATGATACCGTTCCTGCAGGTATTGGGAGAATTAAAGCAAGTGTTTTTGAGCATAAAGGAAGACCTGTATATGCCTATCATTTTCAAAATGATTCCCTTCCAGGAGGTTCTGACTATTTTGATGAAAATGGAGATAATCTAAGACGTGCTTTCCTAAAAGGTCCTTTAAAATTTAATAGAGTTTCCTCTCGATATAATCTGAAAAGACGTATAAAATATTATGGTTATAAAGTTCGGCCTCACAAAGGGACTGACTTTGCTGGAGGTATTGGAACTCCCATTCTTGCCACAGCAGATGGAACTGTTACAAAATCAGAGCGTAAAGGAGGGAATGGAAATTATGTAAAAATACGGCACAATGGAACGTATGAGACCCAATATTTACACATGCAAAAAAGAAGTGTGCGTGTTGGTGATTTTGTAAGACAAGGAGATGTTATAGGAACCATAGGGATGACGGGAAATACAGGAGGTCCTCATGTATGTTATCGCTTTTGGAAAAATGGTAGACAAGTAGATCCTTTTAAAGAAGACTTACCTGCTTCAGAGCCACTTGCTGAAGATCTTAAGCCTATATTTGACAGCATTATGCAGCCTCTTCAAAAACAATTAGAAGCCATTCCTTTTGCAACAGACAGTGAAGGTGAAGGTGTAGGCGCCTCTAGCACACTTCAAGAAGAAGATTTATAATAATCTATAGTAAAGACTACCCAATGAAGAATATCAACCCAACAGAAACACATGCTTGGAAGAAATTACAAGCACACTTTGATACCATAAAGGACACACACCTTAAGGAACTCTTCAAAGATGAAGGTAGAGCCGCAACATTTACGATACAATGGAAGGACTTTCTTGTAGATTATAGTAAAAATAGAATTACAGAAGAAACCAAATCACTTCTCATTGAGCTTGCAGAAGAAGTAGGTCTTACAGAAGCTATTGCTAGTTATTATGGAGGCGAAGCTATAAATGCAACAGAAGATCGTCCTGTAATGCATACTGCTTTACGAGATTTTTCAACAACAGCTTACCATAAAGAAGAAGTTGCTGACGTACGTGGTGCTATAAAAACCTTTACAAAAAGTATTATAGATGGTGCGCATACGGGTGCTACCGGAAAAGCGATTACCGATGTTGTTAACATAGGTATCGGAGGATCAGATCTGGGGCCTGTGATGGTCGTAGAGGCATTGCAGTATTATAAAAATCATTTAACCACACACTTTATCTCAAATGTAGATGGAGATCATGTGATGGAAACCATAAAAGATCTTGATCCTGAGACGACACTTTTTGTTATCGTTTCAAAAACGTTCACCACGCAAGAAACACTGAGTAATGCTACTACGGTACGCGCTTGGTTTGTAGATCAGCTGGGAGAAGAAGCTGTGGGAAGTCATTTTGTGGCGGTATCTACCAATCTAGAAGCTGTCCAAAATTTCGGAATTGCATCAGAAAATATTTTTCCTATGTGGAATTGGGTAGGGGGGCGTTTTTCCCTTTGGAGTTCTGTAGGGCTTTCTATTGCTCTAGCAGTAGGATATGATCATTTTGAAGAGCTGTTGAAAGGTGCTCAGGAGATGGATGTTCATTTTAAAGAACAGCCTTTCGGCGAAAACATCCCTGTCATTACCGCTTTATTAAGTATTTGGTACAATAATTTCTTTGGTGCCGAAAGTGAAGCCGTTATTCCATATACGCAATACTTACATAGATTGCCTGCGTATTTACAGCAAGCGATTATGGAAAGTAATGGGAAAAGTGTAGATCGCAATGGAAATCCTGTGACATACGAAACAGGGAATATTATATGGGGGGAACCGGGGACCAATTCACAACACGCATTTTTCCAGTTAATCCACCAAGGAACAAAACTGATTCCTGCTGATTTTATCGGGTTTAAGAAAAGTCTTCATGGCAATGTAGATCATCATGATAAATTGATGGCAAACTTTTTTGCACAGACAGAGGCCTTAATGAACGGTAAGACTGAAGCTCAGGTGACAGATGAATTAAAGGAGAGTTCGCTTTCGCGAAAGCGTATAGAACAGCTTACCCCTTTTAAGGTTTTTGAAGGAAATAAACCAACCACTACCTATCTCATAAATACACTTTCTCCAAAGACTTTAGGCGCTTTAGTCGCTATGTACGAGCATAAAATTTTTGTACAAGGTGTTATTTGGAATATTTACAGTTATGATCAATGGGGTGTAGAACTTGGTAAACAGCTTGCTAAACAAGTGCTTAGCGACTTTGACGATGTTGAATCCTCTGTTCATGATGCGTCTACAAGGCAGTTGTTAATTTCGTATAAAAAAGCATAAAAAAATAAGGATTAGTTATTAATAAGTACAATTTATTAATAATACACACACTTTATTGTTGATTAACCTATTATGTTTATAAAAAAAGCATTAATGTTAATTAATTAACGTTGTGATAATCTTAACAGATAGAAGAATTGATTAGTTTTGCGTTGCTTAATTCAATCAATTCATTATGAAGAAAATTACATTTTTATCCGTAATTGCTCTTTTCTTTATGACAGCTGTGTCATTTGCGCAAGGGGTAACTACGAGTTCGCTTAACGGTCGAGTATTAGACAATAATGAGGGTCCATTACCAGGGGCTAACATTATTGCTACTCACGTACCAACCGGTTCTGTTTATGGAGCGGTTACAGATTTTGACGGTTTTTACCGTATTACTAATATGAAATCGGGAGGTCCTTATACCTTAACGATATCATATGTAGGTTTTGAAGACTTTAAAAAAGAGGGTTTCAATCTTTCTTTAGGAGAGTCTAAGCGTGTTAGTACCACAATGGCAGAGTCAGCAAATGCACTTGACGAGATTGTGATTACAGCGCAAAACAATGGAATTTTCAACAGTAACAAAACTGGTTCTGAAACTTCTATTTCTGAGCGTGACATTAATACACTACCTACGGTATCAAGATCTCTTGCAGATTTTGCTCGTGTAACACCATCTGCACAACTTACAGAAGGGAATGATGGTTTTTCTATCTCACTTGGTGGACAAAACAACCGTTACAACGCGATCTATATTGATGGTGCTGTAAACAATGATGTATTTGGTCTTGCGGGATCAGGAACAAATGGTGGACAGACAGGGGTGAATCCTTTTTCTGTAGATGCTATTGAGTCTGTACAAATTAACCTTGCTCCTTTTGATGTACGTCAATCAGGGTTCTCTGGAGGATCTGTAAACGCAGTAACGCGTTCTGGTTCTAATAACTGGGAAGGATCTGCTTATGGGTTTTACAGAAACGAAAGCTTAGTAGGTAAGACACCCGTAGATCTTGTAGATGAAGACGCAGGTGATGAGCGTGAGAAAGTAGATGAGTTTTCTGCATTAACGTACGGTGTGCGTGTAGGAGGTCCTATTATTAAAGACAAATTATTTGTTTTTGTAAACTATGAGCGTCAAGAAGATGAAACGCCACAGCCTTTTACTTTTTCAAATTACACAGGAAATTCTTCATTAGAAGATATTAATGGTTTATCAAACTTCTTGCAGTCAGAATACGGATACAATCCAGGGATTTTTGATGCAAACACAAGAACATTAGATAGTGATAAATTCAACTTACGTTTAGATTTAAACGCAAGTCAAAATCACAAACTATATTTACGTTTAGGAGTTGTACAAGCTGAAAATCTTGAAGCACGTAGCTCTGGAAATAGAAACATAGGATTCATTAATGGGTCTGAGTTATTTGAAACAAACACGTATTCTGCAGCATTTGAGTGGAACGCTACTTTTGGATCAAAATTCGCAAACAACCTTAAAATAGGATATACGAAAGTAGATGACGATCGTGATCCAGCTGGAAATCCATTTCCTACGGTAGATATTCAAGATGGTGCTGGTACCATTTCTTTTGGAGCAGAGCCTTTCTCAACAGCAAATTTACTTGAGCAAGATATCTTTACGATCAACAACAACTTCGAGATTTTTGCTGGACGTCATACAGTGACATTAGGAGCTAACTTAGAGTGGGCTTCTGCAAAGAACTTATTTTTTGCTTTTAACTTTGGAGATTACACATTTGAAGATCAATTTGATGATGACGGAAACTTAACATCTTCAGGTCTTAACCAGTTCTTAACAGGAGAAGTTGCAGATGTATTCCAACATGGGTATTCTTTAGTAGGTGACGGTACAGTAGGTGATGAGTCTGCGGGATCTGCAGATTTTGGAACATTCCAAGCTGGTTTCTATGTACAGGATGAAGTTCAAGTGGCTGATAACTTTAAGTTAACAGCAGGTATTCGTGTAGATATTCCTTATTGGGAAGATGGTACACCAAATGGTGATTTTAATACACGTACAATTCCTTTATTGGAAGCAGAAGGGAAAGATTTACAAGGTGCTCGTGTAGGGCCTAATGTAACTCCAACAGCTCATATTGCACCTCGTATTGGATTTAACTGGGATGTATTCGATAACAATACAACACAAGTACGTGGAGGTATTGGAGTATTTACTTCAAGATTACCTTTAGTATGGCCTGGAGGAACGTATAACAACAATGGTGTGACTGGAGGATTTAGTTTCCTTTTCGGACAAGTAGCATTCCAGCCAGATGTTAACCAACAGACTCAAGTTGTTCCAGCTGGTTCAGGAGGAGTAGGAGGTAACATTGACCTTTTTGCTGAAAACTTCAAATTACCTCAAGTTTCTAAGTTTAATATCGCTGTAGATCAAAAATTACCAATCTGGGGATTAGTTGCTACTGCTGACTTCACTTATACTGACGTTTTAAATGATATCAGATATGAGAACTTAAACTTAAAAGATCCTGTAGGATCTTATGTAGGAGCAGATAATAGACCTTTCTATGATCGTCGTGATGAGATCGATGATACGTACGGAAGAATTATCTTAGCATCAAACACGAACGAAGGATACGCTACAAACGCATCTCTTACCATTAGAAAGCCATTTGCAAATGGTTTCCAAGGACAAGTAACGTATGCATACGGAGATTCTAAGAAAGTATTTGATGGTACTTCTTCTCAGAACAGCTCTCAATGGAGAGGTATTCAGACAGTAAATGGTAAGAACTCTGATATTCCATTATCTCGTTCTGATTTTGCTTTAGGAAGTCGTATTTCTGCAAATGCATCTTACGAGATTAATTACGGAGGCGAGTTTGGAGGAAAGACTACAATTGGTCTTTTCTATGAAGGAGCACAGTCAAGACCTTATAGTTTTACCTATAGAGAAGGACGTGATCTTTTAAATGATGATTCTAGAGACAACGCATTAATCTATGTGCCAGCAAACGCTAGTGAAATTCTATTCTCAGGAGATGCTGCTGAGCAAGCACAACAATGGGAACGTCTTAATTTCTTCATTGAAAATGATGATTATTTAAAAACTCGTAGAGGTGAGTACGCAGAGCGTAATGCATCTAGAGGACCTTGGAATCACGTAGTAGATTTAAAGATCTTACAAGATATCTACTTCAAGTCAGGAGACAAGAAGCATACATTACAATTATCTTTTGATATCTTCAACTTTACAAACTTGATCAATAAAGAATGGGGTGTTCGTAACTTTGTACGTAGTAATGTTCAGCCGTTACAAACGGTTTCTACAGATGATACACCTGTGTTTAGCTTTGTAGATAGTATCCTTGAGTACGATACAGAAGGAAACCCAACGGGTCTTAATGTAGAAGAAGTTGATGATTTCGGTCTTCAGTCTTCAAGATGGCAAGCACAAATAGGAGTACGTTATATCTTTAACTAATTCTATAGCTTAGTATATAGTTTCGCAATAGCGAAAACTTCAAAACCGACACTATATAGTGTCGGTTTTTTGGTTTAAAATGCCCTATCTTTGAGGAGTCATTATTTAAACACACACATTATGTTTCTTGATACAATAAAATTTGTGCATGCAGTATGGGCTTGCCTAGTTCTTTTTATACTAGTGGCTACAACGATTAATTCACTAACTAAGTTTTTTGGAAAAAAAGAATATGGGGCCAAAGATATGCGTTTGGCACTTTTTACATTAATCACCATGCACATTCAATTATTGATAGGATTAGTACTTTGGTTTGTATCTCCTAGTGGACTCAATGAGATTCGGCAAAATGGCATGGGTGGAAGTATGAGACGTCTCGCTGTAGAGCACCCTACATTAATGATTATAGCTGTTGTATTAGTTACCATTGGATATTCTAAACATAAAAAACAGCGCTTATCCACCCCTAAGTTTAAGAAACTAGCGATATTTTATACTCTTGCATTGATCGCGGTATTAGCGATGATTCCTTGGGATAGGTGGTTCCAATAACTTATAAAGATAATTAAAACAAGAGAGGGAAGATGCAAAACATCTTCCCTCTTTTATTTTTGGTGGTACGCTACTTCGACAGGCTCAGCATACCATTTCTCAAACCTGCCTCGCCGGCAGGCAGGAGCGAATAAAAGAAATCTAATTATCTGCTACTTCTTTGATAAGGACAATATATACGGGATAATGATCACTATACCCTCCCGTGTAGCCTCCATTAGCAAAGCTGCGATACGGATATCCTTTGTACCGACCCTTTGGGGTGTTGAGGTAATTTTTGTTATAAATACCCGCTTTAAAATACCTGTAGGAACTATATTCTTTACGTAATAAGGGTTCTGTAATTAAGATTTGATCAAAAAGATTCCAACCATCTCTATAAGCTAAGGTACCCATCCCTTTTTTAAACATAGGCTCCATAGGATTATAGAGCATCTTATCTTTTATTTTGTCTTTATCTCCTTTAGCTTTCAATACTTTTTTTACACTCGGGCTTGTCGGGTCGTCGTTAAGATCTCCCATGGTGATGATTTTTGCATACGGGTCATTACTTTGAAGGCTATCTATGATTTTTTTATTAAGTGCTGCCGCTGCCATACGTTTTTTACGACTTCGGGCTTCTCCACCAGAACGCGAAGGCCAGTGGTTGACAATCACATGAATCATATCCCCATCCAATAAACCCGAAACCAGTAGTTGATCGCGTGTATATTTACGTTTTTTAGCATCGTCATTAGTGTAAATAATAAGCTCGTGTTTACTAATGTGTATAGGCGTAAATATTGCTTTCTGATACATAAGAGCGACATCAATTCCTCTTCGATCTGGGGAGTCAAAATGGGCTATTCCATACTCTTTGTCTAGTAATTGAGGATCATTAGCAAGTGCCTCTACGGTTTTTCTATTTTCTATTTCAGCCAGTCCAATAATAGCAGGGGCATTTTTTGTAATGTCTTTGCCTATTTCTGAGATGACACGCGCCATTTTCTGTATTTTATCTGCATAGATAGCTTCGGTCCAATGATCTTTTCCGTCTGGCGTACGGTCATCATCAAATGTAATAGGATCATTTTCCGTATCAAAAAGATTTTCTACGTTATAAAAAGCGATGGTGTGTGGCTTGTAGGTTTTTTGGTCTTGCGCTTTCGCGAAAGCAAAAGATAGAAGGAAAACGAAGAATAGATACGTTTTTAAATTCATTATGGCGATTTCATTTTTTTGAAAAAAACTAAGATATTTTTGGCTAAATATAGTGAATACATTGAAAATGAGTATATTTGGGTGTAATGTAAAAATCTTATGCGGGATTTATGATTAACTAAACCCTCATGAAGTACGCTATTTTTAGATTTTTACTGGTTTTGACCATGCCTCTTGCCATGGCTCAAACGTCCGTAAAAGGAACTGTCATTGACAGAATCACCTCAGACAAATTACCCAATGTACATGTTGCACTAGAAGGAACAAGTCAAGCGACACAAACAGACGCATCAGGCGCCTTTGTTTTATTTCAAGATATAGCTATCGGAGATCAAATTCTTAGGATTTCAAAAGAAGGCTATGTGACGCGACGCTTTCCTATTGTTGTTCATGAAGGAAACATACTGGATCTAGGAGACATTACGTTTGATGTAGATGTCACCGCAGAACAACAGCTCAATGGCCTTATTTCTTTATCTGATACGGATCTCAATGGAGAAGATGATGATTTAGGCGGGTTTAACATTTCTGGATTGCTCTCTGCGGGTCGTGATACGTATTTAAGTGCCGCGGCTTTTGATTGGAGTGCCACTTTTTTCAGGCCAAGAGGTCTTGATAATGCCAATGGGAAACTACTCATCAATGGTATTGAAATGAACAAGCAATTTAATGGACGTCCCCAGTGGGGAAATTGGGGAGGCCTTAATGATGCACAACGCAATCGTGAGTTTACAGCAGGACTTTCTGCCAATGAATATGCTTTTGGAGGTTTAGGGGGTGTCACACATATTACGATGCGCGCATCGCAATACCGTAAAGGAGGACGGGTGTCTTATGCCGGTGCCAATCGATCGTATGAAGGGCGTGTGATGGGGAGTTATAGCACAGGACTTCTTTCGAGTGGGTGGGCGTTTACACTTCTTGCTTCTAGACGTTTTGGAAATGAAGGCTATGTAGAAGGTACGTTGTATGATGCAAATTCCATTTTCGCCTCTGTGGAAAGAAAATTTAATGAGCAGCATAGCCTTAATCTTACCGCGATTTATACGCCTAATAGAAGGGGTCGTTCTACTGCATTAACACAGGAGATTTTTGATCTTAAAGGAAGGCAATACAATCCTTTTTGGGGCTATCTGAATGGAGAAATACGCAACACGCGTATACGAGAAATAGAAGAGCCTATTTTGATGTTAAATCACACCTGGGATCTTTCTGAAAAGACAACAATTCTTACAAATATTGGCTACCAAACCGGAACCATTAAGAATAGTCGAATTGATGCGAACGGAACCACATTGGTGGAATCTAACGGACAGCAATTCTTTGCTGGAGGTGCTCGTAACCCTTCGCCTGATTATTATCAATTATTACCAAGTTTCTTTTTGCAAGATGAAAATCCAACAGCAACCGACTTCCAAAACGCCTTTTTAGCACAAGAACAGCTGGTTAACGACGGACAGTTTCATTGGAACGCTTTATACGAGGGTAATGCTGCGTTAAGAGCGCAAGGCAGAAATGCGTTGTATATTCTTCAAAATGATGTGATAGAAGATACGCAGCTAAGCGCAACGAGTATTGTAAATACTGCGATTACAGATCATATTACGCTTCATGGAAATGTGAGTTATCGTAGGTTGCGTAGTGAGAATTATGCAGAAATTGAGGATTTACTTGGGGCTACAGGCTATTTGGATATAGATAACTTTACAGAAGCAGCGTCTGAAGATGCATCAGGAGTTATCTCTACAGACAATGCGCAAAGTGATGTGCGAAATCCTAATAGGATTGTTGGGGAGGGAGATCGCTACAAATACAATTATCAGATAGATGCCAATGTGGTATCGGCTTTCGCGCAAGCGCAATTCAAATACAGGAAAGTAGATTTTTACTTAGGAACCACAATCACGCAAACAAGTTACCAACGAAATGGATTATTTGAAAATGGAAATTTCCAAAACCAAGAAGGAGCTGTTGGATCTTTTGGACCTAGTGAAGCGTTAAATTTTTCGACAGGCGGCGTTAAAGCAGGATTGACGTATAAGATAACAGGACGACATATTATTGATGTGAACAGCGGCTATTATACAAATGCCCCTACAATCCGTAATTCTTTTGTAAACGCACGTCAAAACAATGAGGTGGTAGAAGGGTTAGTGCCTGAGCAACTACAATCTGTAGATGTAAGCTATATTTTTAGATCTCCGGTTGTAAAAGCAAGATTAACGGGGTATCACACAGTTTTTGAAAAAGGAACGGATATTGGATTTTACTTTACAGAAGATCTAGGAGGCTTAGGAAATGATGGAAATGCCTTTGTACAAGAGGTTCTCACAAACGTAGGAAGACGTCATATGGGGGTAGAACTTGGAATTGAAGCCCAAGTGTTACCTACACTTAAGTTAAAAGCGTCGGCTAGTGTAGGGCAATACACGTTTACAAATACCCCTAATTTATACTTGCGAAGTGATGATTTTGATGGAGCGCTACGCTTTGGAGATGGTACCACAAACTTAGAGAATCTCCACGTAGCTGGAGGCCCTGAAAGAGCTTTTCAAGTAGGGTTTGAATATAGAGATCCTGATTTTTGGAATATAGGAGTGACTGCCAATTATCTCTCGAATGCGTATATAGACGTGAGTAACTTAGCGCGTTCTACCAATTTTGTGACCGACAGCGATGGATTGCCTATTAATGATTTTGACGCTACTGTGGGCAAAAGTTTATTACAGCAACAAGAGTTTGATGCATATTTCTTAGTCAATATTATTGGAGGGAAATCATGGAGAGTCCGTCACTACTTTTTAGGCTTTTTTGCCACAATCAATAATGTATTGGATCAGCAGTATGTTACGGGAGGTTTTGAACAATCTCGTAATGCTACCTTCAGAAATGTGCGCGATGACCAGGCAAGAGAAAATGGGCCTGTGTTTGGACCTAGGTACTTCTTCGGAAACGGAACTACGTACTTCCTGAATTTTTACGTTCGCTTTTAATCAAAATATCAAGAAACTATAGAAGTATACACGCTTATGAAAACCATAAAATTACTACGATTATTTATAATGTTAGCTGTTTTGACAGCACTCATTTCTTGTGTGCAAGATGATGACTTTTCTGTTCCAGAATTAGATGCTGGAGCGTTAGAAATAGAAGGACAACCGGTAAGCATCAGCAGTGTTGCTGGACAGGTAGCCCAAGCTGTCGCAAATGGAGATGCGATATTCACATTTGAAGGTGTGGATACCTTTATAGAAGGATATGTGATCTCTAGTGATGAAGGAGGTAATTTTTTTGAAGAATTTATTATTCAAGATCTTCCTGAAAATCCAGTGGCTGGGATTAGGGTGCTCATCGATGTAAATCCTTTATTTACAAGCTATGAATTAGGAAGAAAAGTATTTGTTAGGTTAGATGGTCTTACAGTTGGTATTGCTAACGGCGTTCTTTCGGTAGGTATTGCCGATGGGAGTTCTGTTGGAAAAATCCCACCTTCTATGCAAAATGAGGTGATTGTACGAAGTAATGAGGTGGCAGAGATTATTCCGATGCCAATTTCTTTTTCTGATTTTTCTGATGAGAAAACGAATTTGTTTGTTTCGCTTGAAAACGTCCAATTTAATGTAGATGAAGTCATTAATCATCAAAGAACGTATGCTTCAGAGCCACAAGATCAGTTTGATGGTGAGCGGGTATTGGAAGATTGTGCTACAGGAGCAAGAACCATATTGAGTACAAGTACTTTCTCAGATTTTAAAGCATTATCACTGCCGTCAGGGAGGGGGACTTTGCAAGGGGTGTTGACAAAAGACTTCTTCGGAGACGTCTTTAATATGGCGATCAACGATCCAAAGGATGTCCTATTTGAAGAAGGAGATCGGTGTGATTTGTGTGGTCTTGCAGAAGAGAGTGGAGAAGGCGTTGTGTTTGCCGATAACTTAGACAACGGATCCTTGAATGATGCGTGGATCAACTTTGCCCAAGAAGGGTCTGAAATTTGGGAACCTTTTGATGCAGGGGGTAATTATGGTACTGCTGTGCGGATAGGGTCTTTTTCGTCTGGTGATGATAGTACGATTGCGTGGTTGATCACCCCAGCGATTAATTTTAATGCACAAGAAATGGAGACACTTGCCTTTGAAACCTCCAATAGTTTTGCTGATGCAAGCACACTTACCTTGCTTTATGCAACTGATTGGGATGGTGATACAGCTCATATAGATGATGCCGATTGGCGCCCCATACTAGAAGGGACTATTGTTTCTGATGATACCTTTTTTCAGGATTGGGTAGCTTCTGGAACTATTGATTTGTCGTGTCTCGAGGGGACTGTTCATATCGCTTTTAAATACGTAGGAAGTGGTGATGCTACTTTTGACGGGACGTATGAGCTAGACAATATTAAAATTAATGCGCAGTAGTAATTAGAAGTGTTATATTTCCAAATGGGATGGTTCTTTATACGCTTTCGTACTTCGACGGGCTCAGTATAAACTTCACTTACGTGAAAGCGGAATTAGGATGCTTAAAAGAATAGTTGTGTATACTTAGATCACTATAAAGTTTACTATAATTAGTGTTATTTTACTTAGAGATATATTTTAGTGTGTATAAGCTAAAAACTGATCATAACCCCTATAAAATAAGCAAATGACAGATAGATGACACCAGTATGTCGTCATGAAAGCTAGTGAAGATGAATACTTTTGTATCAAATTAAAATGTATGAAAACTCAATCAATTGGAAAAAATTTAGTGTACCAAAGAAAACTAAAAGGGTACACACAGGGTAAACTATCTGAAAAA
Organism: uncultured Flavobacteriaceae bacterium; assembly: GCA_964351845.1. GTDB lineage: Bacteria > Bacteroidota > Bacteroidia > Flavobacteriales > Flavobacteriaceae > Dokdonia. Next base: position 19,698 of record CAYGQJ010000013.1, on the reverse strand, counting down.
TCTGAAGTAACAATACGAACAATACAGCGTATTGAAAAAGACGAAGTAAACCCACAACTACAAACGATACAGTTATTATCAAATGCGCTAGGAATAACAGCCGAAGACCTATTGGTGTTAGAGAATCCAAAAAAAGAGGCATTACAAAAAAAATGGCTACTGTTTATACATGGCTCACCATTATTGGGATTTATCTTTCCGTTTTCGGTGTTAATTCCACTCTTTTTATGGCTCCATAAGCGAGAGGATAATGCTATATATAATGAACATGGGATTAAGGTTATTAACTTCCAATTGAGTGTAACTATATTATATATTATTGCTTCTATATCTTTAGTTACAGTTGAAAAATGGGGCTTTTTATTTTTTATTGCTGTAGTTCCTTTTAATATTTTGGTAATAACGTATAATATTTTTAAAGCCGTAACGTCACAAAAATGCTTTTATCCGTTATCGATTCCTTTCTTGAAACGGAATACGAAAAGCTATTTTTCAAAAAACGTAATTGTGTTGTTAGTCATTACGTTGTTATTAACTATAGGGTGTTCTTCCAAAAAAGAAACATCTGAATATGAAACACTTTTAGCCTACGAAGGAAAATATGAATATATTAATAATACAACGCTAGAGCTGAAGGCATCTGCATTAGACACCATCCTTTATGCGGTCATAGAGAATGCAAAATATCCATTAAAATTCATCGCTTTAGATAGCTTTACTGATGCACAAGGAAGCACTGTTATATTCAGCAGAGATCAACTTGATAAAGTCATAGCTTATACAACCGATGAGCAATTTTTTAAGTTAATAACCACAAAGATTGAGAAGATGGATATGTTCCCAAGAAAAGAACTTTTCCATCATCCTGAGGATTATACCTATCAAAAACCAATAGCCTTACCTGATGGCTTACAAACAGGTTCTTTGGAAGACGCATTTCAAAACCCGGAACTCATACTAGATATGGTTAGGGAAACGATAAAAGGGGATTACCCAGATGTGCATAGCATATTAATTTATAAGAATAATACGTTAGTTCTTGAGGAGTATTTTTATGGGTATGATAAAGATACACCGCATCAATTAAGATCAGCAACAAAGCCTTTCATTGGTGGGATCGTTGGTATTGCTATAGACAAAGGATTTATAAAAGGTGAAAAAGATAAACTTCTGCCTTATTTCAAATCAAGGTATCCAGAAATTGCCAATGTAGATGCCAGGAAAAAGGAACTCACCATAGAAAATTTCTTAATGTATCGACACGGTTTAGACTGTGAAGATGGTAATCAGGAGAGCAAAGGAAATGAGGGGTCAATGATGGAAAGTGAAGACTGGGTAAAGTACACACTCGATTTGCCAATGATCACAGCGCCTGGGAAATCTTCTTCCTATTGTACAGGCTGTGCACTTACTTTAGGTAGTTTGGTAGAGGTCTCAACTGGAGAAAACATAGAAGAGTTTTCAAAACAACATCTATTTGACCCAATGGGAATATCAAATTACCACTGGACTTTTGAACCAAACAAGTCTAGTATAACAACGTTTAGTACGATGAGAATAACACCAAGAGATTTAGTTAAATTGGCTAAAATGTATAAAGACGGCGGAAAATGGCAAGGTCAACAAGTAGTCTCAGCAGATTGGGTCAGTAAAACCTTTAGAATGGATGCAGGTGATTATGGCTACTTGTGGTATCAAAAACACTTTGACATTGAGGGTCGAAGATATAATTCATATCAAGCTTCGGGGAATGGGGGGCAAAAAATTAATATTTGGCCAGCATTAGATATGATTACTGTATTTACAGGAGGGAATTATAATTCGTATCAACTATATGGTAAAAGTACACCGCCCAATGAGATGATACCTAACTATATATTAAAAGCAGTTCAAAAACCTACACCTCTTACTGAAGATTAAAAATAGTTTAGGAAGTATTATAATGAAAGTATAGCGTTAATAATCATGATGCTGATTAAAAATAAAAAGGCTTCCTAAAATATAGGAAGCCTTTTTGTGAGTGAGTATGTAATGTATGATTTGTTATTTTACAATTTTAAAGACACAACGTCTATTAAGTTGGTGATCATTTTTAGAACAAGCAGCTTCTTCACAAGAGACAGCAGGGTCTGTTTCTCCTTTTCCATCTGCGGTAATACGATTTGCATTGATCCCTTTACTAATGACATAATCACGCATAGACTCAGCTCTTTTTTGAGAAAGTGTCTGGTTGTATGATTCTGGTCCTCTAACATCCGTATGACTTTCTGCAGAGATTTTCATATCAGGATATTTATTCATAGAAGCAACAAGGCGATCTAATTCAGCTGCAGCATCTGGACGTATGTTCCATTTGTCAAAATCAAAGTAAATAGGATTCAATACCACTTCGTCTGGAGTAATGATCGCTTCTTTTTGAAGTGTAATCGTAACGTTGACAGATTTTTTTGCCACAGTTACGGTTTGCTCATTAGGAATAAATCCATCTGCAGACGCCATTACTTTGTATTCTCTTTTACATTTTGAAGAAAATAGATATCTTCCTGTAGTGGTTGCCGTGTCAGAATCTGTTGTTCCTTCGGTGATATTCATAATTTCGACGAATGCTTTAGAGATTCCGTTACCATCGGTATCTTCTACAGTGATGGTTACATCTACATCACATGGAGGCAATTTGCCTAGTATGTAAATATCGTCACTTCCTTTACCGCCTTTTCTGTTTGAAGAGACATATCCAGTTCCTTTTTCTGAATCTATATTTGCTCCAAAGTCATCATTACCACTATTTACGCCAGGGCCTAAATTTTCTGGATACGCAAAAGAATTGCCATTTTTTTCTGCAAGGAAAACATCAAGACCTCCTAGTCCCAAATGGCCATTACTTGCGAAGTAAAGAGATCCATTAGCATCAATAAAAGGGAATGCTTCAGTGGCAATCGTGTTAATTTGATTTCCTAAATTTTTAGGTTCACCAAACGTGTTGTCTGCTTTAATTTCTACCATATAGATATCAGATCCACCTTGCCCTCCTGGCTTGTCGCTAGAGAAGTATAAGGTTTTTCCGTCTGGACTAATCGCAGGGTGTCCTGTTGAATAGTTGTCATCATTAAAAGAAACAGGTTCAATGTTTGTCCATTCTCCAGCTACTTTTTCGGCAGAATACATATTGATTTGATTCACGCCTTCTTCATCCTTTTCTAGATCTCCTTCAAAGTAATTGTTACGGTCAAAGAACATGCGCTTTCCATCAGGTGTAATTGCGATGGTGCCTTCGTGATATTTAGAGTTTACATCTCCTTCTAATAGCTCAACGTTACTCATGGCAGATCCGTCTGTAGTAGCAGCGTAGATATCTAAGAAAGGCTCTCCATTTAAGTTGTGGTTTTTACGATCTGTATTTCTAGAAGAAGAAAAGTAGATTTTATTGTCTTTTGTAAAAGAACCAAAGTCAGCGTATTTAGTATTTATTTTATCTGCGTTGGTCACAGTATACAAAGGATCGCGATCTTCTAGTTCTTCTAGATAATCTTGATTTTTTAAATAGATAGCGGCTCTTGGATCAGTTGAATTTGCTTTTACAAATCGTTTCATCCATTTTTTATAATCACTTGATTTCCCGTTTGCTTTTAAGATTTCTGCATACGCAAAAAGTGTTTCTGGATTTGCATTTTTGTTCTTAACAATACGCTTATAAAAAGATTCTGCTTTTTTTGTATCGTTAAGGATTGTGTAACTACGCGCTAATTGCTCATATACGTAGTCATCTGCTTTTCCTTTTTGAATAAGACCATTATATTCTTCGATAGCTTCTATATACGCTAATCTATTAAATAATTGATCTGCCTTTTTAGTGTCTTTGCTTTGTGCATTAGCAAAATTAATACTCGTAGCAACAAGTAATATGTATATGTAAAACTTCTTCATGTTGTACTATATTTTATTTTAGAAGTATCTCGGTGAGCGTAATGCACGCTTATTAAAGATGATATTATAGGTTAGTATTATTTCATGTGATGATGGGGCAACATTATTAATTTCTGAAACAACAGCATCATATGCATATCCTATTCTTAAATCAGGTGTTGCTTGAAAACCTACAATACCACTAAAAGAGTCGTCTAATCTGTATGAGACTCCTAGTTCAAATTTTTCCAAGAATAGTGCGTTAAGATTTATATCAAAAGAAGTGGGTGCGTCAAAAGCTGATTTTACGAGCACTGATGGTTTTAATTTTAAATTTTCGGTGGTTTGGAAAACATATCCAGATGTCACAAAATAGTGATTTGTTTCTGAGCCAAATTGTAATCCATTTTCATCCAAGTGAAGAGAATTTAAGATATTAGGTACAGAAGCTCCAACATAAAAATTATCACTATATAAAAAGACGCCAGCTCCTATGTTAGGAGTTGTTTGAGTTATATTTTGTGAAAAGAAAGGATCTCCTGGATCTTGTAGTTCTAGGTCGGCGAGTCCAATATCATGGAACGTAGCGCCTGCTTTTAGCCCAAATGCTAATTGATACTTATTGCTTACTGGGATTGTATATGAGAAATCTATGTATGCATTAGTTTCTCTAACAGGGCCTAGTTCATCTCTAATCAAAGAAATTCCTAATCCTGTCCTCTCACCTACGGGTGCATGTGCATTGAAGGTATACGTTTCAGGCGCTCCATCAAGAGCAGACCATTGGTTTCTATACAATAAACCCAGAGAAAGCCCTTCTTGTAAACCAGCATATGCAGGATTAACTACATTCTGATTATACATATACTGCGTATACTGCGGATCTTGCTGTGCTGTTGCAAGATCAACACATAAAATGCTTGTGATAAGGGTTAATAAAAATAGTTTTTTCATTTTTAAAAATTTATTTATTGCATAAATGATGCGTTATGCGCGATAATAAATATTATCTATTAGTCCTGTGTTTATTTGCCTCTATTGATATAAATCCATCCTGTAGCTTGTCCTCCAAATACAGGATCTTCACCTTCAAGATTGATGACATAGAAATACGTACCAGTTGGAAGATCATTTCCATTATCTGTTTGACCTCTCCATTGGTTTACGTAGTTATTCTGTTCATAAACGAGTGTGCCCAGTCTATTATAGATTTGAAGCACATCAATTCCTGTTCTGGCTGCTAAGAACTCTAAATCTAGTGTGTCATTAAATCCAGGCGTGTCATCTGGAGATATCCCTTGAGAAATCACACAGTTTCCTACGTCAAATAATGATACATCGACAGAGTCTTCACTTGTACATCCAGCTGCTGTTGTTACAATAACAGTGTATATCTGAGTTCCTACGGCACTCTCTGGTATAGAGAAGTCTAATGTGCTAGAGGTTTCTCCAGTGATGATGTCCCCGTTAAGAAGCCATTGATATGTGACATTAGCATCATCACTTACAGATGTAAGGGTGTTAGGGAATTCTCTACAGGTAGTAAAGTCATCATCAACAGATACGTTTACAGGATCAGCTATGGTAATGGTGATGCTATCTGTGACAGAACAAGGCCCTACTGTTATAGTAAGATCGTAGGTTCCTGATTGATCAACTATGATTGTATCTGTAGTTTCACCTGTGCTCCATAGAAGTGTTGCACCATTTAGGTTTCCACTTAAGGAAGGAACAATTTCAAAAGAGGCATCACTACATAGTAACTCATCTAGTCCAAGATCTACAATAGGCGTTTCTGTAATAGAGAGATCTACGGTAAATGTTTCTTGACTACATGGTAGTAATTCAACCACTACGGTATAAATACCAGCAACTGAAGGCGTAAATTGAGCGTCTGTAGACACAGTTGTATTCGTTTCATCAGTCCATACATACGTTACAGAAGATAGATCTATAGAGGTATCTATTGGAGTTGCATCTAATACTGGGATTGTGTCTGTTGAACAGATATCAATCGTCGACGGAAGATTATTTGCTAATGAGAAAATGTCATTAAGGATTAAATCAAACGCAACAAAACTAAAACAACTTTCATCTAATACGCGTTCAACACGTACAAAGATGGTTTCTGGATCTGTAGTATTTGCATAAGCACTTGGAGTTCCAATAGGACTTGCATTTGCCTCTGCATCTAATTGTGTTGTATGGAATGAGATATTAAAATCTGCAGCGTCCTCACCGTTTAAGATCGTAGGTATTTGCGAAGTAAGATCAAAAATCTCTACCATATCTCCAAGATCATCACAAAGTTCTAAATCAGGAGGAGTAACTAGGGTAGGTGTGGTACCGCTAAATGATAGTGATATATCATCAATCGCAAGGTCATTACCACAACCGCCTATTGAGTTATTCACTAATACAATCTGAACCGAAGTATTTACGGCAGAATTAAAATCAATAGTAAATTGTTGCCAGTTTGGATCTGATTCGTTCGGAATATCGCCTGTGTCAATTTCAGCTAGTGTAGCTCCTAATGGATCCTCAACTCTGAATGTTACATTAGCAGGAATACCATTACCACCACAAATACCCGTATCTATGTCATACACCGTTGTGATGAATGCGTTAAATGTGTAGTTAGTATCAGCTAGAAGGTTATCTACTGTTCTTCTGTAAAATTCATCTGTATTAAAGTCTGCATTTACAAATAGTGCACGTCCATTTACATCTCCAGGCGTATTGTCTTCAAGATTGTCATGCCATCCATTGTTTAAGTCAGCAGAAGTATTTATGATCGCATACTCTCCATCATTTACTTCTCCAGGGCCTGGATTAAATGTGTATTCAGTAAATGGAGTTGATACGCGTTCTGTACCAGTTCCAAAATCTTCTAAGAAATCGATAACAAGACAGTCAGAATCTACAGTACAAGGACTTTCTAAAAAGGTAATTGTTATTTCGTCCATCATGACACAGCCATCTACGGTTACTTCAACAGTATACGTTCCAGACGTTGTTACAGTAATGGTCTCTGTCGTTTCTGCAGTACTCCATAAGAAAGTAGGATTTGTCACATCTCCAGCGAGTTCAGGAACAATCTCAAAAGAGGCTACATCACAAAATGCTAGGTCATCACCTAATCCAACAGTAAAGTCTACAACATTTGCTGTGACTGTGACATCATCAGTGAGTGTAGAAGTAGATCCATCAGGATTAGTGATTGTTAATGTCGCGGTATACGTAGTGGTTTCTGTTGGGCATACATTAAATATTAAGTCATTACTTAATATAGTGCCATCTTCGTCAGACCAAGTAAATACGCTATCATCACTAGCTGGGCCATCAGGAATAAATCTCCAGCTTTCATCAAAAGCCTCCCAAGCTCCTGTGTTTCTTCCATCAGGAACCGCAAATTCAGTAAGGTCATTCCCCATGATTCCTAAAGTTGCAAGACCGTCATTCCATGGCTCACACACAGGTTTGTTGATGATGTTAACGTCTATAACATTTAGAGATTCATAGAGTATGATTTGTTGAGAAGTTAATAACTCAGTACAACTAAATTGAGGAACCATATCAAAGTTCACAATAAATCTTCTGTAAGGTGCATCACCATCTACAAAGAAATTTATTCTATCTGGTGCGGTAGGTGCTACTCCAGGATTTATATCGTGAAAGGCTCCATAAATAGTATTAAAAGGGAATTCTGCATCTAGTCCTTCTACATCTTCATCATTAAAAGGTAAAAGCTCTCCGGGTTCAGAATTCCATCCATTCGTTTCACCAGCGTACGCTGGGTTAAAAGAAATTTGACCATTTGCACCTATCACAAGATTGGTGTAATCATTCTGGAAATATGTAAACGTAAAAGGTAAATCTATCAATTCACTCCAACGGTCATCTATTTCTAGATTTGTTGGGTCTCCACTAGTTGGAGGATTAGGACATTCTATTTGAGCTATTCTATAGGAAGATGTAGATGTAAACGGTAGTGTTATGACAGAAGCTACTAAATCTACACAAGGATTTTCACAATCTACCTCTAAATCTGGACCAGCATCTAATACGGTACAATCTGTTGGTTCTGGATCTGTACATGGAGACCCATCAGGATTTGCTAGTGTAACGGTAATACTATCTGTATTAGAGCAAATTCCAAATGACACGGTAACCTCATAGGTTCCTTCCTCTGTTATGGTGAGGGTAGCTTCTTCTTCGCCAGTTATAATACTACCATCAAGAGACCATTCATAAGTGGCTTCATCAGGATCAACGTTTGTTGGTGTAGCATCTAGTGTGACTGTTGACTCAAAACAGGTGTTAAAATCATCTCCTAATTCAAAAAGAACCGCAAGAGGTGCGACAGTAACACTATCTGTTATGGTGCAAGGTCCTAAAGTAACCACGACTGTATATACTCCTTCTTGAGTAACACTTAATGTTGCTGCTGTTTCGTCTATAAGCACAACACTGTCTAAGAACCATGCATACGTAACTGTCGAAGGATCTACATTAGATGGTGTTGCGTCCAAGATAATAGGATCTACTAAACAGCTATTTATAGTCTCTCCTAATTCGATAATAGGGGCTGTTGTAAAATCTACAGTAACGACATCAGAAAAAGTACATCCTGAGTTAAAAGTAACAACAACCGCATATTCTCCTGCTTCTGTTACATTAAGTGTAGCGTCTGTTTCATCGATAAGAACGACACTATTAAAAAACCAAGCGAAAGATGCTGAAGAATCGAGAATATCAACATCTAAAACAACCATATCCCCTTCACAAGCATCAATATCATCACCAAGATCAACAGCAGAAGCTGTGATAAACTCAACAACGATTTCATCTTCGATAGTACAATCTGTGTTGTTAAGACTTACACTTACACTATAGGTTCCAGCCACTGTTACGTCAAGCGTAGGATTTGTTTCTCCAACAATTTCAGAGCCATCCATAAACCATGTGTATGATACAGCATCTGGGTCTTCTGCGTTAAGAGTGATTGTATCTCCTTCACAAGCGGCATTTCCGTTAGAAAGTAATATATCATCTCCTAAATCTGTAGTACCAATGTTAAAACTACCTGCTTCTAAAAATACGCCAATATCAAAGGCATTGTCAGATTGATCGGCGACTACTAATTTTATTCTATATGGATTTCCTGATACCACGTCGGCCATTGCTGTAAGCTGAACAGTTTGACCGTTAAAGTTGGTGGCAGCGGCGTTTTCATCATTAAAAGGTTGAAAATTATATCTATCAAAAAACTCTTCATTAACAGCGGCACACTGTCCAGGTACTTCAGGACGAATATTAGTTACTTCTATAGGAATTGTTGTTCCAGGTAAAACAGCTAGATTTTGTACATCTCCTGTGGTAATATCCGTTAGTATGAAAGCAAAAGCATCAGAAAACGTACATTCGAAGTTCTGATCATATTCCTCAGAAGCCATGATAAAGTTAAAACTTATCTGCTCAATAAATGGGGTGAAATCAAACTCTATAAAAGAAGCATTGTTCGTGTTTATAGCCGTTGTATTTGCTTCCAAATCTGCATCACCAGGCCAACCACCATTACTTTGTGTAGATGTATTAGGACCAGGGGCAGCTTGAACATCCCCAGACATTAATAAAATTCCTTCTTCAAAAGGAAAATCTGATCCGTTTGCAGAAAAAGCGGCGATACCATTTACATCTCCAAAATCAGTTCCTGTGGAAGACACAATATTTGAAACCTCAGCACAAGATGAGTTTATTAAAACATCTTCTACTAATTCTTGGGTAGTTAAGGATTCATCTATGGTGATTTGTCCATACCCTAGAAATGATAGAAGGCTTGCGAATAAAAACGAAAATAATTGTTTTTTCATTTGATAGAAAATTAGTTGTTGTATTCGATACTATTTGATATAGTTCGACGGATATCTTTATTTGGTTAGTAGGATTTTATCTTTCTTCAAAAACAAAAGCAACTATAGAAAAGAAGATATTTTGTCTCTTTAATTCTACTAAGGTTAAACAAAAAAAGAATCTTACAAAACGTTAACTTTTTTTTTAGATATAAAGCACGAAATCATCGACAACTAACAAATGTTGTCTTCTTTATTGATCGTTTCGAAAGGGAGCAAGGCATTAAAAAACGAGTTTTAGAATTTTTTAACGCCTTCTGAGCACTTTATCAAAGAATAGCGATAATTTTTATCTTCTATTTTATTAAATGGTAAAACCATAATAATTATGTGGTTTTTTGGCAAAAAACAAGCGAAAACATACAATTGATTCTTTGAATAAATTTTATTTGTACATTACAGTATATTAATAACTTAAGCCAAAAATTATGAAAATTAAATTAGTACTTTTATTGCTTTGTTTTCTTTCTTTTTCGTCCTACGGGCAGGTAGATGATAAGACAAGGCCTTTTTATCAAGGTAAAATTTCTTCTGTAGAATATGTTTCTTCATTGTCTTCGCGACCTAATGATCTTATTCCGTCTGATAATACTGAAAAAGAAGCAAAGGATAAGAGGTCTTTAGCGGCCCAAATAGTACAAGGAAAAGATCCGCAAACTGAGGACGATTACTTTGTAAGAAATAAACATGAAAAGGAACAAAGTGTTCGTATGGCTGCTGCAGATATTGTTTTTGATGCGTATGCATCAGGATCACAACCCACAGATCCTTCATTAGCGATTGGGCCTAACCACGTAATGGTTGTCTTTAACACTGGATTTGCTATTTATGACAAATCTGGAAATCAGTTACTGGGGCAAACAGCGCCTAATCCAGCAATTTTTCCTTCAGGTGGATGTTGTGATCTTACGGCATCTTATGACAATGCAGCAGATAGATGGGTGCTTTCTTTTTTAGGTTCTGGAGCACAAGTGGCTATTTCTGATGGGCCAAACCCGCTTACTGCCAACTGGTTTGTATATACAATTTCTGGAATTCAGGATTATCAAAAATTATCTGTATGGAGTGATGGATATTATATCACAGAAAATACAGGCGGTACAAACAAACTTTGGGCATTAGAAAGAGATGCAATGCTAGTAGGTGATCCCAATGCACAAATTATTGGGTTTAATCTTCCTGGTATTGTAACGAGTGGATTTTTTAGTCCTCAAGCATTAAATATTACAGACAATAATATGCCAGCGCCAGGAGGAGCTACGATTGTGTATTTACAGGATAATGCATGGAACGGTGTTTCTGTAGATCACGTCAAGGTTTGGACGGCGGATGTAAATTGGTCAAACACATCAAGTTCTACGATATCCAATCCCACTCAAATTAATACAACGCCATTTATAAGTGTGTTTGATAATGGAAGTTTTTCAAATCTAAGACAGCCAGGGAGTGGAAGACCTATTAATATAGATGCCTTACAGGCAACAATTATGAATCAAGCACAGTTTAGAAAATTTGCTACCCATAACTCAGCTATTTTTAATTTTGTGGTAGATGCAGATGCATCTTCTGAAGAACTAGCCGCAGTGCGTTGGTATGAGTTCCGTCAAAGTGGCGATAACCAACCTTGGTCTTTATATCAAGAAGGAACGTATACAGCGCCAGATGGAAGACATGCTTGGAATGCAAGTATGGCGATGGATGGACAAGGAAACATCGGTATGGGATATACGTCTATGTCTGGTCCTTCTACACCATCTACCGTGTTTGTGAGTTCTTATTTTACGGGAAGATTAAGTTCAGATCCATTAGGAACCATGACCGCTATGGAAGGGTTAATCGCTAATGGAGATGCAAAAATACCAGGGACACGTTATGGAGATTATAGTAAAATGGATGTAGATCCGTCTGATGATGCTACTTTTTGGTTTATCAATGAATATATGAATAACGGAAGAAGAGGTGTTGTAGGTTCTTTTCAATTACAAGCAGGAACTCCTGATACAGAAGCACCCTCTGACCCTACAAGCTTAGTCGCTTCAAATATTACCTCAAATAGTGCTACATTAAGTTGGAATGGCTCTACAGATAATGTAGGGGTAGCTAGCTATACCATTTCTATAGATGGAAATGTGGTAGGAAGTTCTACAACAACAACTTTTGATGTTACGGGGCTTACAGAGTTAACATTATATAACGCATCTGTAAGTGCTCAAGATGCTGCAGGAAATGTTTCTGGTAGCGCAACAACTTCATTTACCACGCTGGAAGGTGGAGGAGGAACTCCAGGTGTCATTGCTGGGTATTTCTTTGAGACAGGTTTAGAAGGATGGATCGATGGCGGAAGTGATTGCGCAAGACAATCTACCACAAATTCTTTTGAAGGATCTTTTTCTGTTAGACTTAGAGATAATTCTAATTCTTCAAACATGGTATCACCAGTCTTAGATCTTTCTGGAAATAATCAGGTAACTATCGAGTTTCATTCGTTTGCAAATAGCATGGAAAATGGCGAAGATTATTTCGTAGAATTCTTTAACGGATCTTCCTATCAAGTGATAGGGCAATACGTTAGTGGAACAGATTTTTCTAATGGTTCGTTCTTTACAGATACCATTACACTAGATAGTAGTGCATTTAACTTTAATGCGTCCAATAGATTCCGTATTCGTTGTGATGCAAGTGCTAATAATGATCAAATTTGGATAGATCAAGTGATTGTCTCAGGAGATAATGCAAGTTCATTTGCGGCGCCACAAGAAGCACCAACGATTACAGCATTGCGCTCATTTACGGAGGCTTCTAAAGACAACATAAAATTATATCCTAACCCAACAAGATCACAGTTGACTATTGATGTTCTTGACGCAGCATATGATGAGATTATCATCTTCTCTTCTACAGGAACGGTGGTGCAAACCATCAATCCAAAAGAAGATGCGCTTTCTGTTGATGTGTCAAAACTAGCATCAGGTGTGTATTTTGTGAGGTTTGTTTCTAAAGAAGGACTAGCAGTTACCAAACGATTTATCAAGCAGTAAGTTATCTTATGTATACTAATTTAGTCGTGTCTGGCTAAGACATAAGAC
>CAYGQJ010000013.1:0-6697 GCA_964351845.1 uncultured Flavobacteriaceae bacterium | reverse complement strand
TTTATGGCTTGATAACTAGCTATAAATATGAGTTGATCTTTATCTCTGTCTAAGATTAATGTCAAGGATACCTTGAATTTATTCATTAAAAAGCCTGTGAAGATATCTTCACAGGCTTTTATCGTTAAGGAAGTTAGGAAAGTTAAGAGCGCTAGGAGTGATACTCAAAGATGCAATACACGGGAAAGTGATCACTATACCCGCCTAAGTATCTCTTTCCGGCATAGGTACGAAAAGGGTTTCCTTTAAAACGCCCCTTAAACTCGGTGAGATAGTGCTCGTTATAAATGTCAGATTTTTTATATCTAAGCGCATTTTTGTGCATACGCATAAAATTTGTAGAAAGAATGATTTGATCAAAAAGATACCACTCAAAATCGTGGTTAAGGCTTCCCTCATATCGCGTATTTAAAAATACCATAGGATTATAAAGGTCCTTTTGTACCAAATGGTTCTTGACACTTTCATTGTAAGGACCATCATTAAAATCACCCATCACAATAATGCGTGCTTCAGGCTCTTGCTCTTGAATACGTTCGATAAGCATTCGGTTTTTTTGAGCTGCTATGATTCGTTTAGGTTCAGATTCTTCAACCCCACTGCGGCGAGAAGGCCAATGATTTACTAGGATATGGGTTTTTATCCCCATCAAGTTTCCAGTTACATGCAGGATATCGCGGGTATAATCCCGCTGCCCAAACTCCGATTCTAAATACACAGAGACGGTCTCGCTTTCCAATACTTCAAAGCTTTCTTTACGGTATAATAGCCCTACATCAATCCCTCTTTCATCAGGAGAGTCATAGTGTATAATATCATACCCAAGGTCTTTTAGTTCTTTGGTAGCGATAAGGCTTTGTAATACGGTTATATTCTCAACTTCTGCAACGCCTACTAATACAGGTGCTTCATCGGTTTCTGTATGGCCAATTTGAGAGATGACACGACTTAACTTACGTAGTTTGTGAGCATATCGTTTGCCATTCCAGTTTTTAAACCCTTCGGCGGTAAAATCATCATCAAGTGTATTGGGATCATCTTCAGTGTCAAATAGGTTCTCTAAGTTGTAGAATGCGACGCTTAATTTTTTTGGGTCTGAGTGCGCTTTCGCGAAAGCGGAATTATCTTTCATATATATGGTATCGGGGTACGAATTTACTAAAAAGGATTACAACCTATTCCCTACCTTTGCAGTATGCTAGAAACTGAACAAATAGAATATGAGAAATGTGTTCTCGTAGGAGTGACCACACGTCACCAAAGTGAGGACAAAATGAAAGAGTATCTGGATGAACTTGAATTTCTTGCGTATACCGCAGGAGGTGAAGTGGCAAAAAGGTTTACTCAAAAACTAGATATGCCCAATCCTAAAACGTTTTTAGGATCAGGAAAGATGGAGGATGTGAAGGCGTATGTAGATCAGCATGATATAGGTACGGTGATTTTTGATGATGAGCTATCTCCGGGGCAACAGCGTAATATTGAGCGATTATTAGAATGTAAGATTGTAGATCGTACGTATTTGATCCTTGATATTTTTGCACAACGAGCACAAACGAGTTATGCGCGTACACAGGTAGAGCTGGCGCAATACCAGTACTTATTACCAAGACTTACCGGTTTATGGACGCACTTGGAACGCCAGCGAGGTGGTATTGGAATGCGTGGTCCTGGGGAAACAGAAATCGAAACAGATAGACGTATTGTAAGGGATCGTATTACATTGCTTAAAGCGAAAATGAAAAGCATAGACAAGCAAATGGCGACACAACGTGGTAATCGTGGGGCATTGGTGCGTGTTGCTTTGGTAGGGTATACCAATGTGGGGAAGTCGACGCTTATGAACGCATTGAGTAAAAGTGAAGTGTTTGCAGAAAACAAACTGTTTGCTACGTTGGATACCACCGTGCGTAAAGTAGTTGTTGGTAATTTGCCTTTTCTACTTTCAGATACGGTAGGATTTATACGTAAACTCCCAACGCAACTGGTCGATTCTTTCAAGAGTACACTCGATGAGGTGCGAGAAGCCGATTTGTTATTGCATGTAGTCGATATTGCCCACCCACAGTTTGAAGATCATATCGCTTCTGTAAATAAAATTCTAGATGAGATCAAGAGTGCAGATAAGCCGGTCTTGATGGTGTTTAATAAAATAGACGCGTATCAGCCAGAAGATTATGATGAAGAAGATTTGATGATAGAGCGTGCGC
This sequence comes from uncultured Flavobacteriaceae bacterium, assembly GCA_964351845.1. Lineage (GTDB taxonomy): Bacteria > Bacteroidota > Bacteroidia > Flavobacteriales > Flavobacteriaceae > Dokdonia. The sequence continues at coordinate 4,487 of CAYGQJ010000013.1, read as the reverse complement.
CTGTTCATTACTCTCTAGAGGAATGGAAACAGACGTGGATGGCTAGAACCAATGGAGATTCTATTTTTATATCTGCTTTGAATAAAGATAACTTTGAAAGTTTTAGAAAAAAGGTATACGAGCGCGTGAGAGAGATTCATGTCACTCGTTTCCCATACAATAGTTTTCTATACCCAGAATACGAGGATGGGTTTTAAGAATATACTTGGCATTACGTAGTAAAAAATGTGAGTGTATAAGGCTCACATTTTTTAGTTGTGACACTTTTCAAAAAGGATTACTTATTATTGTATAACCAACCATCACTATATGTTACCAAAACACGAAGATTCTAAGTTTAAAAAATGGCTTGATATTTTACAACAGGAAAGTTGGCAATTAGAACTGATTATTTCTGGAGTTGCAATATTTGGATTGATCCAAACCTTTGATCCTATTGTTACCATGGCAAATTCTGTCTCGGCAAAAGCGATGGATAATGTGTCTTTAAGCGCTATTTCCAGTATTGCGTTTGCCGCTATTATAATGTGCTTATTATCGCTTACCATCTGTTTGATTATCCACGTCATTTTAAGAGGGCTTTGGATCGGAGCGGTAGGATTGCGGTATTTTTCGGGTGATATTGATTATGAAGTGCTTAATTATACAGATAAGTTTAAGGCGTACTTAAAAAAGCGTATAGGGTCTTTTGATAAGTATATTTCAAAACTTGAGGATTATTGTAGTTTAATATTTGCATTGTCCTTTTTGCTCGTTTTCTTCTTCCTTTCTTTTTTCATTAGTATTGCTATTTTTTCTGGAATTCTTGCGCTTATTGGGGTGCTGTTTAGTGGAGATGCAGAAGATATTTTAGCTGGAATAATTGGCATATTCATGTTTATAGCTTTTTTAATGACCGCTGTTGATTTCTTTACACAAGGGTTTTTAAAGAAGAAAAAATGGTTGGCATTTGTGTATTTCCCAATATACAGGGTCATGAGTCGGGTTACATTTTCATTTTTGTATAGACCTTTGCTTTATAATTTACTAGACAACAAACTTGGAAAACGTATTCTTGCGGTATTAATTCCTGTATTTATTGTAGGGTTGATGTCGTTTTCTATTAATATAAAAGAATCTAATTTTCATATAGATCGCTGGAATGATACACCTGAATATGCGAGAGTAATAAACTATGACGATGAAATTGCTGATAATGATAGGGTATTTGTTAGAAATGCAACGATCCCTTCTAAAATTATAAAGACCTCATCGCTACCTATCTTCATAAAGCATAGAATAGCTGTAGAGGATGTGATGTATAAAATTGATACGACGCTGGTGCCTGAAAAAGATGATCGTGGATATGAATTAGGAAGTGTAAATCTTCAAATGGGTATGGAAAATGAAGATGTTGCCTATGCTAATTTGAAAAAGTACTTAGGTGTACTAGAAGATGTTGTGACGATTAAATTGGACAGTACTGTCATGCCTGTTACCTATATTATGACTCATAATAGCAAAGGGCAAAGAGGATATGAGACGGTTTTAGATTTGCAAGATCTTTCTCGTGGGGCTCATGTATTAGACATCACCCGAAAAAGGATCAGAAGAGATTCTATTAGTACAACAAATGTAGCTAGGATTCCTTTTTGGTATTATCCGGATTAAACGCTATTACTGTATGATAACATCTATCTATTCTTGCGTAAAGCTACGGCATAAAATAGATCACATAATTCACATACTAGTGTTTGTTTGAAAACGTAAAGCCAACAAAAAAGCGACCCATGGGGTCGCTTTTTTTGTATATTTTATATTATGGATGCTTAGAACGCATAGCTCAATCCAAAGGTCCAGAAACTCTGAATTTGGTCGTCTACGGCGCCGTCCCCTAATTCAAAAGGTGTTGCCATAGGCATTGCCGCAAGTAATTGATTGTTTGCGAAGTTTACCGTCTCTTGTCTGTTGTTTCTTAAACCAAAATCAAATCCAACACCAATCTTCTTCCATAGCGTGTATCCAAAAGAGTTGGTCCATGTCCAGTTAGATAAGTCACTAGACTCATAGCTTTGGAAAGCAGAAAGGTTTGTTTTAAAGTTGATAGCTCCTATTTTACGTGTATAGTCCACTAATATTTTTGCACCTAAAGAAGATTCAAAAACACTCTCTCCGCTACTGAAAACAAAGTTGTAGTTTAATGGATGAATCACGACGACCATATTTGGAATTGGTGTCCATGTTCCCCCAACTCCAAGATCTAAGTATCCAGGGTCATTAAAGTTGTCTAGAATGGTTGTTCTGTACTCAGCAAGTCCAGAGATGGCAAAGTTCTTAGCCACATTTCTACCGTATAATGAAGTAATGTTAAAAACATCTGTACCGGCTCTAAAGCTATCATCATCCGTTGGATCATCTTTATCATCAAATTTTACCCAGCCTAAGTTGATGTTTGCTGCATTACGCCAGAAGAATTTTTCTTCGGTAAGGTTTGCAAAACCGTTTACGGTAAATGCGATATTTCCAGAAGATACATTTGGAGTTCCTTGAGAGAACCAATCACTGAATTGAGAAACGCTTCCCCCTATAGTTCCAAAAGCTCCTTTTTTCCATCCTGGTAACGCATCTATCTTTGCTTGTAACGCATCTACTTCTCCTTGTAGTTTTGCGATTTCAGCTTTTTTGGGTGCTTGTTGCTCTTTTAACTCCTCTTCTGTTTGAGCAGACATGTTGAATGTTAGGAGTATAACTGCTACTAGTGCAATGATTTTTTTCATGAGTAAATTGGGTTTGTTAATATAGGTGCAAATATAAAGCTTCTTGAAAAACTACTTGTTTTTTTTCAGTTATGGAGCATTATTAATTGCTTTATAACGATAAAAATACTGTTTTTGTCGAGTAGTTGATTTGCGTTTTACTACCTAAAGTTACTATGTAAATCCCTAGGTTATGATTGTGATTTCCAATCTAAGAAAGAATACTTAAGACCTAGTCCTAACACTTGCCTTATTTGAAGTCCGCTTATAGCATTTTCATCATAAATAAGTTGAAGTGCCACGTTTGTAGTGACGTACTTATTTACAGTCATCGCCACATTAAGGGTATAATCTAAATCTACATTTTTTGTATTTTCCAAGTAATCAGCATAGAGGTTTAAGGTATTTTCAAATACGATATTCTTAAGTAGCTCTTCTTTATAGTAGGCGCTGACAGAAGCTCCTAATTCAAAACGAACGGTTTTGTTAGCTTCAACACCAAAAAAGGGAACATAATTTTCTAATGCTTCTGGATCATTGACGTCTACAGCTGTAAAGCGACTACTTACAAAGATATAACGAGCTGTTGCTGGGGCTATGTTTACCTTAAAGTCATCACTCTCTTTCCATAAGAATCCTGGACCTATTTGTAAATAAGCAGGAGAGAAAGATGCCGTTATTTCTCTTCGGTCTTGAACAACTTCGAGAATTTCTCCTTCCTCGCCCAATACATCTCTATTAAAAAACTCATACCCTGGCGCTAGCTGTGTTCTGAAATTCAAGATGGCTGAGTAGTACCATTTCGTTTCTGGAATTTTACTCCCAAAGATGCTATTTATCTCAAACCGATCTGTTGTCTTACGAACAAACTCTTGATCTTTTGCGATCGCAAAACCTAGGTTAGCAATTCCTCTAGTATCCCAAGTTATTCTTTTGCTTTTATAGTTTAAGTCTTGAGTTACATTAAAACTACCCGCTACATTGGACGTTCCTCCCCCTTGCCATTCATCGTTAAAAGCACTTTGATTGAATAAAGCTTCAAACATTCCTTTGCTTTTCCATCCTAAAACAATAGAGTCTTTCTTCTTCTTCTTTTCTTTTTTTGGTTCTTCCTGTCCAAAGAGGGATAATGGAAGGGTCACTATGGCTAGAAATAGGATGAGCGCACGCATTAATAATAAGTTTGTAATAAGCGCGCTAAAATAATGTAAATGCGAAGTAAATCAAATTAGGATTCCTTCTTTTTCTTAAATAAAGGGACCGAAGAACAGGCTTCTCCAAAGAGTAAACTTTTTGCTACGGGGTGTAGTTTTTCTATCAGTAATAGATAGGCATTTTCAGGAACAGGTTTGTTGGCACATCCTTTTACAATAATTGGGCGATCTAGATAAGGCGTGACATCTACTATTGAAATGGCCTCTGTATATAAAATCGTCTCAAGCATTTCTAGAGAGCCTGTAATGGTTTTCTTTGCAATTCCCTGTAGCTGGCTTGCTACAAGCATGTATGCCCAAGCGGGAACAATGGCATCAGTACTACAGTGTAAGGCTACATACGCATCTTGATATGGTGCCCAGTTATGGTTGGATACGCTTTCGCGAAAGCTTTTCTCTCGTAAGATAAAACCTTGTTCTAACCATTGCGAAATATCTAGGGTCATACGCGCACCCGAAGCGTATAAGTCTTCAAGATCAAAAGTGATGAGTTTGCTATTGGCAACTCTATTTACGATTTCTTCCATAGGTTTAGATG
>CAYGQJ010000012.1:29116-75818 GCA_964351845.1 uncultured Flavobacteriaceae bacterium | reverse complement strand
TTGACCCCATATATTATACAAACTCATATTCTTGTTATGCAATTATACCACTTACCGTTACGGCAACAGATAACTGTACTTTAGAACCTACGCTCACTAGCAATACGCCTTTAAACAATCAATTTCAAATTGGAGAGACTACGGTAATCTATACTGCCACGGACGAAAATGGAAATACAGCAACGTGTGAGTTTGTGATTACGGTTGAAGATAACATAGCTCCAAGTTTATTATGTACAGAGCCTATTACTGTAGCGTTTGGAACGAGTATAGATACAGCAGATATAGGAAGCCCTGAGGCAACAGATAATTGCTCTCTAGAGAGTCTTACATATACAGAATCTAGCACTCAAGGTACAGATGGTTGTTCTATGACTAATTATAGTATTACTCGTTTCTGGACCGCGACTGATACTTCGGGAAATTCTGAAATCTGTTTACAAGTAATCAATGTAGTAGATGAAACGGGACCTGAGCTGATTCTACAAGACATTACAGTGCAATTAGATGTAACAGGGAATGCTACCATAACACCAGAAGATATAGATAATGGATCCAATGACGCTTGTGATATTGTGAGTTCATCAATAGATATTACTAGCTTTAGTTGTGATGACATAGGAGTAAATACAGTAAGCTATACTGCAACCGATGGTAATGGCAATGTAACTACGGCAATAGCTACTGTTACTGTAGAAGATGCTATGGCACCAGAAGTGATTACACAAGATATTACGGTGACTTTAGATGCTTCCGGAAATACAACCATAACACCACAAGATATTGACAACGGGTCTAATGATGCCTGCGGAATCACGACAATCACCTTAGACACAACATCTTTTAATTGTGATGACCTAGGAGAGAATACGGTACTTTTAACCGTAACCGACAGCAATGATAATGTAGCTACGGCAATGGCAACAGTAACGGTAGAAAGCACTATTCCACCCGAAGCTATAGCACAAGACATTACCATTACATTGGACGCTTCGGGGAATGCTAGCATTACTCCAGAAGATATCAATAATGGATCTAATGGCGTTTGTGGTACTATTATCTTAACAGCAGATATTGTTGATTTTAGTTGTACTAATGTAGGACCTAACACGGTCACATTAACGGCAACAGATAGTAGTAATAATATAGCTACAGCAACAGCCATCGTTACGGTAGTAGATGATACCCTACCAGAAGTGATTACTCAAGATATTACGGTGACTTTAGATGCTACTGGAAATATAACCATAACACCAGAAGACATTAACAATGGCTCTAATGATGTCTGTGGGATTGCTACCATAGCATTAGACACTACAACTTTTAATTGTGATGACCTAGGAGAGAATACGGTACTTTTGACCGTCACCGACAGTAATGATAATGTAGCTACGGCAATGGCAACAGTAACCGTAGAAAGTACCTTAGCGCCTGAAGCTATAGCACAAAACATTACCATTACATTGGACGCTTCGGGGAATGCCAGCATTACCCCACAAGACATTGATAATGGATCTAACGCCGTTTGTGGTACCGTTACTACATCTATTGATAGTATGAACTTTAATTGTGATAATGTAGGACCTAACACGGTCACATTAACGGTAACAGATAGTAGTAATAATATGTCTACAGCAACAGCCATCGTTACGGTAGTAGATGATACCCTACCAGAAGTGATTACTCAAGATATTACGGTGACTTTAGATGCTACTGGAAATATAACCATAACACCAGAAGACATTAACAATGGCTCTAATGATGTCTGTGGGATTGCTACCATAGCATTAGACACTACAACTTTTAATTGTGATGACCTAGGAGAGAATACGGTACTTTTGACCGTCACCGACAGTAATGATAATGTAGCTACGGCAATGGCAACAGTAACCGTAGAAAGTACCTTAGCGCCTGAAGCTATAGCACAAAACATTACCATTACATTGGACGCTTCGGGGAATGCCAGCATTACCCCACAAGACATTGATAATGGATCTAACGCCGTTTGTGGTACCGTTACTACATCTATTGATAGTATGAACTTTAATTGTGATAATGTAGGACCTAACACGGTCACATTAACGGTAACAGATAGTAGTAATAATATGTCTACAACAACTAGCATCGTTACGGTAGTAGATGATATACAACCAGAAGTGATTGCTCAAGATATTACGGTGGTCTTAGGTGCAACAGGTAATGTTACCATAACGCCAGAAGACATTGACAACGGCTCTAATGATGCTTGTGGTATCGCTTCTCTAGAATTAGATATATTAGATTTTGATACAGATGACATCGGAGAAAACACCGTACAATTGACCGTAACAGATACCAATGGAAATGTATCTATAACTAGCGCTATTGTAACTGTTGTAGACACTTTAAGCGTTGACGACAATGAGTTAGATTTAGGATTATCAGTATATCCAAATCCAACCAAAGGGAATTTAAACCTGAAAATAACCAACTTTAATACAGATAATTTAACCTACCAATTATTCAGCATACACGGCCAGTTATTGTTGAGTGACACTGTACATAGTGATATCACAAGAATACCAATGCATAGGTTGGCTAAAGGAATGTATATACTCAAGGTAACTTCGAGTACTAAAGTAGTGAAGAGCTTTAAGGTGATTAAAAGTGAGTAATCGGAATAAAATATAATCCCACATTGCCTAGTCCTGAAGACCTATTACAGGTTTATGGATTAAAAATAATTTGATTGAGCTCAACGAAAATATTCTCGTTGAGCTTTTTTAATGTATAATGCGAGCTTGGTTTTTTTCTAAATCACTTTGAACATACTACAACAAAGCATTTTGCGTTTCGTCTTTATCAAAACAAAACCAGCATACGCAGATGTCTAAAAAATCTTCAATCAGCTATCTCCAATCTACACCTCCTCTCTGCCAAGCAAAAAGAAGGAGTGGATGCGCTTAAAGCGAAATTATTAGATTTCGTCAACACCGGAGCTTTACGTAATAATGAAACCATTGTCACCAACTCTCGCCATTATGACGCCCTACTCAAAGCCCTCGAAGAAATCGAAAAAGTCCAATACGGCCTCGACACTGATCTTTCAGGAGATCTCATGGCGATAGATATACGACAAGCGTTGTACCACTTTGGAGAAATCACAGGACAAGTCACCAATGATGAGTTACTAGGGAATATTTTTGCCAATTTTTGTATTGGGAAGTAGGGTTTCGTCCTTCTACATATTTTTATTTTTTTCACTAGATATTTGTTTAATAAGTTGTTATTTTGTTTGTGTATTTAACACAAAACATAAGTAACATGATAAATGATCTTTCCCATTTTATTAAGTACAAGAATCTTGTTTGTTTATTCCTTCTTCTCTCAAACTTACATCTAATGTCTCAAATAAGTTTTGAAGAACAACTAATTATTGATAATATAAATAGTACTTATGGTAGTAGTGAGATTGAAATTGCAGATATAGATGGTGATGGTGATTTAGACATTTTTGCAAACGGTAGACTGGAAAATAAACTAGTTTGGTATGAAAACTTAGATGGTCAAGGAACATTTTCAGATGAACGAATTATTTCTTCTCAAGAGGACAGCGTAAGCAATCTTTTTGCTGCAGATGTAGATGGAGACAACGATATAGATATTATTTATTCTATAGGTGATGGTATGATATTCTGGTATGAAAATGAAGATGGCGCTGGAAATTTTGGTTTTTTCAGAATATTTATTGCGGGTCAGCTTACCAATATTAGGGATGTTACCGCGGGTGATATTGATAATGATGGGGATCTTGATATTATCACCTCTTTTTCTAATGGAGATAAAATTGATTGGTATAGAAATCAAAACGGCAATGGTACTTCTTGGTTCGGCATTTCTATAGATCTAAATGCAAATGATTCGAGAAATCTACATCTTACAGATATTGATATGGATGGTGATTTAGATTTATTTAGTTCCCAATATCAAAGTGACTCTTTGATTTGGTACCCTAATGATGAAGCTCAAGATGGAACCAATTTTTCTCAGCCCATAGTAATATATACTAGTGATAGTAACTCTCTCGCGATTAATTCAGGTGATTTAGATGGTGATGGAGATATCGATTTACTTTCTTCTTGGAGTAATTCAGAATCATTAGTTTGGCATGAAAATTTGGATGGAGAAGGTACTTTTGCTATTCCCCAGATAATAAATGATATAATTGGAGCCCCTAACGATATTATTACAGACGATTTAGATCAAGATGGGGATATTGATATTGTTATAGCATCATCTATAAATCAAGATAACGAAATCGCTTGGTATGAAAATTTAGATGGAAATGGTAATTTTGGTAATCCAAATTTTGTGACCCAAGTACACGATACCCCTCTAGATATTGAAGTTGGAGATATTAATAATGATGGAGATTTAGAAATATTTTCAGTACATCTCAATGGAAGTAAAGTAGCTTGGTTTGAAAATCAAGATGGATTAGGTTCTTATGGGTTAGAAAATATTATAAATAGGCACGTCCATTTACCCTTTTCAGTCTTTTCTGCAGATATAGACAATGATGGAGATCAAGATATAATATCTGCCTCTTTAGATGATAATAAACTTGCTTGGTTTGAGAATCTAGATGGAAATGGTAATTTTTCCCAGATTAAGGTTATTTCCAGCGAAATATATAGACCTACTGATATACATATTGGAGATATTGATGGTGATAATGATATAGATATAATAGTATCAGGCTCTACAATTAATGAAAGTGCTATTGCTTGGTTTGAAAATCTCGATGGTTTAGGAAATTTTGGAAATTCAAATTCTATTTTGCCAGAAGATTTTGAATTTTCTGTTGATAGTGTATATCTTGAAGATATTGACGGTGATTTTGATTTAGATATTTTATTCACAGCAAGCGGAGAATATGATGTTGCTTGGTTAGAAAATATAGATGGTCTTGGGAATTTTGGACCACCAATTCAAATAAGTGATTTTCAAAATGATCCAAGAGCTATTATCGCTAAAGATATTGATGGTGATGGTGATAACGATGTAATAGTAGCTGCCTCATTCAATAATGCTATTAATTGGTTTGAAAACCTTGATGGCATGGGAAATTTTGGTTCTAGACAAATCGTAGATGGTCCATCTGAAAATATAACTGAGATTTTTGCTAGTGATATTGATAATGATGGGGATATAGACTTATTTTCAGCTTCAAAAGATGATCATAAAATAGCTTGGTACAAAAATCAAGATGGTTTAGGCGATTTTAGTCCTCAGCAAGTAATCACAGACGAAGCCTTTTCTGCAGAATTTGTTTTTACTCAAGATATAGATGGTGACGGCAATCTTGATGTCTTATCTGCCTCATCCAATAAAATTGCTTGGTATAAAAACCTAGATGGACTCGGAGCTTTTGGACCTCAAATAATTATCACTAATGATTTAGATGGTGCTAATGCTTTATTTGCCTCAGACATAGATGGAGATAGTGATATAGATGTCGTTGCTTGTGCAGGTGAAGATGATACTATTGTGTGGTATGAGAATTTAGGGGTTTTACAAAACCAGATTCTAGGATTTATTCATTTTAATGATAATGATGAATGTAATGAATCTGAAAATATGCCTGCATCAAATCTTTTGGTAATAACAGAGAATGGAGAAAATACATTTGCTACATTTTCTCAAAGTAATGGTTCTTACATTCTATATACAAATGAAGGAGAATTTACTACCACTATTTCTTCATCTTTAAATAGTTATTTTGATATTTTACCTGGAACTAATAGTTCAGTTTTTGAAGATTCAAACAATATAGATGAAAACAACAATTTTTGTATTGTTCCTAATCAAGCCATAAATGATGTAAATATAATTTTATATCCTCTTCGTGCTGCTCGTCCAGGTTTTGATATTTCTTATGAATTAGTTTACACGAATACAGGAACACTATTCTCCTCAGGTTCAATTGAATTAAACTATGATCATACAAAAATGAATTTTCTTAATGCTAATGTCGATATTGTTAATCAAACAGATAGTAGTATCACTTTTGATTATAATGATTTGCAACCTTTAAGTTTTGGTCATATTGAACTTGACTTTAATATTTTATCTCCTCCTACCACAGAAATAGATGACATTTTAGCTTTTGAAGCGTCAATAATTCCTAACGAAGGAATAGATGAAACACCCGAAGATAACATTCATACACGAAATCAAGTAGTAATAGGATCATTTGATCCAAATGATATTCTTGTTCTTGAAGGTCCAGAGATTGCCATTGAAAATGTGGACGAATATCTACATTATATCATACGATTTCAAAATACAGGAACAGCTGATGCTATTAACGTTAGGATAACGAATCAACTTGATGCTAATTTAAATTGGACTACCATACAACTAGAAAGTTTAAGTCATCCAGGAGTTATCAATATAACTAACGGTAATGAAGTTGAGTTTCTCTTCGAAGGTATAAACTTACCAGCGGAAATAGATGATGCAGAGGGATCTAATGGATTCATCGCATATAAAATTAAACCTATTGAAGGAATTAATGTTGGAGACACAATATTTAATGATGCTTCGATTTTCTTTGATTTTAACCCTCCAATATTAACAAATATTGTTTCTACAACAGTAGTAGAAGAGGTTCTTTCGTTAATCAATAAGGAAGTTAGCTCTCAAATTCAATTATACCCTAATCCTTCTGAAAATATTATAAATATTAATTCCAATATTATTTTAACAAAGGTAGAAGTCTATAATGTTACTGGTTCTAAGATTATTGATGAAATTAATAGTAATGGTATCGATTTAATAAATATTAAAAACGTAACCTCAGGAATTTATTTTGTTAAATTATTTAATGAGAATGGGAGTAGTTCTATCCATAAAATAATTAGACAGTAGATTACTTAGTTTGTTCTATAGACACTATCACATAAAATTTAATTTACACACTCAGTGGAATAGTGCGTTTTATGTAAATAAATCATACAAACAAAAGAAAACAAAGTCCCCCACCCTATGTACACCTTATAACGACATAATCCTCATACATATGGGGATTGTTACCTATTGTATCGGGAAGTAAAATCCCTAAGCAAACCCCCACATCGCCAACAAATTATACATAATCACTATTGATGGCTTACACCTCCTACCCACACCATCGTAAGACTTTGTAGGGGAGCTAATTACTTTATCAATATTCATGAAAACCGAAAGACATTTCTTGGGGGTCGCTAGCAATGCTTATACCTTTAAAGTATACAAAACTAGTTTGTTAGACAGAAACACTGAATGTCTTTAAAAGTTCAGCGTGTGTATAATTTAAATTGATGATTATGTTAAAAAAGATTTCAACAGTAAAAGGCGCTCAGAACTTGAGCGAAACAGCACAAAAACAAATAGCCGGAGGAAGACCTCCAAGAAACCTTTGTCACTCCGATGCTGAGTGTACCTATCCACAAAGATGCATCGCCTGTATATGTACAGCTCCAGGGGATCCTGTGTAATTGTAAGACACAAATACACCATAAAAAGGGAGTTTGAAACCATATACTTTCGTTCAACTAAACGTGTTTTAACGGCATCCAAAAACGGATTCATTAACTCAAAATAATGAGCCACAGTATTTTTAAACTTCCTTTTTTAAAATATAAGCATCTAGTAATCAACCATAAAAAAAAGCCTCCCATCTCTAGAAGACCTTCTCTCACTAGCTCAAATATAAAAAAAAATTAGATGTGTTTTAAATCTTTACTAAAATGCGTTAGCTATTAATCCTAATTTGTTATAGAAATATTAAATTATATATCTGAATTTGCTCATTTCGCAATGTTTAACTATTTTTATTAAAATTTAAACAAACAAGCCATGGAGATATTACAAGAAGCATTCGCTTTTGAAAAAGCCAAAATGAGTCATATGTCAACTAGCGATCGTGTCGTTGCGTCAAGAGAAGCTAAACGTTTGATTCTTGCTATCAATGAAATTTATAAGAAGACGAGAGACTCTGAGCTTATGGATATTATGAAAAGACTTACGGCTAAGAAGAAAAAAATAGAAGTTCGCTTAAAAGGACGACCTGATCCAGGTATATAAAAACATTTTTACACACATTACAAACGCTTCTACTTATACGGTAGAGGCGTTTTTTAGTTTATACAGATTCTAATACGCCCAATGCCGCTCTTTCCCCTGCAATCATAGCTGCATTTAAAGATCCATTGAGCTGTGTATCTCCTGCTAAAAAAATACTAGACGTCAATCGTGTTTCTGATGGTGCCATTTCATACCGAAGATCCTGAAGCTGAGGTAACGCTTTAGGAATAGTATATTGTTTTATAAAACGAGAGGTTTCGATACCACAATAGTTCTTTAACTCCGCTTCTACCCTTTTGATCAACGCTTTATTCGATAACGCATGGTCTTTTACCACCGTGACCGACAGTAGCTCATGCGTTGCTTGGGTACTTGTTGGAATACTGGTGTGATAAAAAATATTATTAATGAGTGGATTGGGATTTGGAATAAGACCAATCAGTGCCTTTGAGATCACGCGTGTTTTAGTCTCAAAATAAAGAGTGTCACACGATTTCCATTCGACAGGTGTACTGGCCAAATTCTTAATCAGCTGACTTGCATCGGTGGCAATAATGGTAAAGTCAGTCTTAATGGATGCTCCAGAAGTCAATAGAATCTCTCCTTGCTGAACAGAAGCTACGTGCGTATTAAACTGTATCTCGGTACATCTAAGGCGTTGCTGTAATTGTTTGGGAATCGCCTCGATACCTGCTTTGGGTAGCGCTGCATGCCCTTCGCCAAACATTTTGTAGACAAACTCAAACATCCTACTAGATGTTTCTAGAAAAGGCTCTAGAAAAATACCACTAAAGAAAGGCTTGAAAAAATCAGTAATCATCGCTTTAGAAAAACCGAAATCTTCTAGATAGGAAGCTGTTGTCATCTCAGGATCTGAAAAGATCGCTGAGATGGTTTTCTTTTTTAATTTCGCGTTAAGCGAAAGCACCTTCATTTTATCTTTTAAAGAGCCTACACCTGAAAATAACGTAGGAAATAATAACGATATATCCCGCAATGGGTCTCCTAAAATCACTTGCTTATCGCGAAAAATAGAAGCCCCTGGTAAAAAACGCTGCAGTTCTAATGCGTCAAAATCTAAGTATTTCTGTGCGGCAGGATACGAAGTAAGTAACACCTGAAACCCATGATCTAATTGATAATTTTCTACAATGTCGGTTTTTACACGGCCACCTACCCTATCTGCCGCCTCTAGAATTACAGGACAGAATCCATTACTTTCAAGTACTTGAGCTGCTATTAAACCACTGACACCAGCGCCTATAATATGTATTTTAACATCCGTTTTTTCCATGAATTCTTACTTCGATTACTAGGTTGATGGTGTAAAAATACTAGTTTTAATTTTTGTTTAACAAAATAAATTAAAAATTAAACAAAAATTAAAATACCTTTAACATCTCATACAAAAACTATTTAATTCACCACTATGCACAAAACGGCCATCATACGATGTGAGCATTTTAATGCCGCTCATAGATTACATAATAAAAACTGGAGTGATGCAAAGAACAAAGAGATCTTTGGAAAATGCAATAATCCTAACTATCACGGTCATAATTATGATTTAGAAGTGAAAGTTATAGGCGTATGCGATCCAGAAACTGGCTATGTAATAGATACCAAGATTTTATCTGATTTGATTAAGGAAAAGGTCTTGGATCGGTTTGATCACAAAAACTTAAACGTAGACACCCAAGAATTTAAAGATTTGAATCCCACAGCAGAAAACATTGCGATGGTTATTTACACTCTTTTAGCCCCTGAATTAGCTTCAGGACTCGATTTAAAAATAAAATTATATGAAACACCAAGAAACTATGTTGAATACCCTTATTAAAGAAAGCGGCCTGAATGGCTTCTCTGATGAAGAAATAGGAGACGATCATATATATACAGGTTTAGAAACCCCCATGAGAGCAGATGCTTTTGATATCACTGATGAAGAAAAGAAAGAAAAAATAGCGGATTTATTCGGTCAAATCATGGATGTAATGGGCCTAGACAGAACCGATGACTCTCTTAATGGAACGCCTAAGCGCGTCGCAAAGATGTACATTGAAGAGATTTTTTCAGGTCTTAATCCTGCTAACAAACCCAAAGTGGCCTTGTTTGATAACAAGTATCAATACAATCAAATGCTGGTAGAAAAGAATATTACCTTCTACTCCAATTGTGAGCATCACTTTGTCCCTATTATTGGGAAAGCACATGTAGCGTATATCTCTTCGGGAAAGGTGATTGGTCTATCTAAGTTAAATAGAATTGTACAGTATTATGCAAAACGACCACAGGTACAAGAACGTTTAACCAATCAAATAGCCGAAGACCTAAAAGCCATTTTAGAAACCGATGATGTGGCGGTGATTATAGATGCTAAGCATTTATGCGTATCTTCTCGTGGAATTAAAGACGATACATCGGCAACGGTGACTTCGTATTATGGAGGGGCTTTCAATACCCCTGCAAAGCTTGCAGAATTACAGAACTATATCAACCAATAAGAACCTATGAACCTATGAACCTGATTGATAAAATTAAAAAAGAGCCCTCTACGCAAATGAATAGTACCCCATCACTTTACGATATTTCTATTCATGGCTTAGACGGTAAACCCATTGACCTTACTGCGTTTAAAGGAAAGAAACTATTATTCGTAAACGTAGCTTCAGAATGCGGTTTTACAAAGCAATACAAAGACCTCCAGAAATTGAGCGACTCTTATCCTGATGAACTTGTCGTGATAGGATCGCCTTGTAATCAATTTGGAAAACAAGAACCTGGAAATGCGGAAGAGATACAGACGTTTTGTGAACGTAATTTTGGCGTGACCTTTTTACTCACTGAAAAGATTGATGTAAAAGGAAGCAAACAACATCCTCTGTACAAGTGGCTCACCTCCAAAGAACTGAATGGTAAAAAGAATTCTAGTGTCAAATGGAATTTTCAAAAATACCTTGTGGACGGATCTGGAACGTTGATTGATTATTACTATTCAATTACAAGTCCTACAAGTTCAAAAATCACGAAGCACTTGTCATAATTTCGCTTAAAGCGAAAAAATATATAGCCACGTTGTCTTAAACTACCGTGGCTTTTTTTGTGCCCTTTCCATTTCAATACCTCCGAAAAATGGCACTATTGTATTACCAAAAGAAAGGTGCCTAAGCATTGGAATGTGGTTGTATATGCTTTCGCGAAAGCGTACGTAGAAAATTTACTCGATAATCGAGATTTAAATGCTCAGAGGCTTGCCTCGAAATTAAATGGTTTTTCCTTTAAAATGCCTCGTGGGCTTGCCCCGAGGTAGTTTACTTATGTAGCGCGTATATCTTTACATCTGCTTGTTTCCCACGCAAAGGAATTTTGCCTAGTAATTTAAATTGAATATCTGTAGGGTTTAGTTTATTTTTCAAACTTTCAGAGAGTAATAATTCTTCTTGAAATTCATTGCATTTCCCCTGTATTCTAGCAGCTGTGTTAATCGTATCGCCGTGATACGCTATTTCTTTTTTATACTTCCCAACTTCGGTAGCGACGACAACACCATCATTGAGTCCTGCTTTAAAAAAAGGAACAACATTGTACTTTTCTTTATAATAGTCTTTCTTTTTAAGCAACTGATTCTTAAAGCTAAAAAAAGCATTGATACAGTTTTGGTTACGCAGTCCATCTCTTAATTTCCAAGTTAAAATAGCTTCATCGCCTACATATTGATAAATCTCTGCTTCATTTTCTATGACAACCCCTAGATCATTAAAACAATCTCTGATAAGCATACTGTATTCAATATGTCCTAATCGCTCTGCATATTCTGTAGAAGATTGTAAATCTAGAAACATGAATATTCTATTTTCTTCGTGTGGTGTATTAAACTTACCTCTAAGTATTTTCAATAAATTATTGCTGCCAAGCATCAAATTGATTTGTGATAATGATCCCATAAAAATATCTACACAAAAGACATAAAAATAAATAGGAAAACTTCCTTCATCTATTATGAACTCAAGAAAACTAATATCTACACCTAAAATTGGGGGCACAAAAAGATACGAGAGTACGATGAGTATAATTAAAAAAAGAAAAGAAAAAAGAAATCTGATAAAGAATAACTTTCGAGCAGATGTGTGTTTATAAATACGCTCGTTTGTGAAAATTTGAGCATATCCAGAAATTGCCCCAAAAACAGGGCCTACGGTTATAGAATATAAAACACCAGAAGTAAACGTAAAATCTATAGCGCCATCCTCGGTAGCTCCGACACCTCTAATGATGGTTAAAAATATAAAAGCCAAGGTCCACCCTATACAATACATTGCAATGATTCTCCATCTATGTCTGTTTCTGAAATTCACGTAGTGATATATGCTTTCGTATTTATTTTGGATTCTCAAAGTTATATAAATAATAAGAAGATGCATATAATCTTAGAAAACTAACTTTTTTTTATGATAAAATGGAGTCAATCACACATGATATACTTCTATTTTCAACAACGGCCTACGTCTTAGTTTCTAAAAATTAGCTGTTTTTTACAGGAAATACCTTTAACAAATGATGCTTTCCCGTTGTTTTGAACACAAATGCTACGAATTATAAAAAAATTAAAAATACATTTACAACTATTTGATTATCAGTTATTTTTAACTAAATTTACCCCACTCCCCCTTATCATAATTATTCATTTTTATTTAAAATCAATTTTTATGATTCGTACATTAGTTTACAGCATACTATTGCTATGCGTATTTTCAATTCAAGCTCAAACCAACAAAAGAGTCAAAATTCAAAATATTACATCACAACAAATGATCCTACTCAGCGATGCGGGTATCGATTTGCATTGTGGCGTACATCAGGACGGGAATGACATCCTATTGGAAGTCACTCCGTATGAGCAACAAATCATTCAATCACTATCCCTAAACACCACGACCCTTGTAGAAGACCTTTCTACATTCTATGCAGAGAGAGCCCAAGCAGATATGGCTACGGCAATTACCCAACTGTCTGCCATGAAATCTAGAACTCCTGAAGTTCCACCGCAACGCGCTAGTGTCGCTTCAGAAAGTGTCTCCAATATAGGGCAGTATGCAGGCGAAAATGAGATTGACTGGATGGTACCACAAAACTTTAATCTAGGAAGTTATGCGGGTTCCTTAACCTTAGACGAAGCATTGGCAGAACTCGATGCCATGCGTAGTTTATATCCTAATTTGATCACAGCTCGAGCCGCAGCCGCTACAGAGACCACCCTAGAGGGGCGCACTGTGTATTATGTGAAGATTTCTGACAATCCAGACATTGATGAAGATGAACCAGAGACCTTGTATAATTCATTGATTCATGCACGTGAAATCTCAAGTTTGATGAATCAACTGTATTATATGTGGTATTTACTAGAGAACTATGATACCGATCCAGGGATCAAAAATCTAGTGGACAACCACGAATTGTACTTTATCCCTATCCTAAATCCTGATGGGTATCAATTTAATATTGACAACAATCCCAATGGCGGTGGTTTACAGCGTAAAAACCGAAGAGTGACTAGTGGATGTGGAGGCGATAATGATGGTGTTGATTTGAACAGAAACAGCGGTTATTTTTGGAATAATGGAGGCGCTTCAGCCAATCCTTGTGCACAAGATTTTAGAGGAACTGGGCCTTTCTCAGAGCCGGAATCACGTATTGTTCGCGATTTTGTATTATCTCGTGATTTTAAAGTCGCTTTAGACCATCACGCATTTAGTAATATTTTATATCACTCCTATTCAAGTTTAGGCGCATCTACAGGAAGAGAAGACGAATTCTCTCAGTACGGTCATGATATGAGTTTTTACAATAGATATGGCTATGGAGCAGTCACACAGACGGGGCCGCCCGTGGCGAGTGGGAGTCATATAGACTGGTTATTGGGAGGCACCATCCCCGATGGAACGGGATCTACGGGGTCTGGAAAGAACATCATTTCCTTTAGTCCTGAAAATGGAAGTGGCGCCGAAGGTGGTTTCTACCCTTCGCCTTCTAACATCCTACCCATTGCACAACGCGCCATGCGCGTCAATCTCCTTGCCGGATATTACAGTGGTAAATATGCAAAATACAAAGATTTAACACCTTCTAATCTCGACTCCATTGCGGGACAATTACACATAGGTGTTGAATATCTAGGGCAAACTTTATCCCCCATTACGCTTACTGTAACGCCTATATCCAGTAACATTCTTAGTATCGGAGCTTCGCAAACGATTAATCTTGCAAAGCTAGAACAAACCACGTTAGACTTTTCATACACCTTAGATCCGGCGATACAGGCAAATGATTTGATTCAGTATGAAGTGACGCTCGCTAATGATGATTATACACTCTATCAAGCGGTTATTGAAAAACGATTCAGCCCAGCCATTATTTTCAAAGATAATCCAGATGCTACAGGGCTAAGTAATTGGTTAAACAGCGGATGGGAAGTCACTACTGATGCATTCTCTGGAACAACAGCTATTACCAATGCTGTTGGGAGTTATGGCAATAATGTGATTGAAACACTTACCCTTGCTACTCCCATAGACTTATCGGTATCACAGCAGACCGTGATTCAGTATTATGCCAAATGGGATATTGAACGTGATTTTGATTTTGCGCAGCTAGAAGGTTCTATAGATGGTGGGAGTACTTGGATTCCGATGACAGGGAGATATACCAAGCCAGGAAGTACACCAGACACCAATCCATACAGTCAAAAATCGAGCGCTAATGAAGCTCATCAACCCAATGGAGAACCTCTATATGATGGGGATACACTGGATAAATGGTCGTTAGAAGAAATTGTAATTGACGCCAATGAAAACAGTGGATTTCAAAATGCGCCTAATCTAGTGCTTCGATTTGTGTTTGACTCTGACAGCACCAATCTTACGAGTGGATATACCACCACTTTTGACGGGTTTACGTTTGATGATTTCACCATCATTTCCACTACTCCCATACCACTCGCAAATCAAACAATTACATTTCCTGCGGTTGCAGATCAGTCAACGACAGCAGCGCCTATTACCTTAAATGCTTCGGCGAGTTCAGGGCTTCCGGTAAGCTATGCGATCATTTCTGGGCCTGCCACCATTACAGGTGATGTACTTACCGTAGATGGCACACCAGGGATCGTCACGGTAGAGGCTACACAAGACGGGAATAATGCTTTTGAAGCTGCACCGCCAGTATCAGTTTCATTTACCGTGCTCTTGCCTGCCTGTACTTCTGAAATCCCACAGAATGTTTCGGTCGGTGCTATTACAGAAAATACGGCGACCGTACAATGGGATGTGGCAAATGGGAATGGATACGAAGTACGCTTTCGCGAAAGCGGAAACATCACCTTTCAAACGGTCACTACAACAACTCCTACGGTCATTTTAACCAACCTCACACCTGACACGATCTATGAGGTAGAAGTTGTCACAACTTGTCTTGACGGGTCTATCTCTCCATCAAGTCCAATCATCTTATTTTCAACACTAGTACCACCTGTTATTTATTGTAATGCTTCAAGTGGAAATGCCTCGGAAGAATTCATCAGTCGATTCGAATTTAATAGTATTAATCATTCTTCTGGAGGGCAAAATTATAGTGATTTCACAGCTATTTCAACGGGTATTGAAACCAATCAATCCTATACTTTTACGATTGAGCCCACGTGGACAGGAACCGTGTATCCTGAAGCGTATGCGATATGGATAGACTATAATCAAGACGGTGTATTTGATACGACTACAGAGCAAGTATTTACGCAAGCTCCTAGCACCGCGTCGTTAATTACAGGGACTATTGCGATTCCAGACACAGCACTAGAAGGAGCTACTCGTTTACGCGTCATCATGCGCTATAATACGATTCCAAATAGTTGTGGTACGTATGATTTTGGAGAGGTAGAAGATTATACGGTTGTGATTACAGCGGGTGCTCCGGATACAGAAGCACCAAGTGCTCCTTTGAATCTTATTGCTTTTGATATTACGCAGATTGCAGCCACATTATCTTGGGATGCAGCTACAGATAATATAGGTGTGAGTGATTATACGGTACTACAGGATGGAGTGCCTATCGCAACTACCATAGCAACTTCCTATACTACCTTAGGGTTAACACCAGATACGGTATATTATTTTGCAGTAGTCGCTAATGACTTAGCAGGAAACGTGTCTAATCAAAGTAATGTCGTCCAATTACAAACACTAGAAACCACCAACGGGTGTATTGAAGGCATCAATGCACTCCCCTATTTCCTTGGTTTTGAATCGGGGATTGATACCTGGACCCAAAATACAGATGATGATATCAACTGGACCATAGATGCCAATGGAACACCATCTAATGGAACAGGACCTAGTGTCGCTGCAGAAGGGCAAAATTACCTCTACACAGAGTCTTCTGGGAGCAATATAGGGTTTCCTAATAAACGTGCTATTTTAACGTCTCCGTGCATTGATCTAACCGGAAGCCTAGACGCTTATTTTAGCTTCCAATACCATATGTTTGGTACGACCAATAATCTAGGGACTTTGGCCGTAGAAGTGAGTCTTACTAATGGTAGTAGTTGGCTTACGATTTGGAGTCAAACAGGAAATCAGGGAGATCAATGGTTGACCACAAATCTGAGTTTACTCCCATATACAGGGCGTCCTATTCTTTTGAGATTCAATAGGGTAACAGGAACTGATTTTAGAAGTGATGTAGCCCTTGATGATATTCAGATTATTCAAGGGTCAATTCCTCCTGTGACATCTTGTAATGGAGAAATCATTGGGTATCCGTATACAGCTAGTTTTGAAACTAGTTTTGATAATTGGACGCAAAGTACTACAGATGATCTTAATTGGATACCTAGAGCTGGCTCTACACCTTCTGCTGGGACAGGACCTAGTGCGGCAAGTGACGGCACTACGTATCTATATGTAGAAGCATCGGGTAATGGTACTGGCTTCCCAAATAAGCAAGCGGTATTGAACTCGCCTTGTTTTGACCTAACTACAGTAAATGGGGCTAGTTTTAGTTTTGATTACCACATGTTTGGAAGTAATGATTTTGGGAGTATTGCCTTAGAATCGAGTATTGACAATGGAACTTCTTGGCAGCCCTTATGGCTTCTCACTGGAAATCAAGGGAATCAATGGAACACGCAAGTCATTGACCTTTCCCAATTTGTAGGAAGTACCGTGCAAGTACGATTTAATCGTATTACGGGAGGTATTTGGCAAGCAGATCTTGCGTTGGATCGTTTTGAATTAACGATTGCTATTCCGTCTTTTAACCCAAATACAAGCAACACAGCTAGTAAATCTCAATTTGTTGATACTGCAACTGATTTTGATATTCGATTATATCCAAACCCTGTGGAAAGGGGTACGGTAATTCAAATTCAGACAACAACAAACCTAGATTTTGAAGTGTATACACTAGAAGGGAAATTAGTACAGAAAAGTAATACACAAGCGCGTTTTATAGAAACCCAGAAGCTAAGAACGGGGGTTTATTTTGTTCATTTTAAGCAACATGGACGTACGGTTTCCTCCCAACGTTTTATTGTGAAGTAAATTTAAAAGCAGTAGATAAACAAATAGGCTATCCAAATTTGGATAGCCTATTTATTTTATGACACAGAACACATTTTAAGTGTACTATGTTAGATGTTAATGAAATGTATACCGATAGCCTAGCCCCCCTCCAAAAAAGGTATCTCTATCGTCGTTAAAATCAGCACCAATTTCTAAGCTAAAGGTTCCGTATTTTTGGGTAGGAAGTTGTGCTTGAAAGTAACTATATACAAAAGTATCTTTAGGGGTTATAGGGCTTGCAAAGCTTCCTAAGTTCTCAAGATATGTTAGTTTTAGCGTGTAATCTAGTTTCCAAAAGGCTCCTAAAACACCTATATGATGTGCCTTACTTCTATTGCTTACAGCAGTAACTCCATTTTCATCAGGTACTCCGATAGTAATAAATGGTAGCCCTATAGTTTGTCCGTCATAGGTCCAACCAGATCTGTATGCTCCATTAAAGAAGTAGTTATCTCCCCCACTTTGTTGCCCTCCATTTTGAACAGCTCTAGGGCTACCACTTTGGGAAGTTGTTTGCACATACTCATAAAGGATGCCTTTAATCAGTTTGGAGTCATTATTATTTAATTGTATTCCCCATACGCCGTCTGGAAAGTTATTAAGCTCCATCCCTGAACGGTCTTCAAAAAGTGTCTGATAATAGACATCTAGATTCAATGTACTAGAAAGTTCTCTTTTGTATGTAATTGAGTAGGATCCAATATGGTTTCCTAGCGTATTTACCTGATCACCAAAACTTGCTTCTTCATCTCCTCCTTTACCAAAAAATATTTTTGTGAAATCAGAAAATCCATCGGGTTGTCTTTCTCCATTAGGAGAGGTTCCTCCCCACTGTGCAACATGCTGTAAACCAACACTAAGAGAGCTTTTACTATTCATATCCCAGTTAACAAAAAACTTTTTGTAGTGTACTCTAGGGTTTTCTACAAAACGATCATCATTGAGTGAGTAATGAGCAATCGCAGCATCAAAAGAAATATTTTTAAACACTTTGATAGGCTTTGCATTTTGAATTAAAATACCTGGCAAAGCTCTTGCATTGGATGAGAATAATATGTTTCGGCGAACTGTTGAGAGTTCATAGGTATCATCAGTAAAATCTTTTGATCCTAAAGTGATATCTATCCATTTATTCTTAAATGCTACATAGAGTTCTGCTCTTTGTATGTTAGGGTCTATACCATCACGAGCAACTCCAGAAGCGGCAAATGATACGCTGCTATTTGGGGTTAATTCATAGTTTGCTTTCGCGAAAGCGTACAATAAACCATTCGTTTCTTGACTTAAACGTCCATAGCGGTTTGTGTATGTCCAGAATGGCAACTCCTCGCTAGTTGCATAACCAAAGGCCTCTACGCCTCCTTCAAACGTGACAGGAGGGTTTTCTTGAGAATACGTATTTACAAAGAATGTGCATAAAATAATGGTAAAGATCAGGTGTTTTTTCATATCAAAAATATCTTTATAAATATAATGTGTTTTTAGAATATCGACTCTTTTAAATTTGGTTTATTTTTGTGGTATGTTACAATTTTTAAAAAAGAAAACCTCGTTTATCGATATTTGGAGTGGGACTCCAGAAATACATTGTCATGTATTACCAGGAATAGATGATGGAGCAAAAAATGTTGCGAATAGCCTTGAGCTGTTAGATACCTATAAATCATTAGGCTGTAATCGCATTATTGCCACGCCTCATACCATGAGTGGTATTTATGATAACACCCCTGATACCATAGAAAACGCCTATGGTCTTATTAAAAATCAGACTAACGGAGTAGCATTAAGTTTTTCATCTGAATATATGATTGATGAGAACTTCAATGCTTTACTAGATAGTAATCATATTCTTCCCTTGCACGAAAACTACGTGTTAATAGAAATGTCTTATTTTCAACCTCCCGAGAACATTAAAGAAATTATCTTTAAGATAGGAACACTAGGTTATATTCCTGTACTAGCGCATCCAGAACGGTATGCGTATTACCATAACAAACTAGCCATTTTTCAGGATTTCAAGTCAAGAGGATGTCGTTTACAATTAAATGCACTTTCTCTTTCTGAACACTATGGGGCATCCACTCAAAAAGTAGCACTCAAATTATTAAAAGATGGTTTATATGATTATATAGGCATAGATACACATCGTATTGAGCATCTTACAAAGATTGAGGGTATGAAAATAGGGAACACATATGTAGATGCTCTTAAAAAAATATGTGATACCACCAAAGTAACATTTGGTTGATTTGGTTGAGATTCACCTATCAAAAAAGCCTGTATTTAAAGAAATACAGGCTTTTTTGATTCTAAAGATATGCGATCTTACGATTATTTCTTAAGTTTCAACAATCTTTTTAAACGACTAAAAACTGACGGTTTATCTTGACCATACCCATAACCGTAGCCATATTTACTGCCATAACCAAAGTTTGTAATCTTAATACCGTTGATTGCAAAAGCAATATTTTTCAATTTGCCTTCGTCATATAACTCTTTTGGATATTGTAAAAGTTTCTTATCTGTATATTCTGCACGACATACATATACTGTCGTATCAGCAAGTTGACTAATAAGTAATGTGTCTGTTACTAATAAGGTAGGAGCTGTATCAACAATTACATAATCATATTGCCCTTTTACATCTTCAATAATATTTTCAAAGCGATCACTCATTAATAACTCTGCAGGATTAGGAGGTATTCTACCAGATAATATCACATCAAAACTATGATTTTCGATATCTACTCTGTTTGTGATTGCTTTTGTATCTACAGATTCATCATATAAATATTCAGAGAGTCCTATTTTCCATTCATTCTCATCTATATACCTATGAATTTGAGGGTTACGAATATCAGCACCAATCAACAATACAGACTTACCTGTACTTGTAAGCGTAATAGCTAGGTTATAAGCAACAAACGTTTTTCCTTCTCCTTTTATGGTGGAAGTAACAAAAATGACATTACCATTTTCTTTACTTTTTATAAAGTATCCTAGGTTTGTTCTAAGAATTCTAAAAGCCTCTGCGAGTACAGATCTGTCATTACTTTGTATAACTTCACTGTCCTTACTGTCAATAATTGGTATTTCTCCTAATATAGGTAAGGTAGGGACTTCACGTTCAATATCTACTCTATTGTGAATTTTAGTATCAAAGAATGTCTTAAGGAATATGATTATAAACGGAATTGCAAATCCTACGATTAGTGCAATTAAGTATATAAATTTAGGTTGAGGAGATACCGGTATTTTTGACGTATACGCTGTATCAACAATTTTAGCTTTAGGTGTTGTAACAGCAAGAGATATCGCTGTTTCTTCTCTTTTTTGTAATAAATAAAGATATAGTGACTCCTTAATTGTTTGTTGTCTTTCTATATCTCTCGAAGATTTTGCGATTGCTGGTATTTCAGAAATTTTACCTCCTATTCTATTGAGTTGTTTTCTGAGATCTCTGTCTTCAATATCTAATGCAAGTGTCACTGTTCTTAAATTTTCAGTCACATTTGACTTAAACTGTTCTATTTGATTAGATAATTCAATAACAATTGGGTTTTCCTCAGTAGAACTGTTTAACAATCGTTGTCTTCTAATAATAAGTTCGTTGTACTCATTTATAGATTTTGCAACATTACCGTTTTCTATTCCTAAATTAGAGGGTAATAATGAATAGTCAGAACTAGAGGCTAGATAGTCATTCATTGACTTTAATAGCTCTTTCTGGGTAGCAACTGCGATTTGCTTTTTATTCAAATCACTAGCGCTTTCTAGGAAGAGTTGTCCCTCTGCTCGAATATCTGTAACGCGATTTTTTTCTTTAAAATCAACCTTATCTGTTTCAACAGAATCAAGTTCTTGCGTAATTATTTCTAATCTATTAACAATAAAATCAGCTGTATTTTTAGAGACTAAATTTCTATCATCAATAGCATCTTTATTGTATACGCGAACTAGTATATCAAGCGTTGCTTCTGCTTTAACTTTTTGAGCAGATATTAGTGTCAGTCTAAGAATACTACTACTACTATTCTTACTTACGGACTCTACCTTTATTTTTTTTCTTAAATCATTAACTGCTTTTTCAACACTTGAGATACCAATAATAAAATTATCTTTTTGATGTTGAAATTCATCACTATTCACATTTGGAATGAGTGCTACATCACCAATATCTATTTTAAAAGGCTCATTAAATCGATATTTTTTTGTGATACCTTCCTCTCCTTGTTTTACCTCAAACTCAGTATCTGAAAGGATTTTAACAATAAGACCTTTTGAAGAAAGGTTATCTGCATTCGATTCGTCAAATATTTTTATCCTAAAAGGTAAATCCTCATAGAGTTCTGACGTTTTAATACTTCCAACTTTAAAATAACGGATATTTGATTTTAATTCTTTGACAACCTCTGTTAATAATCGTCTTGATTTAAGAATTTCTATTTCGTTTTCAAACTGGGATTTGTTTAATGCAGAGCCAGTAAGCCCTAAGTCTTCAAATATAGCAATCTCAGAGAGTGATGCATTCTTATCATCCTTGATTAAAATGGTAGCTTCAGACACATAACTATACGTACTATAGCGAAGGTTTAAGAATGCTAGCGTTCCACATATAGCTAATGATAATAAAAACCAAAACCAATAACGTAAATAATGTGTTATTTGATCTTTTAAACTAACTTCTTCCTGATGAGAAATGGATTCGTTTTCTTTCATAAAAATTTAAAACTAGTTCCGAACTAAAACACTAATTACTGATATAATGATACCCGCAACGGAAATGAATACACTTGTATTCCTATTAAAACTTGAACTTTGAATTTGTGCTTGGTTTGGTGACACTATGATTACGTCATTTTGTTGCAGATAATAAAAAGGAGACGTAATTACGGATGAAGACGTAAAGTCTAATTCTCCATAAGACTTAACCCCATCTACTTCTCTAATAATTTTAACATTTTTTCGATCTCCAAAAATAGTCATATCCCCTGCTAACCCTAATGCTTCTAGTATTGTGATACGTTCATCATTAATTGTGAAAGCGCCAGGTCTTTGTACTTCTCCTAAAACAGAAACTTTAAAATTAAGTATTCTAATATTTATGATAGGGTCTTTGACATACTTACTAACCAATCCCTTTATCTTTTCCGTCGCTTCTGTACGTGTTAATCCTGTCAAGGAAACAGTTCCAACTAATGGAAACTCTATGGTACCATCAACACCTATTAAATAAGTTTGTAATTGTTGCGTGTTTTGTACTACTCCATTGAGAGATGGTATGGTAACAACTGGTAGATTAAACGGCATAGCAGCTTCTGCGTTTAAAGCAGAAACATTAATGGTAATCAAGTCATTTCCTCTAAGTTTAATATTGTAATTTGTATTGGCTGGATTGTCTACTATTTGCTCAATATCTTGAAGATACAGTAGTTTTTTCTTGGAAACACAAGAAGTACATACAAACGATATTAATAAGATGTAGAGGCTAAGTTTTATAAATGATTTCAAAGTATATATTTCTAAAAAATTAATGTGCAAAAGTAGTCTTAAAAAGTCATATCAAGCAACCTTTTTGCAATCATCTTTACGACTATTTTTGTTTCTCGACTTGGATGTCTAATATCTCATATTCAGAATTATTACTTTTAAATTCTGGAATTAATTGTTTCAATTTTGCAACTGTTTTATTATTCATGTTTTCTTTTGCAGCAAGTACAATTGATTTGATAGATTCATTCACAAGATGATATTCTTTGGTTTCATCTTCACTAATCATAATTTTATCGTGATGTGTGGGTAATGTTTTACTCTTATCACTCAACAGTTCTTCATAGAGCTTTTCACCAGGGCGTAACCCTGTGATTTTTATATGAATATCTTCATTTGGAATATGGCCAGCAAGCTTTATCATCTTTTCTGCTAAATCCATGATTTTGACAGGCTCTCCCATATCAAAAATAAAAATCTCACCCCCTTTTCCCATAGAGCCAGCTTCAAGTACAAGTTGGCATGCTTCGGGAATGGTCATAAAATAGCGAATAATATCAGGGTGTGTAATTGTTACGGGGCCTCCTGCTTCTATTTGCTTTTTAAATAATGGAACAACAGATCCATTAGATCCTAAAACATTACCAAAACGAGTGGTAATGAATTTAGTTACTTTCCTGTTATCTGTGACCAGCTCTTTTTGTTCAAAATAGAGTGATTGAACATACATTTCAGCAGCCCTTTTAGAGGCTCCCATGACATTACTTGGATTTACCGCCTTGTCTGTACTCACCATCACAAAATGACCAACACCATACTCTGTAGCTAAATCAGCGATGAGTTTTGTTCCCAAAACATTGGTTTGAATAGCTTCAGAGGGGTTATCTTCCATGAGCGGTACGTGCTTATAAGCCGCTGCATGGTATATCACATTTATTTTATAGGTATCAAAAAGAACGCGTAAACGTTTTTTATTGACAACATCACAGATCACATAAGAAACCGTTAAATCTGGAAATTTATCTTTAAGCTCAATGTGTAGCGCATGCAATGGAGATTCAGCCTGATCAAGAATAATAAGCCTTTTAGGATTAAAAGTAGCTACTTGTCGTACAATCTCACTCCCAATAGATCCTGCCCCACCTGTTACTAGAATATTTTTATTACTTATCTGAGCCGCTTTATTTCTAGCGTTGAGTACTATAGGTTCTCTATTTAGTAAATCTTCAATTTGTAAAGATTTTAATTGATCCGTCACTGTTGTGTTTTCAGACCAATTAATAACCAATGGAGAATTATATACTTTTATATCGTTCTCTAAACAGTCCTTTACCAAAGCATAACGCTCTTCTGAATTAAGCGTATTCCCTGAAAATATAATGGCTTGCGCATCTAGCTTATGAGCAAGACTACTTATAGAAGTATTCATTTCTAGCACAGGTTTCCCTAGGATTCTCAGGCTTTTATTTTGTCTCGTTGAAGCAAATCCCTGGATCTTAAATCGTTGAGGATGCTCTATATCTAATGCTGCTGCAATAGATATTGCTCCATCATCTACACCAACAATAACAGCAGTTATAAGCTCTTCTTCTCTTTGAGCAACTTTAAAATATTCATAGAGTTGCTTTACGGCTAGTCTAAAAATAAATAACGCTGAAAATGAAATAAATAAGAATACTATTAATCCCGTGGTAATAAAAATCTTTTCTCCTGCAATGGTAAGGCTAATAAGATTAATAATAAGTAATGATAAAAAGGTAGATACAGATGCAAAAAATAATTTTAAAGCATCCATATAAGAAGAATGCCTAATCAGCCCTGCATAGGTTTTAAATATCAATAGAAAAATAAAGCTAACTCCTACAAGTAGGCCTATTTGTTGTGAGACTTGTAATGTTTTAAGCGGAACAATATTGAGATCTCTAAGTAAGAAGTAGGTTAAAAATAAACTAAAAGTGACAAGTACTGTGTCTATAAATAGGACAGCCCACCTTGGTAAATACCTAATATTCCTAATATCCAACTTATTATCATCAGAAAATAAATTTTTAATTGCTGTTTGTAATTTACTTTTCATAAAAATTGATTGGCGCACTATCTCTATAAAGATAATAAATCAAAGATAACCTTTTCTATTCTTTGCCTATCTTCAAATGTTAAATTAGACCCTGAAGGTAAGCATAATCCGTTTTCAAATAGACGAAATGCCGTTTTTTCTCCATAAAAGGCACAGTTTTCAAATATAGGTTGCATATGCATGGGTTTCCACAAAGGTCTAGATTCGATGTTTGCTTTCGCGAAAGCGAGACGTATATCCTCCCTTGTAACCCCATTTGTTTTTGCTGGATCAACGATAATTGCCGAAAGCCAATGGTTACAATGAAAATCTTCATTGGGCTCTGTAAAGACTGTAATCCCATCAAAATCTTTGAACAGTTTTTGATAAAATACATTCATATCTCTACGCAAATTAATATGCGCATCTAGGACTTCCATCTGCCCTCTCCCTATTCCTGCTGAGATATTACTTAGTCTATAATTATATCCTATACTACTATGTTGATAATGTGGTGCATCATCACGTGCTTGTGTGGCTAGAAAAATAGTATGTTGTTTTGCTTCTTCTGAAGGGCAGACTAACGCTCCTCCTCCGCTGGTTGTAATAATCTTGTTCCCATTAAATGACAGAATCCCATACTGTCCAAAAGTACCACAGTTTTTTCCTTTATAGGTAGAACCCAATGCTTCTGCACTGTCCTCAACTATAGGGATTTCGTATTTATCTGCTACAGCATGCACTTCATCTACTAGGTAAGGCATTCCATATAAATGAACTGCTACAATCGCTTTAGGCTTTTTACCTTTAGCTATTCTATCTACGATCGCTTCTTCAAGAAAGACTGGTGAGATATTCCAAGTAGTATCCTCACTGTCTACAAAAACAGGCGTAGCTCCTAAATAGGTAATAGGGTTTGCACTTGCTGAAAATGTAAATGATTGACAAATCACTTCATCGCCTGCGCTCACGCCGCATTGTAATAATGCAAGGTGAAGAGCCGCAGTCCCAGAACTTAAAACAGCCACATGTGCGTCACTTAAATACGCGCTTAAATCATTTTCAAAACCAGTGACATTAGGTCCTAATGGAGCGACCCAGTTCGTATCAAAGGCAAGGTTTACATAATCTTGCTCAGTCCCTCCCATATGTGGAGATGAGAGCCATATTTTATCGTTACTCATTATTTGTATTCTTTTTAAGAATTCTTGCAGGGTTTCCTGCAACTACATCATTATCGGCTACATTTTTTAACACAATTGAACCAGCACCTATCATTACATTTTTACCTATAGAAATATTGGGAAGTAGTATAGCACCTGCACCCACCTGGCTTCCTTCGCCTATGGTAACGCCCCCTGTTACTATGGCTCCAGGAGAAATATGCACAAAATCACTTAAAACAACATCATGTTCAACAATAGATCCACTATTTATAATACAATGAGCACCAATGGTTGTACATGCATTTACAATGGCATTGGCCATAATAACCGTACCATCACCTACTGTCACATTAGAACCTATAGTGGATGTGTTATGAATTAATGCCTTTGTATACGTTGCATCAAGCTGTTTTACAATCGTTTTACGTATTTTATTATCACCTATCGCAATAACTACTTCATGATAGGTTGTAGTGACTGGCTTTTCTACAGGACATCCTAAAACCGTAGTGATAGCATCGTTATCATCTAGAATTTGAGCAATCTTTTTTTGATTACTTCTAATGATGTCAATCACCACTTTTGCATGTCCACTAGCGCCGTATACTGTAATCATACTTAATTAGTTCCGTTAAATGGTGTTGTTGTAGCAACCCCTTCTGTATTAATATCTTCACTTAAAAAAACTTTTTTGACTGTTAGTAAAACAATTTTAAAGTCTAATAAAAAAGATTGGTGATCTACATACCAAACATCTAGTTCAAATTTCTTTTCCCAGGTGATCGAATTTCTTCCATTTACCTGTGCCCAGCCCGTAATGCCTGGCTTAACCTCATGTCTTCTTGCTTGTTCTGGAGAGTATAATTCTAGATATCTAGGTAAAAGTGGTCTTGGCCCCACAAGACTCATATTACCAGTGAGTACATTAAATAATTGTGGGATTTCATCTAAAGACGTTTTACGTATCACACGTCCTATGGTTGTAAGCCGATCTGAATCGGGAAGTAAATTCCCTTCTTGATCACGTGCATCTGTCATCGTCTTAAGCTTGACAATACTAAAGATGCGTCCGTTTTTACCTGGGCGTCGTTGTACAAAAAATGGAGTTCCTGAGTTCACTATGGCTAATCCAAGGATCGCAAATAGCAAAATGGGACTTACTACTATTAATACAATAACGGCTGTTATTATATCGAATAAAGGTTTAAAGAAATTCCTATACATATCTCTATACGCTCTTGGTGCAAAGTAACGCTTCTATTCCTTAACGTGCAATGGTTTTCAAATGATTAACATAGTGCTGTGCGAGCACTTCTCTATCAAAGTGTTTTTTTGCATACGCATAGCCGTTTTGCCCTTGTTTTACAAGACTTTCAGTATCCTTAATGGTTTCCCTAAGTTTACGTTCGATATCGTCAATATTTTCTGGTTCTACATAGAGACCACAATCTGCGTTTTCAACTAATTCTCTTGAAACGCCATCTATCGCTAGAAATACAGGTCGTTTACACGACATATAATCAAAAGTTTTATTGGAATAGATTGTTTTAAAAGTATCTACTTTTTTTAGAACCGAAGCCCCCATATCTGAGGCTAGTATGTATTTGAATACTTCTGCCTTAGGAACGGCATCTCTAAAAATCACATTATGCAACGCGCGTTTCTTTACTTCATCCTGCAGTTCTTGCTTTTTCATTCCAGAGCCTATCAATTGAAAAACAACAGGTGTGTCTTGTAATCGTTCGGCTGCATCCACGAGTTGTATCAAATGATTTGCGACTCCATGAGCTCCTACATAGGTAATGACAAACTTTCCATCGAGCCCTAGTTCTTTTTTAAAAGCATCAGCATCAAAGTGATCATTTTGTAGTTGCTCTGCCAGGGTAAAGTCTGCGGCATTAGGGATAAAAATGATTTTTTCTTCAGGAACGCCTTTTTCTATCAGTTTTGTTCTGAAAGCAGGCGTCAATACATTGATGAGTTTGGCTTTTTTATAAATGTAATTTTCAAACCAATACGCCATCTTTATAATAAGCTTGTTCTTTAAGACTCCCGTATCAATAGCCGATTCTGGCCATAAATCTCTCACTTCAAACACAATAGGCAATCCCTTAAACAGCGATACTATCACAGCTGTAATTCCCACAAACAAAGGAGGTGAGGTCACTACAATCACATCGTATTTTCCTTTCGTTTTAAACAAACCTGCATACGTAGATGAGAATACAAATGAAAAATACCCCCACAGTCTCCCTAGGAAGTTTGTATTGTAACTTTCTGATACATGACTCCGTATGATATCTACATTGTCATAAAACTGTTGGTCTTTATAAAAATATTTCTTTTTATAACGGGCTGGTTTTTTACCCGTTGTGTAACTCACCATTCCAGAAAGCACGGTAATCTTATGTCCAAGCGAGCTCCATACTTTGGTCATCTCATTAAAACGAGAACCTCCTCCTTCATCTTTTTCAAGAAAATACTGATGTAATAAGAGTATACGCATAGCTATTGAAATCTCTTTATGTTGATGGTTGTTTTTAAAGTACCTGTTTGATCCTTAAAAGATACTTGCAAAGATGGTATTTTAACTCCATAATAGCTGGAATACCAAGCAGTATCTTTGGTGGCTGTCACTTTTTTTCCGTTCGCATCTACGGCTGTAATGCTTATAAATTCCTCCATTTCAGGGTCCAAATGCCAGAACTGCTCCATAGCATCGTCATTTTTTAATCCTACATGATCAATCACTTCCCAAGTTAATTGATTCTTTACTTTTTTAACTTGGCGCTTGTGGGTATAGCCCCCTAGCTGCTTAAATGCGTTTATACGTCCTTCAAAAAGATACTGTTCGTTGTTTTCTGAAAGTGTTGCTACCGCCTCTTTGATCCAATGATACCAGATAAACCTACTGCCTTTTAGCATTTGGTTTTCTCCGTTGACCATAACGGTATTATGGCCTTTTGTTCCCATAAAAAAATTAAGCTCTTCTTTGGAAGTGTTGTACAAATAACTCCCCGCATCTCTCAAACAATTAACACCATTTACCCAAATATCTAGATGTAAGTTGTCTGCCTGTGCTGGTCTGTCTTTATAAGCACCACACTTCACAAAGGTCTTCACGTCTTGTTCTTGAATGATGTAATATCCGCTTTCGCGAAAGCTACTCATACCTTCTCCCCTCGTATCATCAACAGTGAGATCTTGTAGACCGTACCAACCTTGACTTTCTGACACTTCTCTGACTGTTCCATACAGTACGGCTCTTAAATCGTCTAATTGTGATTGATATCTACGATAGTTATCATCAGTAAGTTTAAAGAAGAGTGCTCCGTCATTAGATCCATAATTTGGTAGCTCTTTAGATACAGGGTCTTGTGATGCTTCTAGAAAATCAAGCGATTTTCTTGCTTTATCATATACCGCATCTGCAAAAGTGTCTTTATGTACTTGTGATAACCGAATCCCCCATGTGAGCAATTGAACAGCCACACGGTGATAATTCATTGAGAATTGAAGAAATGTACCATCTTTATAGATCTGATAGTCGACTTCCTGTTCAAACCATTTTTTACCTGCCTTGCTCCATTTTTTGGTCTCTGGAATAAACGGAAATAGCAGACCAGAAAGATACAGCATTAAGGTTTCTGTAATCGCATGGTTATTCCGTACGGCGATTCTAGAAAAATTGATGTTATGATATACGTGGTGTAATTGCCAGTAAATACTATGCATAATCGCATCAAAACGCTCAGGAGTCAATGACTCAGAATTCTTGTAATAATAGAGTGCAAAGGTCCAATTAAGTATGCGCAAACTGATCTCTTGACTGCATTTATAATTAGGTCCTAAGTTGATAGGGTTTTGGTGTATAAAGTCTTCTATCTCAGAAAACACAAAAGCAGCTTGGTCTTCTTGATTGTGATAATCATGCCGGATGATATCATACAGATAGGAAAATCGTGCTTTTTCCCAAACATACTTGATATCTCCTGCTTCGGCAGATAGATCTTGTATTTCTGACCAATGCTTGGAGGTATCGTATTTATAGCCTGTATCTGGATTTGTGATCCAATCATACTGCGTGCCTAATTCAAATTTTTTACTGCTAAAAAAGGTAAAGGTTCCGTTTTTGCTTTCGCGAAAGCGTGCCGCCAAGACATCATTCTTTTTTACAGGGACTGGGATATCCTCTTTGCTATCAAAGAAAAAAGCGGGTGTTTTTGCGCGCCAGTCTTCTAAGGAAATAAAGGTTTTAACAGCTGGGTGGGTAGGAAACTTCTTTTTATGGAAGCCAAATTTTGAGGACACCATATACCGCACTCTAAAGGCAACATATCGCATCCCCATATTTTTAAATAGGTCAAAGACTTGTTTGATTTTATTCAACATCGACCCAAGCGGCTTTTTTGAGACTTTCTATGGCTGCAAAAGAGGCTTTTGTGGTATTGATTAATTCATCAAAAGGAATAAGGGCTTCTCCTCCATTATTGATTTGTTTTACTAAAAGTTCAAATTGGCTTTTATGCCCTTTATCCATTTTAGATTTCATTTTGGAGAATCCTTTAAAACCATATCCTTTTAGATTGCGCCAGTTATCTAATGTTAACGTACGCTCCTGAGAATAGACCTCTACACGTTCTTTTGAATAGGTTTTACTTCCGTTTGCAAAATAGTTAATAACACCATTAGAACCGTCTGCATACTTCAATAAAAGCGTAGCATTATCGGTATTCTCTTCTGGGGCTTTCCCCATAGCATTCATACACACAGAGATCACTTTACTTCCCGTGAAATAACTGATGAGATCAATGAAGTGACAGGCCTCTCCTATGATACGTCCTCCTCCTACGTTTAAGTCATGTACCCATACATTTGCCGGAATCATTCCTGCATTCATGGTAGCAATAACATGTATCGGTGTGTTTGAATTTCCTAATAAGGATTTCATTTTTACAGCATACGGAGAAAAACGTCTATTAAACCCTACGGTTAAGGTACTATTTCCTTTATGATAGGCTTCTGTAATGGCATCTAACTCTTCAATGTTAAGGGCCAATGGCTTTTCAACAAATACATTTTTATTTGCCTCTAATGATTTAATCACCATAGGAGCATGCAAATTGTGTCGTGTGGTAATCGCGACGGTATTTACTGTTTTTTCATTTAGTACCGCTTCATAATCTGTGGCACTGTTTGCAATATCAAATTTCTTTGCAAGTGCTGTCCCTGAGACACCTCCAGAGCTTATAATGTGAGATAAATTTGCATTGGTTCCTTTGATAGCAGGAAGCATGGTCATTTTTGTGAAATTACCGGCACCTACAATTGCTAGACCATTAGAACTCGACTCACTTTTACGTGCTTCATTTACAACAATATCATTAGAGTATACAGCGTCTTTATAATTTAAAATAGAGGCTATTGATTTTGAGCTTCCTATCTCTCCATATATTTTAAGATAATCTTCTAGGTCGATTACTTCTGTAATGAGCGGTTGTACATCAATATCTGAAGCACTAATTGCATTTAATATCGTTTGAAAGTTACGTTGCTCTGTCCATCTCACAAAAGGCAGTGGATAGTCTTGACCTTTAGATTCGTAATTATCATCATAGCGTCCTGGTCCATAAGAGCAAGACACTTTGAAGGTTAGTTCTTTTTCATAAAAATCGGCTCTACTGATGTCAAGGCCTATCACCCCTACTAAGATAATTCGACCTCTTTTACGTGACATTTGAGCCGCTTGCGCTATCACATCATTGGTTTTTGTAGAAGCAGTGATAATCACACCGTCAGCACCTATATTGCCCGTGAGCTCTAATACTGATTTTACAGGGTCATCTCCTTTTCCAGGGTTGATGGTTTCAATGCCCCATTGCTTCGCCATATCAAGCTTAGATTGATCAAAATCAATTCCAATCACCTTACATCCGTTGGCACGTAGTAATTGTGCCGTCATGAGTCCAATAAGCCCCATTCCTGTCACAACGATCGTTTCTCCGATAGTGGGTTCACATAAACGTATCCCTTGCAATCCTATACTTCCTATAACGGTAAAAGAAGCTTCTTCATCAGAAACACCTTCTGGCACTAATGCTACTAAGTTTTTAGGCACCGACACAAACTCAGCATGAGGACCATTAGAAGCGACTCTATCCCCTACTTTAAATTCTGACACTCCATTGCCCACAGCTTCAACAACACCTACATTACAATAGCCTAATGGTAAGGGTTCTCCTAATTTATTAAAAACAGCCTCAAGCGTAGGCATTAAGCCTTCTGTTTTAATTTTATCTAAAACTTGCTTTACCTTGTCAGGTTGTTGTCTTGCTTTTGCAATCAAGTTGGACTTCCCAAACTCTACAAGCATACGTTCTGTTCCTAGCGAAACTAAACTCTTTGTAGTACGTATTAAGACTTGACCACTTTTAACTTGTGGTGCTGGTACTTCTTCTAGTATGGTTTCGCCTGTTTTAAAGGATTGTATAATTTGTTTCATTTAGTTTCTATTCTTTATAAATTTTGCTGGGACACCAGCAACAATTGTAAACGGTTCTACATCTTTTGTAACAACACTTCCTGCCCCTATAATCGCTCCTTCTCCAATAGAAACGCCTGCTACGATTACAGAATTACCTCCTATCCATACATCTTTTCCTATGCTTACTTTTTCAGGAGTATGACCAGATTCAAATATTCTTCCTTTATTCTTTGGAATATTATGATTTGCTGAAGATATAAGTGTGCGGTATCCTATTAAAGATCTATCCCCTATTTCTACCTCTCCTCCTGTCGTAATAATAACTCCCCAAGCAAGGTCTACATGATCTCCTAATGTGATATTTTTTGCAGGATTAATGCGTATGCCTGGATAATACGTAATTGATTTACCTACTTTTGCCCCTTGCATTCGCAAATAATTTGACTTGAACAAATTAAATAACTTATGTCTTGGTAAGCTAAAAATAATAAAAGACATACTTTCGTATGAGCATACTAAGAAGTTTTTTATCTGTTTATTCATTTAAAAGTTGATAAAGGAATGTTATTTGCAAATTTACTTTTTCTTCAGGACTAGGATAGTCTAAAAGTATGTTTTTTGCATTCTCGATGTATGAATCTTGTGATTCTTTACTTTTAATATACTGATTTATTTGTTTTGCGATATTGACAGCATCATTTCTATTTACATAGATGGCCGCATCTTTACATATAGCCCTAGACCACTCAGCATCTGTAATAAATAATGCTTTTTTAAAGAACCAAGATTCTATAATATTATTACTAAAGCTTTCTAATAAGCTTAACAAGCCAACGCCATCTATTTTATCATAAAGATGTGGTAATTCATAAGGGCGGATACTATCTATAAACACAATCTGATGATCTACACCTACTTTCTTTGCTTCTGCTAATAGGTTTATAGATTCAGGATGCGAACTAGGAACCGAAATAACACAGTTGACATGTGTCGTCCCCAGTTTTTGTAATTCACTCAAGAATTGAGGAATCATAGGTAGGTTTTTATTTTTATGCCAACCTGTTAGAAAAAGTATATTAAAATTGTCTGTATCAATTTTATCAAGTCTCTGCACTAAGTCTTCTGATGCCGGGATATTTTGATACTCAGATATAGAGGGTAAAATAAGTTTTGTTCTATGTGCTGGAACTTTAAATAGCGAAATGGCTCTGGCTTGCATTGCTGCATTTTCAAAGACAATAGCATCCGAACTTAATGTTGACTTTAACCTATACGTATCAATTAACTTTAGTTTTAATTGTTGCACCTTAGAATATCCAGACCAAAAATCTATTTCAGGAAAAAACAGATTTGAATATGCGCAACCCGTAACTGACTTCACTCCATGCCCATTAAGTGATGGGCCAAACAGCGTGTAAATGATATCAATATGATGCTCTTTAATTATTTTTTTTAACGTAAAAAGATTAAAAGAAAGTCTTGAAAAAAGTCCTGGTTTTACTTCTATAAAGTTTACACCTGTAGATTTTGATAAAAGCTTATGAATTTCAGTGCCTTCCGTGACCAAAAACAAACAATTAATGGTTGTTATTTCTTGGGCATGCAAGACAAAGTTTGTTGCTACTTGTTGTCCACCCCCTTTTTTAATGGGGATTAAGTTTATTAATATATTTTTCACAATAGCTTATATTAATTTCTTGAATTTTAAATATGACTTTAATAAAATAGGTGTTTTAATCATTGTATAAATAAGCATCGTTTTTTTGTCTTTAATGGTATCAGATGAATGAACGAACGAATCTTTAATAAGTTTCTGGCACCTTTTAATTGCTTTTTTCATGTCATACTCTTTACTTCTAATGATATATTGTAAAGAGAATTCTACAATCCTTTTGTTTAAAAACAGTCTAAACGCTTTATCATACTCTTGATCTTCATAAAAAGCGACGATATCTGTAATAGAGTTAAAAGAATCTTCATGCTTTTGCATTGACATGGAAGACTTTCGGCTTATCGAATTTTCTCTATACACCCATCCATACTCAGGATTACTTACAAATAAAAAATGAATGGCTTTAGGAAATAGTTTACAGGAAATATTCCAGTCTTGACTATAAGGAAGGTCAAGAAAATGTATTCCTTCAAGCAATTCTCTTTTAATAAAACGTGCACATATATTCGTTCCGAAATTATTAATTATAGCATTATTATCTTCCTTTCTATCTAGAACTTGATTGGGCTTTATAAAAGAATACACCTTGTTTTTAGAGGTATACTGTCCATCTTCATAGGTAGCATTCTCAATATTCAAAGAAATAACATCAATAGGCGTTTTTGCAAGTAAGGCTGCTATTCTCTCAAAACTTTCAGCATCATTTATTTGATCATCACTATCAATAAAAAAGACATACGGTTTTGTTGAAGTTTCAAAACCAAGTTGTCTTGCGTTATTAGCCCCTTTCTTTTCTGTATGAATAAATACACAATCAAATCGATCCTTGACGTCCTCTTGCATCTCTACTTTAATAGCATCAAAAGCCTCTTTGGATATAGAATTACCCACAACGATCAATTCAAAATCTCTGAATGTTTGATTAGACAGGGATGCCAACATTCCTTTGACATACTCATTATAAAAATAAACTGGAACTATGATCGAAAAACTCATTGCAAACTATTTTTTTTCTGGGATAAAATAAAAAACACAAGAATCAACATAAAGACATTACCACTAAAAGATCCTAATCTAAAGTAAAATAGTCCTGAAACTATAAAGTGAACATAAAATGTATAGACTAATAAGTATCGTAAACTTGAATTTTTAGATGCTTTAAATTGGTATCTGAAAAACTCTATGAATATAACACACAGCAGTATGAGTGACAGATAACCACCTACGTTATAAAAATCTGTGAGAAAAGTTCCAAAAGTCCATTCATAAGGCTCTGTTCTATCAAACTCTTGTACAGGCAAGCCTAAAACACGATTAACAAGAGGTAAACGCAATGAAGTTCCATAGAAATACTGATCTCCATATCCTTCTCTTTGTATAATATTCTCTGCAAATACATAAGGCTGTGTTGCGATATATCCCATGGTACCCGTATCAGAATCCCCAAATCGATCTTGTGTAAAAGAACCAAGAACAAAAACTCCAATAGCCATCACTATAAACCCAAAGGTTTTTATACTCTTTTTTAACTTATCGTTAAAATAACTCCAATAATTGGTGATAAAAATAGCACCGAAAATAATATAAAATAAAAACCCATCTCTAGCCGTATATGCCAAGGAAACAACTACATAAGAAAGAGATGCCACAAATAATAAATACCTCCAAGTTTTAGAAAGATTACTCTTTAAAGACATGAAAAATATAGCCAAAAACACAGAGAAAAAAGAGGCAAAAGCAACCGCTATTGTTGTGAAAATAGAAATAGGAAGCACGGTATTCGTTTTATCTTTTAAGAAACTATTTCTAATCTCTGAAGCACCTAATAAAAAAGATTTAAACGCATGGGGAAATACATATATGATTGTATAAATCCCTCCTAAAACACCAAAAATTAACAATCGTTTTTGAAGCGTTGTAAAACTTACATACTTAAGCGATGGCTTGTATTTAGGGTTTCTTATGGTATACAAAGGACTCAAGCAATAACAGACCAAAATACCATATAAAATAAAATAAGAATCTGGATATTCATTAAAATTACTAAAGCCTCTTATGTTTGATGGATCAAAGAAGAAGGCAAGGAAACTAGATACAAAGTATAATCCCCAAATAATAAATACATCAAGGCTAGTCCCCTTTTTTAATAAGGGAAGAATAAATAGTATTGATAATATTAAATTTATAACTAATCCAAACAAGATATTCTAATTTTAGTCTTTGACTTTGCGTCAAATGTGATGTATTTAAACATAATAAGTAATAACCCGTAAACAATTGAAGTTACTAAGAAATTTACAAATATATGGTCTAAAGAGATGAAGTGTGTCAATTCTGAAACGATGGCTCCTGCAAATGCAGCTACTATGATAAAAAACAATTTCTTATAAGGTATTAACTTAGAAATAGATATACCAAATCCCTTTGAAATAACAATGAGGTTAAAAGGAACTGTCCAAAACAAAACGCTTAATATAAGTCCATATGCAATCCCGTTTATACCTGCTAATTGATAAAACAATAAACTTAACAGTAAGCTTAGTGCTAATTCTATCATGCTTCGCTTTAAAAGTATAGACGCTTTATCAAGTGCTATAAGCACATTACCATATTGAATGATTCGAATAGGCAGTAGGAAAAGATATATTTTAAAGATATAGTGACTTGCTTCATACGTCTCTCCAAATAAGAGTAAAATAACGTCTTTAGAGTACCAAAACAAAAATGCAAAACTAGGAAAAAGCACCAGCGCAGAGGTAATCGTTATCTTTTTAAATAATGATAGTGCCATTGTAAAGTTCTTATCCTTACAATATTGTGTCATCGCCCCAAACGTTGCCCCTGCAATAGAGGAAGTAACAA
Organism: uncultured Flavobacteriaceae bacterium; assembly: GCA_964351845.1. Lineage (GTDB taxonomy): Bacteria > Bacteroidota > Bacteroidia > Flavobacteriales > Flavobacteriaceae > Dokdonia. The sequence goes on along the minus strand of CAYGQJ010000012.1, from coordinate 38,368 downwards.
TAGATATTAAGGGTACCTCAAAAGCCCCATTAATATAGACCGCATAATCCTCAGGACTTGTAAAGTTTGAAACTAAGATTTTATCAATTTTATAAGAAATAACCCCTACCAATAACGATAATCCTACAGGATAAGAATACAGAAATATCTTATGAAGGTTGACCTTAAACTCATTCCAATGTACATATTTAATGATATATGCTTTTGTTTGAATAAGCATCAAACTAAAAATAATAGCAAATACAACCGTTCTAAAGAATAAAATATACTCTAATGAATCATAAAACATCACTAGTAAAAACATACCTGCTAAGAGGATAATATTACCAATAAAGTTAATAATGAGACTTGACTTGGTTTTTTTAATCAGAATAAAATACGAGTAAAGAATTGTATTTGATAATGAAAAAAATGAAAAAATACCAAGGATATAAAAGTAATTAAGGAGAGCCTCATTCTTAAGAAATGATGCGATGTAATAATCGGCTCCAATGCTTATAACTAACTGAAATACAACAGATATTGCTAAAACAATACTTAAACAGGTCTGAAGAAGTTTTATCTTATCTTCAAAACGAGGATAAAAATAAAAGATAGTATTAGAGAGTCCTAAACCTAGCAAAGGAGCAAGTACTTCAAAAGGCAGAAAGAACTGTCGGTACGTTGCGTAGTCGTCTTGATTTAAGTAACGGCTTAAAATAAGCACAAGCGCAAATTGCGTAGAGGAGTTTACGAGATTAAAAACAAATAACAAGATAACATCCTTACGCATCGAAGTAAATCTCTATTAATTATTAGGGTATTTTTTTGAATAAAAAAGGTCTTGGTTTGCAAGTTCTTCAAAACGTTTCATATCTCTCATACCAACCGCTCTCTGTCCTTTACCCACAACAATTTCTCCCGGTTTCACATCTTTAGATATAATAGTTCCCATCCCTATAATGGCACCATCACCTATGGTCACACCTGGTGTAATGGAGACGCCCATCCCAATCCATACACCCGTACCAATGGTTACCTTACCATGTGTATACTCGTTTGAGTATGGGATCATATCCCCTAAATAATCATGATTACTACTATAAATTGTAATTCTCCTTGATAAAATAGTGTTACTCTTTATTTCAATACCGCCTTTACCATATAGAAAACAATCATATCCTATACGTACGTTATCCCCTAAAACAATGCTCTCAGGGTTTAGAAAGCGAGTGTATCCCATCGCTTTGACATTCGTTCCTTTATTCTTAATTTTTCGAAGATTTGCAATACCCCAAGCCCTCTTTACTCTGAACATTAGAAAACGTTCATAGAAGTACAAAAAAAAACTTAGTACACCAGCAAATAGGTTCTCAAAAGAATTTCTCATGCTTATTTGTTTACACCCGCAAAATCTAAAATTAGTTTATCAGATTCTTTCGGCAATAGCTTAAACTCATTGTGCGCTACGAGGTATACTACGATATCCGCTTTCGCGAAAGCGTCCTCATATGGAGTCAATTTAAATACCTTATGCTCCTCAATGTTTGGTTCTACAATGTAAAACTCCTCATCATTTGCATCCTGTAATACTTTTTGCGCTATATATTTTGCTGGAGATTCTCGTAAATCATCAATATTGGGCTTAAATGCCAATCCCATAATGGCGATTTTAGGCTTTCTTCCGTGATCTAACTGAAACTGAAGCTTTGCATTTTTAACTTGCTCTGCACACCAGAAAGATTTATAATTGTTGATTTCTCTTGCTTTTCCTATAATCTGTGATTCCATAGGGAAATCGGCCACAATGAAGTAAGGATCTACCGCAATACAATGACCTCCTACACCACAACCTGGTTGTAAAATATTAACACGAGGATGCTTGTTTGCAAGGTCTATAAGATTCCAAACATTAATATCTGCCTTTGCACAAATAAGCGAAAGCTCATTTGCAAACGCAATTTGCACATCTCTTGAAGAGTTTTCTACAAGCTTACACATCTCTGCTGTTCTTGCATTTGTAGGGTGTAACTCTCCTTTTACATAACTGCTATAAAATGCAATAGCTTTTTCTGTACTCGCATCATTTACGCCCCCAATCACACGGTCGTTATGTACTAACTCATACATCACATTACCTGGCAAAACACGTTCTGGACAATATGCAATGTATAGTGTATCTTTTAATTCTGGACGCTCTGTGTAAATGAGATCCATCATCTTTTCTGTGGTACCCACAGGAGAGGTAGATTCTATAATGTACAAATCTCCTTCTTTAAGTAAAGGTAATATCCCTCTAGTAGCCGCTTCGACAAAAGAAATATCTGGTTCGTTTTTATCTTTAAAAGGCGTTGGAACCACGATTATATAATGATTTGCTTCAACAGCTTTTACGTCGGCTTTTAAAAACCCACCTTTTACTGCTTTCGCGACAGCTTGATCAAGAGCTGGCTCAACAATATGTATCTCACCTCTATTAATCGTCTCTACAACGCTAGGGTTAATATCTACGCCGTGCACACGTACTCCGTTTGAAGCAATTAAAGCTGCTGTTGGAAGGCCTATGTATCCTAGACCTATCATGACTACTTCTGGTTGCATGTAATTATTTTTGATTTTTAATAAATTCAACGATTCGCTCACAAGCTTTTCCATCTCCATAAGGATTATGTAATTTACTCATTTTTGTGAAACGATTTGGATTGTTTAATAAGTCTAACGTCTCAGAAACAATTAAGTCTTTGTCTGTTCCTACCAATATCACTGTCCCAGCTTCTACTGCTTCTGGTCGTTCTGTGGTATCTCTCATGACAAGTACAGGTTTTCCTAAACTAGGAGCCTCTTCTTGAACGCCTCCACTATCTGTTATGATTAACTTTGACCTATTCATTAACCAAATAAAATCTTGGTACGCTAAAGGATCTATAAGCATAATATTAGATACTGCTGACAAAATACGCTTTACGGGTTCTTGTACTTTGGGATTAAGATGTACAGGATATATAATGAGGTGCTCTGGTTTTTGAAGTGCAATCTCTTTTAATGCTTCACAAATTCTCACAAATCCGTCGCCATGGTTTTCTCGACGATGACCTGTAACAAGAAGTACTTCTTTTTGCCCTATAGTCTTATCTAAGTCTTTAATAAGATCACTTGGATCACTATTGACTTTATTCACACTCTCTAACAAAGCATCAATGACGGTATTACCCGTAACAACAATTTGATGAGAAGGAATGTTTTCTTTTAATAAATTACTTTCTGAAGTCACCGTTGGGGCAAAATGAAAATCTGCAATCCGACCTGTTACTTGTCTATTGATCTCTTCAGGAAAAGGAGACCATTTGTCATTTGTACGAAGACCTGCTTCTATGTGACATACTTTCGATTGGTTGTAAAAACCAGCAATACTAGTAGCCATTGTCGTAGAGGTATCTCCGTGTACAAAAACAAAATCTGGATTAAAAGATTCCAATACGGGTTTCATTCCAGTAATAATATCTGCCGTAAGAGAATAAAGGTTTTGACCTGGCTTCATTAAATTAAGATCAAAATCAGGTATGATGTCAAAAAAGTCAAGAACTTGATCTAGCATTTCTCTATGCTGAGCAGTTACACAAACTTTAGTATCAAAAACATCTGGATGACGCTGAAACGATTTTACAAGTGGTGCCATTTTTATAGCTTCCGGTCTTGTGCCAAAAACAATTAGAACTTTTTTCAAATCAATCAAAATAGGTTACTTTATCAAGTGTAATTTAGGAGGGGTGCAAATATATAACGTTTCGTTTTGATAAACTAATTTTCACACTTGGTTTGAATTATAAATAAGTATTTTAAAATCAGACACTTATATAGTTACCCATTCTTCTTATTGTGAAAAATTAACGTAGGGAAAAGATTTTTTTAATATTGTCATCAAAGTAAGGCAGGCTTTTCCCTAACTCGAAAGCGCTATTTTTAATTGTAGTGATCTGTTCTCTATTTGAAGACAAGTGCTTAATTTCAGATATAAGGCCTTCTATGTCATCATAATTAAATCCAATAGCTACTTTTTTTTCTAGCAACTTTTTAGCACTTACCACTTCTTTATTTACGATAATAGCGACGCCTGTTTTTAACGCGTCTCCCCATTTATTTGATGCCGCATATCTATTAATTTCTGAAGAAGGGTCATAGTAGGTAAAAACAAAATCTGATGTAAAATAGGTGGCTAAAGCCTCTTCATTAGAAACCTGACCTAGGTATTGAACATTATCTTTTTGAGATAGCAATATAGCCTCTTCACAATCTAGTTTGCCAGCCATTACAAAACCAATACCGTCTTCTTTTAAGCGATCACATATCTCTAAAATGATTCCAATTCCTCTACTTTTAGACAACCAACCATTAATATTAATCGTCATCTTAAATGCTTTCCATGTTTTTTGATCGTAGCTATTTTTTGCCATTTTCAGAGCATCTTCACCCGGAACATTATTCACTAAGAAAAACGAATCTGATCTAAAATTATAACGCTCTACAGACGGAATAATATGTTTGTAAACATTACGAGAAGTCAAGATTTCTAATTTTTGAATACAGAATCTTAAAGTCCTGTTTTTAACCAGCATAGAAAATCGATCTGCATCATCAAAACAAAGTGTAAATCCTTTGATCTTGCTTGCCAATAGGAGTGGAAATGCACTTTCAAAACCTAACGCCCAGACAATATCATTCTTTTTAATCTTAAAACTATAAAAGAAAACCCGTATCATCCATAGCAAATATAAATACCGTCTTCCGCTTCCATACCCCCCCCCTTCAAGAAGGATTTTTTTTTCAATTTCAAAATCTAAGTTATGTTCTTTGCGCTCTCCGGGTAAGCGCTCCCACGCAACATGAGTTATTTTGGGACATTGCCTTTTTTGTAAAAAAAGTGCCAATTTATAAAGTCTCGTTCTTAAAGATAAAGAAGACAAAGGGGCTACAATAATAACATGTGATTTTAACCTATGATCAGACAACGGTTTCCCTGTTTAATATTCGTTTTGCATACACATCAGAAATAACATACCTAGATAGCCAATTCATCAATGAAAGAATCGAAATAATTTGCGCTGTAAATATACCCGAAAATAAAAATAAAGCAATCACTACGGCTATCAAATATAACACAGTAAATACCCCAAAGTATTTGGCAACTGTAAACAACTCTGATTTATTAGCATATATTCCTACGTATACAGAGTTTGTAACATATATCCCCCTAATAAAAATAATACAGGATAATGTACCTATTAAGAAAAAGTCCAAATCTTTAAAATTAATGTCTAAATAATAGCGAAGAAATAACACTCCTACTCCAACCGAAACCAATGTATTTACAAAAGAAAAAAGCCACACTTTTTTACATAGCGAGTTATAGCTTGTAAAAGATTTTGAACTCGTATTACGAATAATCTTAGGGCCTAAGTAAAATCCTAAAAAACCGTTTAAACTTAAAGCTATTGGAGTCACCACAGCAAAATACTTAAAGAGATGGACAGAAGCAAGTTCATCACCATAAAGATTGATAACAAATTGCTCGCCATGCACAGCAAATATTAATGTTATAGACATAATTAAAAATGCCCTAGAAAGCCCCTCTGCTTGAGAAACAGAAATATCTTCATGAGCTTTACTTAAACTCTCTATTTCTGATCCTTTAAAAACATAAGAAAGCAGCAACGTAGCTGCAAAAGCCATGACAAAGTATAAAAATATGTCATCCGTAAAATTTGCTAATAAGAAAAGTAAAATAAAACATCGCCAAAAATTCTTTGAGAACTGAGACTTCCATAGCTTATTATTTGCTCTCGCTGCGGCAGAATCATAGTTCATAAAACCATACAAAACAATGCCAAGAAAAATAAAGAACGCTTGTTTCCATGAATAATCTTTTATGAAAAAAATCAACACCGTACTAAAAAATGATACAATCAAAGCTCTAATAACAAACTTTTTAAAATGAGTTTTGATTAATCTTGGATCTCTTAACAACACCTGACCATATCCAAGAAGTGTAAAAGAACCTATGAGTATAACAGTAGATTTATAAAATGCCCAGTTAGAGATACTAGTATCACTGTACTTCTTTATAATTAAAATTTCAATGATAAGAAATGATAATAATCCTATCCCGTATATACCAAATGAAGCTAGTAGATCAGTCTTCTTTTTCATTATCGATTCGTAGGTGGAGTTAGTATGTTTTGAGCTAGATTCTGAGCATAGATAGTATCTGCTGTATATAATTCTAAAGAATTATAACAGATCCCTAAAATAAGCTGCATGAAGCCTCTAAAGTCTTTTGTATCAATTAAGTGGGGGCTTTTCTTGATAAGAGTTACTAATTTGATAACTGTTTTCAATATGTACATCTATTTCTAGGAGTTCAATATACTGATATTATGTTTTAAATAAATTTTATTTTTTCAAGAATATTCTGACTCATATTTCATCATGTAATAGGTATGATGCAGCGGTCAACAACGTGCTTATTTTGACAACAATACTTTCTTTATCAGGGAATCATTAAAAACAGCGACTCCCTTTTTATTAAGGTGATGTCGGTCATAAAAATAAGTAGTATCAAGAGACAGTATTTTATTAAAATCATGATATCCCCCGTACGTAGCCATCATCGATTCAAAATCTGATTGCTTTGAAACAGCATCATACAAAGGCTTTGTAACAGGAACGTACACCAAATGATACTTGATCCCTCTGTCTTTAACAAACGCAATCATATCGGCAAATGCTTTTAAGGGTACGGTATTGAATTCAAAATTGGTAATGATCGCTTGATTACCCTTGTATTCGAAACTACTATTTTCTACATATCCCCCAGGTACATACGTATTTTTATGTTGTGTCCGTTTTTCTTTTAAGGTTATTTTTTTTCTAGTAACATCTTCAAAAGCAGAAAAAATTAAAGAATTATAAACATGAATATCGTTTATTTTTAATGCTAATGCGACCGATGAAGCATCAACCTTGTCATTTGATAAAATATCTACCGTAGACTCCACGCCTTTAATCGCAAAAATAAACGGAGATACTTGAAAAACAATTTCTTTAGGACGCACATGATCTAGATAACGCTCCAATAAAAATTTTGTTTGCAAAGGAGTTTGTGCACTCGTTCCCAAATTAAAAGCAGTATAGCCTGCTTCTTCAAAAATACGCGTATCAAAACCGTGATAGGTATGAGAACTCCCCACAAACAAAACATCGATATCAGAGACAGTTTTAACTTCCTGAAGCCTTGTAAGTGCATATCCACCTTTATTCCGAGTCGATTTTAAATTTGGTTTTAAATAGGAAGGCATGAGCTGTCCAAACACAATGATTCCAATGCAATAGAAAACCAACGCAAAAGGAATAAAAGTAAGTATGTATGTAATAAACCGCTTCATGCTTAAAATTGAAAATAAATAAATGGAACCTCATCCATATTGGCAAACAACCCTAGGAAAAGAATCAAAAGCGAATAAAAAGACCATCGTATGATCCTTGCTCGCTTTTGTAATAATTGCTTAATCGCATAGCTTTCTTCCCTTCCTTTCCACTCGATAACGACTAAGAAAACTATAAAAAATACTAAAGTGAGTACATTGCCTTTACTTGTAAAATTAGGAAAACTAACAATGGATGTAGAAAATAAACGCCCAATATATCTAAAAGCACTGCCTACACTTTCTGCCCTAAAAAAGATCCAAGCAAATGAAACCAGAAAAAAAGTGAAAAACATTTGAATAACATGGGATAGATGGTGCAGATATGGATTCCTAATGGTTTTCTTGTTATTCCCTGTTATAAAAAAGGTGGCTAAATATAAAAATGCGTGAAGAAGTCCCCAAATGATAAAGGTCCAAGAGGCGCCATGCCAAAGGCCACTCACACAAAAAACAATAAGAATCGTACACACAAAACGACGCGTAGAAGTTTTATTTCCTCCTAACGGAATATATACATAATCTCTAAACCACGTAGAAAGGGATATATGCCAACGCCTCCAAAACTCGGTAATAGAAGTCGAAAAATAAGGCGTTGCAAAATTTTGTTTCAGATGAAAACCGAATAAACGAGCCACCCCAATGGCTATATCAGAGTATCCAGAAAAATCAGCATAAATTTGAAATGAAAAAAGTATAGCCCCTATCACTAAAGAGCTACTCGTAAAATCAGAAGGGTTTGCATACAAAAGATCTACATAGCGACCACACGTATCTGCAATCACCATTTTTTTAAACAACCCCCAAAGAATTTGTTTTAATCCATCCACCCCATTTGAAAACTCAAAATGGCGCTTTTTTTGAAATTGTGGAAGCAAATGCTTCGCCCTTTCTATAGGCCCCGCCACAAGTTGAGGAAAAAAACAGACAAAAGCTGTAAAGGCAAAAAAATCTTTGGTAGGCGCTATCTTTTTGTTATAGACATCGATACTATATGATAAGGTTTGAAACGTGTAAAAACTAATCCCAACCGGTAGTATAATGTGTAGGCTCGTTACCGAAATCTCTTTCCCAAATAACGCATACGCATCCACAAAAGTATCTACAAAGAAATTAACGTATTTGAAGAAAACCAGAATCCCAATATTTGTAATGATACTCAGGCATAACAAAGCCTTACGCTTCTTTTTTGCCTCATATCGTTCCAGCCCAAGTCCCACAAAATAATCAACCAACGTACTCGTGACAATCAGCAACAAAAAACGCCAATCCCACCAGCCATAAAATAGATAACTCGCTAGGATAATGAATACATTTTGTGCTTTTATAGAGGTGTGAACCATCCCCCAATAAATCAGAAAGACAATGGGTAAAAAAAGCGCAAAATCTATAGAGTTAAAAAGCATATAAATACGTTATATGATTCGTTGAAGTCCGTCAGTCCACAAAGGGGTCACCACCCCAAAAGTATTCACGATTTTTGTACTATCCAGCATACTGTTTTTAGGGCGCGTAGCCGCTGTAGGAAACGCTTCAGAGGAAACAGGAAGTACGTTTATAGCTAATTTTGAGTAGTCAAATATCGCTTTCGCGAAAGCGTACCAAGTCGCCTTCCCACTATGACTGTAATGATACACTCCCTTAGTAGCCTTATCTAACGTAGGAATGATGTGAAATATGGCTTTTGCCAGATCATTTGCCAAGGTAGGAATCCCATGCTGATCATTCACCACAGACAATGTATCTCGCTCTTTCCCTAAACGCAACATGGTTTTGTAAAAATTATGTCCATACG
>CAYGQJ010000012.1:15489-29016 GCA_964351845.1 uncultured Flavobacteriaceae bacterium | reverse complement strand
GTATCTCGCTCTTTCCCTAAACGCAACATGGTTTTGTAAAAATTATGTCCATACGCACTATACACCCAAGAAGTGCGTATAATGGCATACGTAAGTGCCTCAAACGACTGAATCGCATGCTCACCTCCGAGCTTTGATTTTCCATACACCGTTTGCGGATTAGGCGTCATTGTTTCTGAATACGGAATCGTCGAGGTACCATCAAAAACATAATCGGTTGAAATATGAATAAGCACAATATCAAATTCATGACACACCTCAGCGAGCAGGTGTACTGCTGTTTCGTTAAGTGCGTATGCCGCATCAGGATCTGTCTCGGCAGCATCTACAGCCGTATAGGCAGCGGTATTGATAATAACATTAGGCTGATAGACGTCTATCGCATTTTGAATAGACGCTTTTGAAGTGATGTCTAGCATCGCTTTAGAAGCAAAAACGTACTCATTCTTTGGAAAACCCTCACTTTCTTCTCTTAAAGCACAGCCTAACTGACCATTTGCGCCAGTAATCAGAATTTTTGTGTGTGGCTGTATGTGGTCCATTGTATTAAAGTAATTGCTTTAATGTCTCAAAATCGGGGTTCAATAGATCTTTTTCTGACAATATCAACGCTTTAGGATCTAATTGCCAATCAATCCCTAAGGAAGGATCGTCAAATTTTAATCCGAGTTCGCTCTCTTTATGGTAGTAATTATCACATTTATAAGAGAACGTAGCCTTCTCACTCAACACTAAAAACCCATGCGCAAATCCTCTCGGAATAAATAACTGCGTTTTATTCTCTCCAGAAAGCACCAAGGAGAATGATTTTCCAAATGTAGGCTCATCTTTACGTAAGTCTACCACAACATCTAAGACCTCTCCATCGATCACGCGCACTAATTTTGCTTGCGCCATTTCTCCTACTTGAAAATGCAATCCTCTCAATACACCATACGTAGATTGTGATTGATTATCCTGTACAAATTGAGGAGAAAGCCCTGTTTTTTCTTCAAATGTCTTTTGCTTATAGGATTCATAAAAATAGCCTCGCTCATCTGTAAACACAGAAGGTTGACATATAATCAAATCTTTAAAAGGAGTTGTTTTTACGTGCATTTATAGGGTATTGATATAATGAGCATAATTCCCTTTTCCATAACGCTTGGCACTTTCTTTAAGCGCATCATAGGTAATCCATGACATCTTATAGGCAATTTCTTCTAGGCAACTGATCATTGTGCTTTGATTGCGTTGTAACACGCGAATAAACTCTGTTGCATCGTCAAGGGCATCCACTGTTCCTGTATCAAACCAAGACATCCCTCGACTCATCACAACAACATCCAATCGCTCTTTGGCAAGATACGCCTGATTGATGGCGGTAATTTCTTTTTCACCTCGTGCAGAAGGCTTGATCGATTTCGCAATCGCGACTACTTCATTATCATAAAAATACAAGCCTGGAACCGCATAATTAGACTTTGGATTTTCAGGTTTTTCTTCGATGCTAGTGGCTTTATGATTGTCGTCAAATGTGACGACTCCAAAACGCTCTGGGTCCCTTACGGGATACGCAAAAATAGCCCCCCCATCTATGTCAACTTTACTTTGTAATAATTTACTAAGGCCGTTGCCATAAAATATATTATCGCCTAGTACAAGCGCTACTTTATCATTTCCTATAAAATCTTCTCCTATGATAAACGCTTCTGCAAGGCCATTAGGTTCATGCTGCACTTCGTACTGAAACTCACACCCAAACGTCTGCCCATCTCCCAAAAGCTTTTTAAACGACCCTTGGTCTTCGGGTGTGGTGATGATTAGAATCTCACGGATTCCCGCCAGCATAAGCACTGAAATAGGATAGTAAATCATAGGCTTATCGTATACAGGTAACAGCTGTTTACTCACCGCTATGGTAAGAGGATATAAACGAGTGCCTGCGCCACCTGCTAGAACGATTCCTTTCATGATTGATACATTTTTTGATAATACGCTTGATAGTCACCCGATGTAACATGGGCTAACCATGTCTTATTCTCCAGATACCAATCTAAAGTCGCTCGTAATCCTTCTTCAAAAGTAACAGAAGGCTTCCATCCTAGTTCTTTATTGATTTTTGAGGCATCAATTGCATAGCGTTTGTCATGTCCCGGACGATCCTTTATGAATGTAATCAGGGATGCAGAGGTTCCACGCTTTCGCGAAAGCGTATCATCCATCATTTCACATAGCAAATGAATAAGATCAATATTGGTCCACTCATTAAAGCCTCCTATATTATATGTCTCGCCGATACGACCCTTGTGCAAAATAGTATCTATTGCAATCGCATGATCAATGACATATAACCAGTCTCTAGTATATTGCCCATCACCATACACCGGCAATGGTTTCATTTCTAAAATATTATTGATAAATAACGGAATCAATTTTTCAGGAAAATGATTCGGTCCGTAATTATTAGAGCAATTTGAAATCACAAAAGGAAGTCCATACGTTTCACCATAAGCTCTCACAAAGTGATCTGAGCTAGCTTTAGACGCAGCATAGGGCGAATTTGGACTATACGAGGTCTCTTCGGTAAAAAGCCCCTCACTTCCTAGTGAGCCATAGACCTCATCGGTACTGATGTGATAAAATAGATGGTTGTCTGTAGGTTCTTTCCATAGCGACTTACAGGCATTCAATAAATTCATGGTACCAATCACATTGGTCTTTACAAAAGCCAATGGATCTTCTATCGAACGATCTACATGCGACTCTGCCGCTAGATGAACTACTTTATCAAACCGATACGATTCAAAAAGCTCTTGAATATGAGCAGCATCGATAATATCTGCCTTTAAAAACGTGTAATTAGGGGCGGTATCTATATCTTTTAGATTTTCTAGATTACCTGCATACGTGAGTGCGTCTAAGTTATAAATATGATAGTTTGGGTACTGAGTCACCAGTCGTCGCACAACATGCGAACCTATAAAACCTGCGCCTCCTGTAACCAATACCTTCATTATAACTTCCCGTTTACTACTGAAGCACCTAAAACTCCTTTTACATCGTAAATAACTGCTTTTTCTTTTTTGAATTTGGTAATGTCCATATCAGCAAACTCTTTATGAGATACGGCATGTACAACCGCATCATAAGTAGTGTCTGGTGCTGTGGTGATCGCATCAAGTCCATACTCATGCTTTACTTCTTCTGGACTTACCCAAGGATCAAATACCGTTACTTCTACACCGTATTCTTTTAAATCTCGAATAACGTCAACCACTTTGGTGTTGCGTACATCAGGACAGTTTTCTTTAAAGGTGATTCCCAATACAAGCACTTTTGCATCCTTCACTCGGATATCGTTTTGAAGCATGAGTTTAACAACTTCGGAAGCTACATACGATCCCATGCTGTCATTAAGGCGTCTTCCTGCAAGGATGATTTCTGGATGATAGCCTAACTCTTGTGCTTTTTGTGCTAAGTAATACGGATCTACTCCGATACAATGACCTCCCACAAGTCCTGGTTTAAATGGCAAGAAATTCCATTTGGTCCCTGCTGCTTCCAAAACATCCTGAGTGTCTACCCCCATGAGGTTAAAGATTTTTGCCAATTCATTGACAAACGCAATATTAATATCACGTTGCGAGTTTTCGATCACCTTAGCGGCTTCGGCAACTTTAATCGTAGGAGCTAAGTGTGTTCCTGCTGTAATCACAGAAGCATACAATGCATCTACTTTTTTACCGATCTCTGGCGTACTCCCAGAGGTTACTTTTAATATTTTATCTACCGTGTGCAGCTTATCACCTGGATTGATACGTTCTGGAGAATACCCCACAAAGAAATCTTCATTGAATGTAAGTCCGCTTATTTTTTCTAAAACAGGCACACACTCTTCTTCAGTGACCCCTGGATATACGGTACTTTCATAAATAACAATATCTCCTTTCTTAAGAACGCTTGCAACTGTCTCACTACTTTTATAAAGAGGCGTCAGTACAGGTCTATTGTTCTTATCAATGGGCGTAGGTACTGTCACTACAAAGTAATTGCAATCTTCTAAATCTTTGATAGTACAAGAACAATACAATCCTAGTTGATCTGTATTGCTTGTTTTTAATACCGATTGTAAATCTTCTTTAGATACCTCAAGTGTGCTATCTATACCTTCATTGAGTTCTTTAATACGATCTTCTTTAATATCAAATCCTATCACATTATAGGAAGTAGCAAATAGACGTGCAAGTGGTAATCCCACATACCCTAATCCAATAACTCCTATTTTAATATCTTTCATATATGCTGTCTTTATTCTTTATTTTAAATTTTTCCAATACCAAGCAATCGATGCCTCCAACCCTTTCTTTAGATCAAATTCAGGGGCATACCCCACAAGTGATGTTGCTTTATCTATAGAGGCTAGCGAGTGAGGAACATCCCCTACGCGTTCAGGGCCGTGTGTTGTTGGTATATTTTTAATCTCATCATCATAATGAGATAATGTATCTTTTAATATATGTATAAGTTCATTAAGTGTCGTTCGTTCTCCATAGGCGACATTGTAGACCGTATTTAATGCATCCGCATGGGTCGTCAACATCGACTTTACATTCATTTCTATTACATTATCAATATATGTAAAATCTCTTGAGAAAGATCCATCGCCATTTACAACCGGAGATTGATGCGCCATGAGTTGTTTGATAAAGGTAGGAATTACTGCTGCGTAGGCCCCATCTGGGTCCTGCTTTCTTCCAAAAACATTAAAGTAGCGCAATCCTATCGTATCTATACCGTATATTTTATGAAACACATCGGCATATAATTCATTGACATACTTTGTAATGGCATAAGGCGATAATGGCTTTCCAATAACAGCCTCTTCTTTCGGTAATGAAGCAGAATCTCCATACGTAGATGAGCTTGCTGCATATACAAAACGTTTTACCTTCTCATCTCTAGCAGCCGTTATCATATTTAAAAAACCGCCTACATTCACATCATTTGTGGTAATCGGATCATTAATAGACCTAGGAACGGACCCTAGTGCTGCTTGATGTAAAACATAGTCCATAGAAGCAACGGCTCGTTTACAGTCTTCAAAATTTCGAATATCCCCAATAAATAAGGTAAAGTTAGGATGGTCAATTAAAGAGCGTATATTCTTTTTATGACCCGTTGCAAAGTTATCGAGACAATGCACAACAGCCCCTTGATGTAATAGGTATTGGCAAAGGTTAGAACCTATAAAGCCCGCACCCCCTGTTACAAGTACTCTCGCTCCTTTTAATCTATCTATAGCAATGTCGGTCATATATCCGTTATTCAAGCAGTGCAAATATAAGACTTCTTAAGATGTTGATAGCACTATAAATTACAGCCTTTTTTAAAAGATATATAAGCGGATTATACAGCAATAAAACATGATTTTATGATAACCTTTATATAAAACAATGCCCATTATAGTACATTTACGACTGTTTATACATGATATCCATTTATGAAGTTGTATTCAATCATCATTTTTATCGCACTCACAGCAACACAATGCCAACCACAAGATTATGGCAAACTTGCCTATGAGATGACACTTCCTGAGCTTTTAGAAGAGAATTCTGGCATTACACTATCTCAAAACGGTACGCAGTTATATACGATTAATGATTCTGGTGGAGATCCTAGTATATATACCATAGATCTTGCCTCAAAAGAAATCGTGCAAGAAATCATGCTCTCAAATGGTAAAAATGTGGATTGGGAAGATTTGACACTGCATGAAAACACCTTATATGTTGGTGATTTTGGTAATAATGACAATAACAGAAAGAATCAAACCATTTATTGGGTAGAAAATATTGAACAAATTCCTGTGGGATCTCATACCGCTTTCGCGAAAACAACCACCTTCACCTTTGAAGATCAAAAAAAATACCCTCCCAAAAAAGACCACCGCAACTTTGATGTCGAATCAATTATCGTATACCAATCTCATTTTTATCTATTTACCCGAAACAGAACGCCCAATAAGAAATTTGACGGCACGACAAAGCTGTATAAAGTCCCTATGAAAGAAGGCCCGCAAATAGCCCTCCTTGTTGATGAATTTAAAACCTGTTCAGATCGGGATGACTGTCAGGTTACGAGCGCTGCCATACACCCACAAACAGGCAAAATTGCGTTGTTAAGCTATAATAAAGTATGGATTTTAGAAAAGTACACCGATGACCGTTTCTTTTCAGGGGATGTGACTAAAATAAAGTTAGAATACTCTTCGCAAAAAGAAAGTATCACCTTTAAAGATGCAAACACGGTTTACATCTCTGAAGAAGCTTCTAAAAATCAACTAGGAAATCTTTACTCCTTAGATTTAAAAAATAGTCATTAGACTGTTAGTATTGATGGTATGTACCGACTTAGGCGTGTAAATAACCTCGAGGAAAGCTTCGGTGTATTTAAATCTCGATGATCGAGTAAATTCTATTTTTCATGAAAACATACCTTCTTACGGTAGCGATCCTACTGACTAGCTTTTTCGCGCAAGCGCAAATGACCAATCAAAAATTAAAAGACATTCTCACACAAGAAGTAGATGATATAGAGGGTATACGTGGGAGATGGCAGCTCAAATTAAATGAGCTCCCTATGATGGTACTCACAGATTCTATAAATGATCGCATGCGAATTATCGCCCCCATCATAGAAGTCTCAAAACTTGACGAAGATCTACTACTGGATTGCCTCACCGCAAATTTTCACTCAGCACTTGATGTGAAATATGCTATTTCTGATAATATCTTATGGTCGGTGTATGTACATCCCTTAAGTCCGCTAACAGAAAGAGAAGTGAGAAGTGCGGTACAACAAGTATTTTTGGCCGCTGCGACCTTTGGCACAAGCTTTTCTAGCACACCATTATTGTTTGGAGGTGGAGACCCCGCACAACAAACGCCTGCCTCCAAAAAGGATTCGCTGATGTTTAAGAAGACTTAATACCTACACTTTATAAAAAGGGATACATTATGTATTCGGCGTAAAGCTATATTCAGGTACTTTTCCGATCGCGCCATCAAAAAACTCATGAATCAACGCTAGATCTTGCGCTAAATCACCCGATGGGTATAGAGGTTTTGAAATACGGTGCTCTTTTTTTGCAAAGTCAAAGGCAACCATAATGATAGGTACATTTGCTTCTATCGCGATAAAGTAAAAGCCTGTTTTAAGTTTAGATACCTTTTTACGCGTTCCCTCGGGAGCTAGTGTTAATCTAAACTCATCTTTAGTCTCAAATACCTGCGCAATAGATTTTACCTTGTCTTGTCCGGAAGTCCTATCAATTGGAGCCCCTCCCATGAGTCTAAAGAAAAAACCAAAAGGCCATTTGAAAAGCTCTTTCTTCCCGACAAACCCTATTTTAACACCCAACATAGTTCGCAACAAAATACCCATATAAAAGTCATGCCAACTGGTATGAGGAACAGCGATCACCACACACTTCTTTACGGTATCTTCAGAAAAATTTCCAATAGCTTTCCATCCTAATACTTTTTTATATATAAATTTTGCTAATCCCATACGTAGTTACTTTGTCATGAGCTGGCGTGCTTTTTCTAAATCTTCTTCAGTATCAATCCCGATCGCCACATTATGGGAACGTACCATTTTTATTTTTTTTCCATATTCCAAAAACCGAATACATTCGATCTTTTCAGCGGCTTCTAGGGCACGCATTTTCAAAAGAGAAAAATCAATAATTGCTTGTTTTCTAAAAGCATAAATGCCTTTGTGTTTATAAACGGTTAATGCAACTTCTGGATCTCTTACATACGGTAAAGGAGATCTTGAAAAGTACAATGCATAATCCATTGCATCTACAATGACTTTTACATTGTTTGGGTTTTTTATATCAGCTTCATCTTCTAGTGGTGTCATGACACTAGCAAGATCAATTTGTGAGGCATCTTCTCCATAAAAAACATCAAGCACGGGTGCGAGATCTTCTCTGGTTGTAAAAGGCTCATCCCCTTGTACATTGACCACAATATCACAATCTATAGAAGCGACTGCTTCAGCTATCCGATCACTCCCACACTCGTGGTCATCACGACTCATGAGCGCCTTCCCTCCTGCTTCGATGACAGCATCGTAAATAACAGGACTATCTGTAACCACATATACGTCGTCAAAGAGTTGGGTTGCCACCGTACTTTCATACGTTCGGACAATCACTGGTTTTCCTCCTAAATCTTTCATCATTTTCCCAGGAAAACGAGAAGCCGCATATCGCGCGGGAATCATTGCTATAATTTTTAAAGACGTTTTCATGAGGTTGGGTACGCTTTCGCGAAAGCGTAAAAATCAAATTTAAATGCAAGTACAAACATAGCGAAATTCAGTTCCAATTAAGAACGCCTTAGCTTTTTAATCCATCGCCATGCAGTGCCCACAATTAACAATACAAGAATCAGGGCAATAAATGGAGAAAACACACTTGCTACCGAAATGGTTGTCGCCGCACCCGTCTCTACCGAAGCAATCACAGGATTTGCCACACCTCCCGTTGTGGCTGTAGAGGTGAGTCGTGTCGCGCCTGTAGTACCTGATATCGCAGCAGCAGCGCCACCACCCGCAATAATCGCTAAAGCCCATGTAAATATAGGATCTACATCGCCCATCGTGATCACCATAAGCAAGGTACCTGCAATACCCGCCAAGGGAATCGATATCGTGTCTAGTAGATTGTCTAACCAAGGTATAAAATAAGCAAAGGTTTCTACCACAGCGGCAATACCTAGAAGCCATAAGGCAGTATTGCTCCCGATCCATTCCCAACTTTGGTTGACAGGAAACCATCCAAAATGAGCGGCTAAACTAACGAGTAACAACGGTATAAAAATCCGAAACCCTGCGGCAGCAGCTAAACAAAAGCCTAAAACAATACTGATGATAAGTTCTAAAACCATAAGAAAAATATAGTGATCGTAAACTACCCTAGGGCAAGCCCACGAGACATTTTAGTGAAAAACTATTTAATTTCGAGGCAAGCCTCGGAGCATTTAAATCTCGATTATCGAGTAAGATACTATTTTTGTTTATATACTCAATACATTTAGATTTCAGGAATTTAGAATCAGTGATTTTTCAGCTTATCAAGGCAAAAATTTCAAGTATAGTTTTTGCTATCGTTTAAATTTTTAACGTGGAGAAGATGAAAAAGAGCAACTATAAAAACAAAAAAAACTAGGTGTTTTGAGTATTATCTTCTACAAACATAGCCTCTTTAAAACCGATGAGATAGACTTTTGATTTAGCACGTGTAACGGCTGTATAGAGCCATCGTAAGTAATCTCTATTCATTCCATCAGGAAGATACGGTTGTTCTATAAAAATACGATCCCATTGACCTCCTTGGGACTTATGACAGGTAATTGCGTAAGAGAATTTAATTTGAAGCGCATTAAAGAACTTGTTATTTTTAATTTTAAGGAACCGCTTATACTTTGATTTTTCGTCTGCATAATCTTTTTGTACTTCCTGATACAACCGATTGGACTCTTCATAAGGCAATGAAGGGGTTTCTAGGGCGAGAACATCCAGCATCACCACGGTATCAAAGGGTGCCATGTTAGGATAATCGATCATTTGCACTTTGACTTCGGCAAATCGGAATCCATACAACTCCTTGATCGCATAAATTTCTAATACTTTGATAATATCGCCATTGGCAATAAAGCCTGCGTCACTTTTAGCATCTACCCAGAAGTAGTTATTTTTTACAACCATAAGATGATCGCCAGATGATACCTCTTCTTCCTGAAAGAGAATACGGGATCGTATTTGCTGATTATAAAGGTTGGCTCTTTTATTGGATCGCACAATAATAGCGGTCTCTTCATTGCCTACTTGCTCATAGGAATCTTGTATCGCGTCCATAATATCATGACCATCTATAAGTCTCACAATATCCTGAAACCCGTTTAAATCAAAGGTGAAGTCCTCAAAAAAACCATCGGCAAGATGTTCTCGGATCGTAGTGGCATTAAAGAGAATCCCACTGCTCTCTTCTTGACGCATAACTTCGTCCAATTGAATACTATCTACTTCTTTGTTGTACTGCAAGGATAATACATGACTATCTAAAGCGGGAGAAAGATCTAGTTTTACAGGAGGTAGCTGTGCATCGTCACCAATTAAAATCAATTTGCATTTATGACCGCTATACACGTATTGCATCATATCATCGAGAAGAGATCCATTTTCAAACAATTTGGATTCACTTACTCTATCTGAAATCATAGACGCTTCATCTACGATAAAAACACAATTACGATGTTTGTTAGGTTGTAATGTGAACGAAACACCCCCTCCTTTATCCTTTTTGGGGAAGTAAATTTTACGATGTATGGTAAATGCCTGACGATTGCTATAGTTGCTAATGACTTTGGCAGCTCTCCCTGTAGGTGCCATGAGCACCGATGATAGCTGGGCTTTCCAAAGATTTTTAACCAAAGTTCCTATAATGGTTGTTTTACCCGTTCCTGCATATCCTTTTAATAAAAAAACGGTATCATATTTGCTGTCTAAGAGGAAGTTTGAAAGCTTTTGCAAAAGGATATCTTGCTTTATAGTAGGCGTGTACGGGAAGTCTGAACACATGAGTTTATAAAACGAAGAAGGGTCTGTAGACATAGTAGGAAATTAGGTGGGTTAAATATAACGAAGGAAAATATCTTAATATGTTTTTACGATTAAAAAAAAATTGTAGATTTGCGAGTATACGTAAACTAATATAAAAAACCTCTACGAATGAAAATTGTTTTGCAACTTGTACTTTGGGTAATCATAGGTGTATTATCATATTTACTTTTTAATGCTATCTATGGAGAAGTGAAATTTAATGAGATAAAAGAGAAAAGGTACAAAATGGCCATAGAGAATTTACGCGACTTACGTGTTTCTCAAATGGCACACAGAACAGTGACCGGAACTTATGAAGCTGATTTTGATAAATTAGTCCGCTTTATAGACACCGCTCAATTTACATTAACGCAGCGTAGAGATTCTACGATACTAGATGAAGAACAAACAAAGCTCTATAACGTTGACACCTTCAAAGAGATTACTATTATAGATACGTTAGGAACCAAATCCATAAAAGATTCTTTATTCGGAACGTCAGATCGTTACAAAACCATGATCAATGTGCCTATTGAAGGTGCCAATGCTAAGTTTGAAATGAAGACAGGTACGATCAATAAAAGTAATATTGACTTCCCTGTATTTGAAATAAAAGTACTTAAGGATGTACTTCTTTTTGATCAGGATAAAGATTTTATCAATAAAGAAAAGCAAGTCATATCTGTTGACGGTGTAAATGGAGATGCCCTTACAGTAGGTTCTCTAGACAAAATTACCACCAACGGAAACTGGCCGAAGAGTTACGGTGCAAATGACGAATAATAGTCAACCACATACCATATCAAAGAAATTGTCCATCCAAGTATGCTTAGATGGACTTTCTTTTTGTACCCAACATACAGCATCAAAAGAGATCATCAATTATCAAGCAATCCCCTTTGACCAAAAAGCAGATCCTGCGTCGCTATTAGGGGAGGTTACCACAGTTTTTACAACCTACCCTGAGCTACAAGAACCCTACAAAAAAGTAGAAGTAATTTATAGCAATCAGTTATTTACGTTGGTTCCTAAAGCAGTGTTTGACCCAGAAAAGCTTACCGATTACTTAAAGTTTAATACGAAGATCCTCGCCACAGATTTTGTTGCCTATGACTTGATAGACACACAAGACATGGTCACGGTGTATATCCCGTATACCAATATTAATAATTTCTTTTTTGACACCTTTGGAGCCTTTGATTATTACCACGAGATGTCACTTTTTATCAAAAATGTACTAGAAAAAGAGTCGAATGATGAATCACCAAAAGTGTATATTCATCTTCATAAAAATAGTTTTGATTTGGTCGCTACACAAAAAAAGAAATTACTCCTTGCCAATGCCTTTGATTTCCATTCAAAAGAAGACTTTTTATATTACACGCTGTTTACGATAGAGCAATTAGAGCTCAATCCAGATACGGTAGCTGTGGTACTCAGCGGACAGGTACAAAAAGAAGATCCGTTATACGGAATGGCCTACAAATACATACGCCATCTCAACATTAAAGAAACCCCAACAAGTATAATTCCTGCTAGCGATTATATTTTAAGCACGCTTATATGACACGAATTATTTCAGGAAAATACAAAGGACGCCGTATTCAGGCACCCAAAAGACTTCCCACGCGTCCTACTACTGATATGGCTAAAGAAGCCTTATTTAATATCATACGCAGTCAGTTTCACATTGGCTCTTTAAGGGTCTTAGACCTCTTTGCAGGCACAGGAAACATAAGCTATGAGTTTGCTTCGAGAGGATCGCAACAAATTGTTTCGGTAGATTCAAATTATCACTGTGTACAATTTATCAATAAAACAGCAGAAGAATTTAATTTTGAAGCCATTCAAACGATTAAAAGCGATGTATTTAAGTATTTAGAACGTGCTTCGGGCACTTACGATATTATTTTTGCCGATCCACCATATGACATTCCTTTAGAACAATTTGAAAAAATTGCCACCCTTGCTTTCGAAAACAAATTACTCGATCCTGATGGAACGCTTATCATAGAACATAGCAAACATACCAAAATGGACCATCTAGCCCATTTTGTAGAAACCCGCCATTATGGAGGCAATGCCTTTAGCTTTTTTGTGTGGCCAGAAAGTGATGAAGAAGAATAGTAGTGTAAGAGAAATTCACTTTTATGCTGTTTTCGCTTAAAGCGAAAATCCAAACAGAGAGCATAAAAAAAGGATGACATTATAAAAACATCATCCTTTTACCCAACCTAATACGTTTAAAACGTCTAACTTTCTTCTTCGCCTACTGCTTCTGTTTGCGTTGTAACAGATCCCGTTGTCGAGTTACCATATACAGGCGTTTCATTTCTTAGAATATCAATCACCCTTGCAAAGTTCTCTGCGTTCATGTACGGTGTTTCTTCTCTATTCCCCTGAAATGTGGTGAAGTAAAACTTCCCTAAATCGATTTTTGGATCCCAAAGCGCTTGATAGCTATTCAATTTTGTCCAAGTAGTCGTTCCTTGTGCGTAATTTGGCATAATTCATACTATGTTTTAGTGAGATAAAATTGTGTTTCCAACAATTCTGATGCAAAACTACGAGGAACGTATCATGTAATAACGGGGCAAATGCCCCTTTTTAATAAGTATAAAAGCTAGATTTTATATTTAGTAGTATAAAACCAATTTTGTTGGCTATTAAACGTTTTTGACAATTAGCTTTTTTGATGGTAAGGACAAGACACGAGATATTTCAGTAACCTATTGATTCTATTAGGGTAACATATGAAAATCTGTATATTATCTTTATACTAAGGTTGATGGTCAATATGTGAAACGCCTTACATTAAAACAAGGCAGAAAACCTCTAAAATAATGTATACCTTACACAACTAACACAAAA
>CAYGQJ010000012.1:12074-15389 GCA_964351845.1 uncultured Flavobacteriaceae bacterium | reverse complement strand
AAAACAAGGCAGAAAACCTCTAAAATAATGTATACCTTACACAACTAACACAAAACACCAAAACCAGTAAAAGCCAGCGGAACCCCTGCACACTTTATACGTTGGACGTTATGCTTAATTTAAACAAACTATGAGAATACAAAAAAAAATGCAAATCTTGACGCTACTTCTCATTTCAACATTAAGTTTTAGTCAAACTTTGACAAAGGAAATGGCTTTGGAAGATTTGAATGAATTTAAAACCTTATTGAAAAAACAATCTTCATATTATCAAGTATCGAAAACAGATTTTGAGAACTATTATAACGAAATTGAAAGAAAAATTAATCAAAAAGATTCAATACCAGTTCATTTTTTAGCCTTTGAATTAGAAAGAGTTATTTCTAATATAATTGATAGACACGCAAATATCAGAATGGACAATTTTGAAGAAGATGATTACGAATTATATAATTTGTATTTTCCTTTTACAGTATCCGCTTTAGGTGATAAGGTCATTGCTCTAAATTTTAATAAATCAACTAAAGAATATGAATATTATTCTCAAAAGTATCCATTCTTAAAAAAAGTAAATAAAATTAAGATTGACGAGTTTTTAGAAAATTATGCTTATCGAAGAAAACTTTCGCCCAAGGCAGCAAAACTAACCGATGGACTAAAAGACCTAAGAGATATTGGAGAAATTTATTTTAAACAAGGAAATACTACTTTAAAGGATGTTGAAATAACTTTAACGAATGGCACAACTGATAAAAAACTGACTCTACCTTTGAGTAATAGAAGAAATTGGTATTTTAATATTGGTTCTACAAGCCTTAACAGAAATTACAGCAAATTTGGACGTGATGAAGATTTTGATTTAAACAAATTGGATAAATTGTTGACTGATTCCATAGCTTACATTGCTATTCCTTCTATGATAAGCTATGAGGAAAATCCAAATTTAGAATCCTATTTAAAATCAACAATTAAAAAGTACCAGAATTCAAAAGCATTAATCGTTGATATTCGTGGAAATGGCGGTGGAACAAGAGATATATTAAATACCTTATCTGGTTATTTTGTACAACCTGAACAATCACCTTGGGTTGCAAATGTAGCTTATGTGAGAAGTGACCAATTCTTAGATGAAGATATTTCTTCAATGCAGTCAAGATTTCTTTACAACTATAATTCAAAATCATTATCCGAAAAGGACAGAGAAACAATAGATAAATTCAATAAAGGATATGAAACAGAATTTAAAGTTGATAAAGATACATTTAGCAAACCATATTATATGGTTTTGCATAGCAATGAACATCCTTTAAAGTGTCCTATCTATATTTTAGTAAATGAAGATTGTTTTAGTGCAGCTTCTGTCTTTACTTCAGCATTAAAGGGATTAAATAATGTGAAAATAGTTGGAGTAACCACCAATGGCTCAAGTGGTAGGTCAATGGAGTTTTACCTTAAAAATTCTAATATTCGTGTTAAGTTATCGACAATGCTTTCTTTCCAAAGAAATGGGAAAACACTCGATGGTAATGGAACTGTTCCAGACATCGTTATAGAAAGAGATGAAAATCAAATGTTACGAAAAAAAGATTCACAATTAGAAAAGTTAATTGAACTAATAAAAAACTAAACACTGTATAAAAATAATAAGGCAATTCGTTGCTTAATTCAATGGCTTGGGCACTTTTGTGAGGTCGCCAAGTTTTTAAATTTGGCTTATTGAGAAAAAGGATCATATGAAAAATTTAAAAAATTGGCTTCTGTTTAATTGAATAGTAACTGTCTATTTTAAGCCTCATTATTCTTATACAAAGCCGTTCCCACACATTAAAACTGATCAAATAGTTTGTTCACTCAATCAAACGCTATGGTTACTCAATACTAGTTTTTGAATTCTGCAATTAATTTTAGATTTGATAAAATTCTAGATTAATGAAAAATTATTTACTTATTACTTTCTCCCTTTATTGCATGGTATTTAATCTAAACGCTCAAATAACTGGGCAGTTTTTTGATGAAGCTGTTGAAATTCCAGGTGTCACAGTAAAAATTCCTGACAAAAACATATTTACCCAATCTGATTTTGATGGAAACTTTAGTTTAGAAATCATGAATTCAAAGATGTCTGATTTAGAATTTATATATGGAGATCTTATTATTAAAATTGAAAATATTAATCTTGACATAAAAGATAAAATTACTTTGGGTAAGATTATACTTCCGTCACTCAAATTTGTTTCTATCAAAGAATATTCATTATTAAATGAAAAGCAAAAAAAATCATGTAATGAAATACGCCATTGGGCACAATTACTTGGATATGAAAAAATGAATGAACTTTCTGAAGACTATCTATTATTAACTTGCGATGGTATTAATAGAGCTATAACAAATTTTACTTTTAATTCAAGTTCAAGAACGATTTTCGTGGATTGGAAAGAATTAGTAATGTGTAATTAAACCTTCTACACCGTGTATAATTCATTACTAGTACTCGCCTACTTACAAAAATCCTGGCGGATTTTCTATTCAGTTTGTATTTGTTAATTTAGTTGCTGAAACACGCAACGAAATTATATACAAAACCGTTAGCCACTATTAAAAAAAATTAAAAATTAATATCTACGTAATGAACGTAAAAAAAATTGTTTGTATTGGAGATAGTTTAACTGCAGGATACGGTATTCAAATAAGTCATAGATGGAGTAACCTGTTGAGTAATGATTTAAATATTGAAATTATTAATAGTGGTATTTCTGGAGATACAACTTCTGGAATGTTGGCTCGGTTTTATGAAATGGCAATTCAATATAAACCTGATTATATAATTATAACGGGAGGCACTAATGACATATATTTAAACCTTCCAAACAATCTAATAATCGGTAATATACTTGCAATGACAAGATATGCTAAGCATCATGACATCGTACCAATAATTGGAATTCCTACCCCATTTTTTAATCAAGAAGGCTTTAATGATGAGAGCCCCTTCATTGATGCTCCTAGTATAAGTAAACGAATTATTTTATTTCAAAAAACATTAAAACAATTTGCTTTAAACGATCATCAAAATTTTATTGATTTTACATTAAATATGAATCCTGATTTATTTTTAATGGACGGACTACACCCAAATGAAAAAGGACATAAAGTGATGTCAGTAAATGCAAAATTAAGTTTAAAAAGTATTTTTAATCGCATTTAAAATTTATCAAAATATATAGAACAGTGGCTAACACATGTATAATTCATTACTGATACTCGCCTACTAGCCCTCGCAGACCTTCTGTCTGTGATTTATTCACTAACTTTAGT
>CAYGQJ010000012.1:2502-11974 GCA_964351845.1 uncultured Flavobacteriaceae bacterium | reverse complement strand
TAACCATACACAAACACGTTGGCGGTCATTTAAGAAACCACAGAATATGATAAAACTGCTTAGTAAAAAACTTAGATCTAATTTTGAAAATCAGAATTCTATGAGTTCATCTCGACGTATTTTAAATTTCATCATTTTATTAACCACAGCTCTATTGATTAATTCATGTTCAGAAAATCAAAAAAATGGAAGTCAAGAGAAAAAAATTGTAGAGAGAATCGCAACTGAGGTTTCAGTGTATAAATTTCACTATAAATATGGAACCCAAAGAATGGGACAAGTAATAGAAGCCGCAGAAGAATTGCTAGAAGTAATTCAAAATCCTGAAATAAATTTAACCGAAGAGCAAATCGAACTTGATATTCATAAATTAACTTGGTTGTGGCTAGCTGCAACACCAACAACAGAATATATCTCATTAACGAATTCTGGTGAAATTACCAATGTGACATCTGAAAATCTTAGACGTAAGTTTAAAGAAATGAACTTAGATCAAGAAAAGTTGTTACAATTCGAGGAATTACAAATAAATTATGTGGATCAAGAACTCAGACCATATCTCAATAAACGCATAGATAAAACTACATTAAAAACCAGACAAAACTTTGATGCATTGGAAACAACGAAAGTTTCTTCACCATTTAAAAATTCTCCAAAGGAGCTTTTGAAAGATCGAGAATTTGCGAACCTTCTAGTTGATTTATTGTTTTTTACCAAAAGGATAATGCTTCCTTATAATCGATTGAATAAAATAACAGCAGATATGGAAAAAATAATAATGAAGGACTATCCTGATGTCGAGCTTACGGAGTACAATCCATTTTAAAGAATTTATGGAAAAACGAATCACCAACAAAGAACTGAATTAAAAACAAGTCTTACTCGGGAAATTCCTTCGTAATTTTCTCACCTTCGTTTTTGTGGTCTAGATTAGTTTCTTAACCCTACACAAACCGTCAGACTACTGTTGTGAAAATGCGTTGCAACAATCCTGAATTTTATTCGTCTTCAATAAGAAAAGTATAAAATGAAGAATCGCATTTTTTTAATTTCCCTAGTAACATTATTTTTTCAGTATTCATTAGCCCAACAATCAAAAACTGAATTTGGGCGAAATGAAATTCTTGAAGATTTAGATTATTTATATAAATCACTAGAAGATGCCCACTATAATCTTTATGCATATACATCTAAAGAAGAATTTTCAGAAAACTATCAGCAAATAAAGAATCTCATTAAAAGTGATTCAGTTAGTATTTTAGAAGCAACAGGAATTTTTCAAAAAGTAATATCTGCCGCCAACAATGGTCATACCGAAATAGATTTTCCGATTGGTTCATATAGAACATATGCATATGATGGAGGCACATTATTTCCGCTAGAAATTGCTTTTGAAAATGATAAAAGCTTCATCAGAAAAAACTTTTCAAATCATCAAGATATCCCAATTGGTTCAGAAATAGTAAGTATCAATGGTGTATTAATGGCAACTATTTTAGCCAAAATTTATCCTCATATATCAGCAGAAAGAACCTATTTTAAAAACACAAAGATTGAGATGTATTCCTTCCCAAGATTATATTGGCAGGTTTTTGGTCGTCAAGAGAAATTTGAAATTGAAATAAAATACCAGAATACAATAAAAAAAATTACGCTTAAAGCCATTAACCTAATTGAGGATTACGAAGAAAAAAGAACCGATATACTTAATTCAAGTAGCTATTTAAAATTTATTGGTGCAATCGCTTACATAAATCCGGGTCCCTTTAGTGGTGACGAAACAAAATATCAACAATGTATTGATGCTGCTTTTGTAAAAATCAAGGAAGAAAAAAGCAAAAAACTGATTATTGATTTAAGAAATAATAGCGGTGGAGATAATTCTTTCAGCGACTATTTGGTTTCCTATATAGCAGATCAACCTTTTCAATGGAATTCAAGACTTTCTATAAAAACAAGCAAGTACTTAAAAGAAAATACTCGAAAATATGATGATACAACTGACACCTATTTCAAAAATATATTGAGTCATAAAAATGGAGACATTTATGATGTTCACTTGGATAATTACCTACCAAAAGATGCGAGTAAAAGATTTAGCGGAAAAGTATATATCTTAGTTAATAGACACTCATACTCAATGTCTGCTGTTGCTGCAGGGCAAATACAAGATTATAAATTTGGAACTATTGTAGGAGAGGAAACCGGGGATTATCCAACATTATATGCTGCTCAATTTCAATACGCTTTACCAAATACAGGCATTGTTGTAAAAGTAGCGAAAGGCCAAATAGTCCGTGTAAACGGAAGTGAAAATCAAGAAGGTGTTATTCCAGATATATACATTAAAGACCATTTGCTAGATGAAGAAGATGAAATATTGAATGGACTTTTGAAAAAACTGAACTGAAAGTACTAAATACAACAATGTGGCCAATTAAAACGAAATGAATATATCAAAAGTGATGTTGCAACACCCCATAAAAGCCCCTTTCTCTACTCCCCTTTTCGCCTTTTTATGGGTGAATTTGAATGCTTTTTTTATTGCTTTCGCGAAAGCGTATACAACATATACATCAACAGGAATTTGCATAAGCCTCCCTTTAACACCTCTTTTACTGCCTATAAAATTGATGACAGGAAAACGGTCGCTTCATTGAAACCTATTGAGTAATTTCTCTTAATAAATGACAACACTTACTTTACAAAAATGTCGGTGGCTTGCACAAAATTAAAACCTTCGCTTGGCAATATTGTCATTTCACCATCTTTCCAATAAGCAGCTTGACTCGTAGCACCTACGTTAAAATTTCCAGCATAATACACAGCGTCTCCCGATTTTACAATAGCATATGCGTCTCCAACCGTAGCACTTGACAAGATTTCTCCATTTAACCAATAACGTATCGTAGGAGAATCGTTAACCGTTTGACTTGTACCACAAACATATACATTGCCGTTTTCTGCTAAAATTCCGAACGCGCCACAAAAAGAAGTATTCGTTTCAAGTGTAATAATTTGATTATCGTGCCAGTAACTAGCGATTTGAATATCATCATCATTCAATTCACTATTCTGTCGTAAGGCAATGTAAACCTCACCCTGATCTATACTAATAGCAGTTCCAAAAGCATCATCCGTATCATCTGTCAAGCTAATTGCAGAACCATTTGCCCAATATTTTGCAACAACCACGCCTCCGGGACCTGTACTTTCAGAACCCACCACATGCACTTCATTATTAAATATTGTTAGTGAATTTGCACTGGCTCCTTTTGAACCATCCGTCAAAGAAGTAGCCGTTCCGTTTTTCCAATATGTAGCCACCAATCTTCCACCAGGTATTTCTGACCGTTCATATCCCGAAACATACACATCGTCCCCATTAATAACAATCGCACTTGCTCTAGCATCTCGAGAGCCATCAGTTAACGCAACACCCACACCATTTTTCCAATATTTTGCAACTGAAACATCACCTTCTTGTTCATACCCTGCGACATACACATCTGAACCATCAACATAAACTGAAAAAGCTTCTGCATCTGTTTGGCCATTGGTTAATTCAGTTAGTTCTCCATTAATCCATAATAGCGCTTGTAATGGAACAAGACCGTTATCTTCTCTACCATTTGATCCAACTACATAAATAGAGACATCTTCTGGATTAACTGTATCGTCTGAGTTATCATCACTACTACAAGATGTAATAATTAAAATTGAAAATGTGATAAATGAAATAATTGTATGCCTCATGATGAATAATTTTAAGTTATATACTTATACATCGAAATAATTGTATTTTGTCATCACAATTTTTAATATAACTCAAAATGTATCATTAATCAGTAGGCCCCATACATGTACTACAGCATCTAAAATTATGGCAAGTGCTAGCATATTTCTGAAAACCTTAGTAGGTTTTCTAATTGGCTTGTATTTACTAATTTAGTTGCTGAAACACCTTGGGAACAAACAACAAATAAATAGCTATGAAAAAAATACTATTAGGACTCATCACAGTACTAACTATTTCTTGCAATGAAAAACCAGCACCGGAATTTTCTCTAAGTGGAACAACAAACGGATTGGAAAATGGTACTTTACTATATCTAGACTATGATAATACCCCACTAGACTCTGTAGCAGTCAAAGACAACACATTCGTGTTTACGACGAAACTACCAAAAACACCCATGAAGTTATGGCTCCATAACAAGGATTTTTCAAATTATACCGCTTTTTGGGCAGAGAATACACCCATGACGCTTGATGCCGCTAACACTGATTTCAGAAATGCTATCATCACAGGCTCTGAATCAGAAGAATTAAGTTCTAGTCTCTTTCAAAAAATTGACGCCTTACCACGCAATGAAAGACAAAAATTAGAAATGGAATTTGTCAAAAATAACCCTAGTAGTATTGTAAGCGTTTCAATGCTCTCCATTTATGCCACCACTTGGGGGAAAGAAAAAACGACCGCACTTTATGAGCAACTTTCAGAAGAAAATAAAGACTCTGAGTTCGGGCAAGAAATTGCTCGATATATTGAATTGAATAAACAACCCAAAATAGGAGAACAGTTTGCCGATTTTGAATCTGAAAACCAAAATGGCGAACTAAAAAAATTATCCCACCTAAAAGGAAAAGCGGTCCTTCTTGAATTTTGGGCTTCCTGGTGTGGGCCTTGTCGTCAAGAAAATCCAAATCTTGTAAAAACCTACGAAGAATTTAACCCTAAAGGTTTTGAAATATTTGCCGTATCTCTAGACGAGAGCAAAGAAAGTTGGCTAAAAGCAATTCAAAAAGATGGTTTAGAATGGGACCACGTAAGCGATCTAAAAGGCCGTAATAATGAAGCTTCTCTGATTTATGGAGTGAATGGAATCCCTGACAACTATTTAATTGCAGAAAATGGCGAAATCATTGGGCGTAATTTACGAGGTGAACAATTAAATGAAAAACTAAAAGAAATACTCGAGTAAAACCGGTTGTCAACTTGGTGTATAAATAAGTATACACTCCCCCATTAGTTATCAAAATGCACTCAGGTTTTTATGCGATGTATCGTTGCAAAGGCCTCTTAATTTAAAAGTAAAGGGCATTAAACCCTAGATCCCTCTGAAAAGCGGGATTAGTTCAACTAGCTATTTTGAATACGTCTTTGCAGACTTTACAAAACAGCGTTTCACTAATAAACGACCCTTCAATGAGCAGTCCTCTAGAGACCATTCTAAGTACCATTACAACTAAAGACCCAGCGCATGCTCAAAAATTAAAAACGAATCTTGCGGAACTAAAAGAAACCTATAAAAAGGAAGCCAACGCTTTTTTTAATACCTATAAGGCCTATTTAGAAAAGCAAGCGATGACATTGGAATATGGTGTTGATTGTTACCTCCATTTGATCGAGGATATGATTGAAGAAAGGTATCAGTTCATTTATACAGGTCACTATTCAAACACCTCTTTCGAGGATGTTGAAAAAAGAATTTATGGCAATCCTGAGATCATGAAGTACCATATGCACGGATTGGTTTTGGCGCAATTTCTTTGGTTTGATCAATATGAAAGATTCCTATTTTTCAAAGAGAATTTAAAAAAATACATCAAAAACCAACATGCATATTTAGAAATTGGAGGCGGTCATGGATTG
Organism: uncultured Flavobacteriaceae bacterium; assembly: GCA_964351845.1. Lineage (GTDB taxonomy): Bacteria > Bacteroidota > Bacteroidia > Flavobacteriales > Flavobacteriaceae > Dokdonia. Next base: position 6,318 of record CAYGQJ010000012.1, on the reverse strand, counting down.
TTTATAGGAGAAGCTGTTAGACTTCTTCCTGACATCAACCGATTTGACATGGTGGACATTAGTCAGAGCTCGTTGGATCTTGCCAAAGGCATTATAGATACTCCCACTATTAATTATTATCTAAAGGATATTTTTGATTTTTCAGACAATGAAACCTACGACTTTATCACCGTAGGGGAAGTGATTGAACACGTTGAAAACCCCTTAAAACTCCTAAAAAAAATAAAAGAACTTCTATCCGATGAAGGCGTTTGCTATATGACCACGCCTATCAATGCCCCGATGATTGATCATATCTATTTGTTCTCGAATGAAAATGAGATTAGGGATTTGATACACGCGGCAGGTTTTGAAATTCTAGAAGAAAAAATAGTCATCTCAGAAAAAATAACCAAAGAACGAGCGATCAAGAATAAAGTCCCCATTATGTATGCAGCCTTTTTAAAGAAGAAGAATGAATGATTGCATTTTCACCTATTTTCAATTTCAAAAGAAGGGATCTATTCAAGTAATAATAGGTACGCTTTCGCGAAAGCAGTTCGCTAGCGGATAGAAGCATCCTATACTTAGGGTAATTGGGATAAAAAATACCTACATAAACGGTTAAGACGAAGAAAACGAAATGACAGAAAACGAAAAACAACACGAAAAGATTCTATTCAAATACCACAGCAATATTCTAGATAAACCCATTGTGGAAACCATGTGGGCAGAAGTAATTGATAAAGAAAAGGGAATCTACAAATTAGATACGATCCCTTTCTACGGGCCAGAAATCGCCACCGATGACGAATTTTATGCTGAATTTGACGAATCGGAAAATATGCTAACATATAGAAAAACAACAAAACATTCGGGGAATTCTATTGTATTGGTAGTGATTATGAAAAAAGGATATGATAAAGAACTCATTAGAAACCGATTTAAAGAAGTAGGATGCGAATCTGAAGGGCTCAATGAAGGGTATTTTTCAATGGAAATTCTAAAAAGTATAAAGTATCCAAAAATCAAAATACTATTGGATGCGTACACAAATGATGGAATCATTGATTATGCAGAACCTTGTCTCTCTGATAAACATTGGTCAGAGTTAGAAAACAATTAGCCTCAATACTATACGTAGTTCAACCGTTTATACATCAAACAGTTTCTTACAAGCAGAAAATGATACTCCAAAAAAACATATGCATCATCATCACTTTACTTCTTTTTGCTTGTAAAGGAAAAAACGAAAAACAAGAAACGGACGCAGCGTCAGCATCTATCAGTACGTCTACCACTGAACTAAAACCCAAATCAGAGCCCCATACAGCATCTTCAAAATCAGCGGCGCTTTTCGCGAAAGCGGTTTTAAAAGAAAATATGAACGTTCATATATTTGATGCAACAAACCTAGAGAAAGTGTCTTATTTGGACGTATTCAACACGAATGGTCTTGATCATATTGTTGCCTATTCCAACAAAAACTACCCAAAAAATGCTGAACCAAATTATTATGAGCATTTTACCCTTTTCGTTGCTTCCTATAAAGATGATGTAACTGCTCAAAACACCTACAATCAAATTATAAAAGAATCGGCGTATGGGTTTTCTAATCTCGATGAAGTTAGCGGAGTGCTAGCCGAACGCGTGAAGAACCTTTCGATAGTAGCAAAAGCAGGCGGTATGATCACTAAAAAAGGAACCTATATTTTTAGCTTAGTTGAAACCTGTCGCCAGCCACCCGTGGGTAATGATTGGATGGCCTATGAAAATATGTTTTTAGAATACATAAGAGACAACAAAGAAGATATTGAAATCTTAAATGCCAATTGCGGCATGGATCGGTTTCTCATTGAAAAAAGAAAATGAACCATTAATTCGATATCTCATTACATTTCAAATAGCACAACGACCTATCCTTTTAGAAACTATCAATCGCTCGTATTTTCCTTAAAAAAACCACCCGTTCACGTTTTGACGCATCCATAAGATCAAACAGCACCTACCGCTACAATTCATTTCATAACCCCTTTCGCGGAGCTGCCCAGCGGGCAGCGGAAGCTACACAGATCAAATCCCCGTTACATCAACCGCGATAAAAGCTGTATGACCACCCCCCTACTTTTTACGTAAATCTTAGTGGCTTATAGACAAGACCTTACAAAATATTTGTACATTTAAGAATCCCTATCCAAAAGGGGAACTCAACTAAAAAATTCACGTAGTTACTGACGTAACACGAAGTAATTCAACACAGAATATCCCTACGTTTCTGACAACTATTGTATGCGCGTATGCCTTGTGGTGTACGGCAATTTATGCTATTCATAAAACACAAAAAATCATGTTAGACGTACAAAAAATACAGAAGAAAGAATCCATTCAAAAAACGAATGATACACTAGCAACCACTATTTGCGAACAGATTGCAAAGCAAATGCAAGCACACCCCAAACGAATGGCCATTATTGATGGTCACACCGAAATTCACTATAAAGATCTTAGGCAACGCGTTCATGAAGTGGCTGGAGAATTGAAACATCGCAGAATCCCACGGGGATCGTTGGTGGGCGTATGCATGCACCGCTCCTGGGAACTCGTAGCCACACTGCTTGGGGTGATGCAAGCAGGATGCGCTTATGTCCCCTTAGATCCTGCCTACCCACAAGATAGGATTCGTTATATGCTGGAGAATTCACGAGCGGTAGCAGCGATTGTCGATACAGAACAAACGGCTCATCTATGTAAGGATGTTCGCGAACTGATAGAAATCAACGATATAGGAGATCATGCAGATACGTTCGTACATCCCACTACAACAGATCTCGCCTATGTCATCTATACTTCAGGATCTACAGGGCAACCCAAAGGCGTGGCGATAGAACATAGAGGCATTGTCGCTATGCGTCAGTCGATGCGTGGGCTTTTTAGTGATGAAGAATTGAAAGGCGTCCTTGCGGCGGCTTCAGTCTGCTTTGATACCTCCGTCATGGAAATCATGGGAACCCTATCCTTGGGCGGCACCATCATCCTTGCCAAAAATGCGCTGGAACTCACCAAACTTCCTGCTGTAGATGAGCTGCGAACCTGCGTTATGGTCGCATCGGCTATGCAAGCCATACTCGCTGTAGACAAACTTCCAAAAAATCTAAAATGCCTTGTTTTCGGCGGGGAAGCCCTGAAACGCTCACTCGTCCAACAGGTCTTCGCACAAAAGCCGAATATACGGGTATTAAATGCCTACGGTCCTACTGAAGACACGGTGTATGCTACCATTGCCGAACTCTATCCAGATACCGAGCTCGTCACCATCGGCAAATCAGTTCCTAACTCCCGTGCGTATATTTTGAATGCTGATCTACATCCCGTATCTCCCGGAGAGTCAGGCGAATTACACCTTGCGGGAAACAAGCTCGCTCGCGGCTATTTGTATGACGAAGCCCTGACTAAAAAACGTTTTATCGAGATTACACCAAATGATCAGATTCCCGACCATCGTTTGTACAAAACAGGGGATTTATGTCGCTGGACAGACGATGGCAACATCGAATTTCTTGGACGTGTGGATCAGCAAGTAAAAATTAGAGGTTTCCGGATTGAATTAGAAGAAATTGAATCCACTTTGGAGACCATGGATGGTGTTGATGCTGCCGCTGCAGCTGTTGTTGAAGGCGGTATGGGGCAAAAAATACTCGTTGTGTATGTTGTGAGTCAAGATACCACCATCACAGCGCAAAAAATGAAGGCGTATATGGCAGAACGACTGCCAACCTATATGGTACCTCAAGTCATCAAATACCTAGAAACACTCCCGCTGTTACCGAATGATAAACT
>CAYGQJ010000012.1:0-2402 GCA_964351845.1 uncultured Flavobacteriaceae bacterium | reverse complement strand
TTGAACAAGAAGCATCCATCGTATCTTTAGGCACCAATCAAACAAATCCTTCCCAGCATCTCATGCAGCGTTTACAAGGCTCCCAAGAGGAACAACAAACAACCATTTTGGCTATTATTCAAAACGAACTCGCCGCACTGTTGCACTTTGGCGATCCCGCAGAAGCAGTTCCTAACCATTCTTTTAACGGGCTAGGACTCGACTCGCTCAGTACCTTAGAATTCAGTAGCCGACTCAGTAACATCATCGGACAAGAGGTTCCAGATCAGGCGATTTTTAAACACGCAACACCAAATGCACTAGCACATTACATCACCCATAAAATGCGCAATGGCACCGATACGTCAGTGACCTCTGAACTACCAAGTACCGTCACAGATTCGCTTGCAGGTTTTCAAAAACACATACAGTCTAGCCATCCCACATTTCAAGCCGCGAAAGTCAATGCCTGGTCAGTGAATGACAAGAGCAAACTCGTGCAAGAAGTGCTGCGTATGGTCAATGACAATCGTAGGAATCCGTACAGTAAAGTATTACGTTCAGGAAGTGGCACTAGAGGTTTGGTGGGCGATGCCTACAATGACGAAGAGCAAGAATCCATTATTTGGACGACCAATTTATACCTCGGTTTGAACCGTGATCCAAAAGTCATGGCAGAAGCCACAGACGCCTTACAACGCTACGGAACAGGTATGGGAACATCCGCTGCAGCCTCCGGTATGACGAATCAGCATTTGGAATTCGAAACCGAATTTGCTGATCTTGTGGGCAAACCCAGTGCCTGTTTATTTCCAACGGGCTACACCGCCAATGTTGGTGCTATTGCTGGGATTTTAGGGAAGAATGATGTGGTGATTATCGATCAGCTCTGTCATGCCTCTATTGTGGATGGCGCCCGGCTCTGCGGGGCGTCGATTAGAACCTTTCAGCACAACAGCGCTGCTGATTTGGAAGCCGTTCTCAAAACAGAAGTATCTCCCTATCATACCGTGATGGTGGTTTTAGAAGGCGTGTATAGTATGGGAGAAGGCGCTGCACCCGTCGCAGAGATTGTTCGCATGGCAAAAAAATACAATGCTTTAGTGTTGGTGGATGAAGCCCATTCGTTTGGGTTTTACGGAAAAGGAGGCGCTGGGATTTGTGCCGCACAAGGCGTTACTGAAGAAGTCGATTTCATTATGACCACGCTCAGTAAAGCGATGGGAAGTCTCGGTGGCGTGGTCGCTGCGAGTCAGCAGCATGTGGATTTAATGAAATCCTCGTCCCGAGCCTATATCTTTCAAGCTTCGGTAAGTCCTGCTGATATGGCTGCTGCGCTCACGGCTTTGCGACGCCTTCGGGCAGATGATGCCTTGCGCGAGCGGTTATGGATCACCACGCGGTATATGCGTCAGCAATTTGAAGAAGCTGGCTATGATCTCGGAACGGGAGATGGGCCGATTGTCACGCCACATTTCGCCGATAAGGATAAACTGTATGCTATTGTGCAAAGCCTGTATAAAAAAGGCATCCAAACATCGGCAGTCACCTACCCGATTGTCGAAATCGGTCGAGGCCGTTTGCGTCTGATCTGTTCTGCCGCCCATACGAAAGAGGATGTTGATAAAACCCTACAAGCGCTTATCGAAGCCGAACAGGAAGTTGATGCACAACTCGCCAAAAAACAGCACAAAATCACCGATACCAACATCAAAAGCACAGATTTCAAGGACTGGGCAGCATCCTTTACTGAGTATCTCAAAAAGTCAATGGCAGAACGTGCGGTTTCTACACCTAATCTTGCCATTGTGATTCAGGTGCTAGACACATCTGCCCCTATCCACTTCCTTATAAAAGACAACACCGTCACCCTAACCACCCACACCGAAGACACGCTGCCTACCTGTTCGTTGCTCCTCACCGACCTCACAGCTGTCACCGCCCTACAAACAGGCGATGTACAAGCACTCCTCAGCAGTATTTGTGACGGCAGTTGCATCCTGAAAGGACAAGTCGAAGCCTTTGTGTGGTTGATGGCAAGGATGGTAGAGCGACGTGAGTCGTGAGTGGATTCTTTCCGCTTTCGCGAAAAGGAGTCAGGAATCAAAGGAATCACGAATCAGGACTAAAAAGTGGTGGGTTTGTGAGTACATTCTTTCCGCTTTCAAAGAACGTAGCGATGCAGAAGTTTATGCTGAGCCTTTCGACAAGCTCAAGACAGGCTTTGACGAAGTACGAAAAGGAAACAAGACTTAAAAGAATCACGAATCAGGACTGAAAAAGTGTTGAGTCTGTGAGTCGTGAGTCGGAAGACGGGAGTTAAAATAAGAACTCAGATCTTGATGATCACTCAAATCAAGGCTCCTCACCTTGTACAGGCCTGTGCTGAGCCTGGCGAAGTAGGAGGTGGATGGATCGAGGCA
>CAYGQJ010000011.1:76454-77775 GCA_964351845.1 uncultured Flavobacteriaceae bacterium | reverse complement strand
GCTTTTGATGGAAAGGACTTGCCTAAAGATGATCAAGGCAGAGACGTGGTCCTTTTTGAATTTAAAACAGAAATTTATAAAGAAGGGAAACTCATAGGAGCTGTCAAAAGGCAACCCATGCCGTTCTTTCCAGGAGAAATGTTAGAACCTGTTGAAACGTTTGATATTATTCATCTATTGACGTATGCACAAGGGAATCCGCTTAAAAAAGCATATCCAGGGCAATTAGAAAAAGGGAAGTATACCATCGTTCTTAGTGCAAATCCAATGGGTGCAAAGGGTTCTATTGAAAAAGCACAAGTTGTTGTTTGGATTTAAAAGTAGAGGGGAGAGATTAGTAATTTCATGTGTTGTCCCTTTTTCAAATCGTCAGTATTCAGTTGTGAGTACTGGCGATTTTTGGTTATTCAGATATGGAGAAATATAGTAACTTGTAGGTCTAAACTATAATTCCATTGATAACACCACCATTTCTTAAAAAAGGAGATCACATAGCACTTGTGGCTACAGCACGTAAAATTTCGCTAGAAGAGCTCGAAGACGGGATTCAATTGATTAAACGTTGGGGACTCGTTCCTGTGATTGGAAAAACCATTGGGGCATCTGATAACCAATACGCTGGAACAGATTTTGAACGGGCTCAGGATTTTCAGGAAATGCTTGATAACCCTGAGATTAAAGCGATTTGGTGCGCCCGAGGCGGCTATGGTTCGGTGCGAATTATTGACCAATTAGACTTTTACAAATTTGTAAAATACCCGAAGTGGATTGTCGGTTATTCGGATGTGACGGTGTTTCACAGTCATTTGCATAAGATTGGTTTCAAAACCATTCATGGGACCATGCCCGTCAGTGTGAAGGAGAATACCGCTTTCGCGAAAGCGTCCCTACAACAAGCCCTTTTTGGAGAAAAACCAGCGATTACCTACGAGACATCCCACCCTCTCAATCGTCCTGGCATCGGCAAAGGGCCCTTAGTAGGCGGAAATCTATCCATGCTGTATTCGATGTGCGGAAGCAATTCTGAACTGAATACCGAAGGGAAAGTACTGTTTATAGAAGACCTTGATGAATACCTTTATCATGTAGACCGTATGGTAATGAATTTGAAACGTAATAAAATGTTAGACAACCTTGCAGGATTGATTGTAGGTGGGATGACCAAAATGCATGATAATCGGATTCCTTTTGGGAAAACTGCACAAGAAATTGTACTGGATGCTGTAGGCGAATGTACCTATCCCGTAGCGTTTGATTTTCCAGCCGGACACGTAGATGATAATCGCGCCTTGATTATGGGGGCAGATGTAACGGTTGAAGT
>CAYGQJ010000011.1:67815-76354 GCA_964351845.1 uncultured Flavobacteriaceae bacterium | reverse complement strand
GACACGTAGATGATAATCGCGCCTTGATTATGGGGGCAGATGTAACGGTTGAAGTCACCAACAAAACAACTACACTTACCTATGTATAGGCTCTTCGTAATCTGTTTTTTATGTTGCGTTTCTTGCCAAGAAAAAGAACCCTGTGATTACATAGAGAAGTACTATCAAGACGTCTACAAAGCCGAACTTGCGTATTGGGAAAAAGAGTATGATAAAGCATATAAACTCCTAAAACAAGTCGAATCTCGTTGTGGTCTTTTAAACCAGCAACTCATTAGGGAGCCAGAAATGATGGCCAAATTAAGTATTAAAGTAGGGAAACCACAAGCAGCATTTCCTTATATAGAACGCATGCTGAGAGAAGGAATGTCTTTCGACTCCTTTGTCAATAATGATGCTTACACCATTCTCCATGAATATGAAGAGTGGAAATATCTAGAAAGGAATGCCACTCAATTTGTTGCTGAATTTGAAGAAGGGCTGGATAAGGAGCTTAGAGCAGAAATTATTGCGATGAATACTCTAGACCAACAGCTACTGCAAGTACCTGTAGATGAAGATGAATTTCGCCGAGTGAATAGTCTGCATAAGAAACGAATGAAGGAGATTTTCGCAGCGTATGGGTACCCACATGCTGGACTCGTTGGAAAACCTAGAATGGGAGAAAATACAGATATACAGGTTTTATTAATGCATTTTTTAGAGCCCGAATATTTTTCTCCTTTACTCATTGAGAGTGCTAGAAAAGGAATTGCGCCAGCAGGATACGCAGGATTTGTTGTTGACAGGAAAGACTTGGCAGAAAGAGATAGCTTTACCTATGGTATCTATGATAATGCGGAAGTTTCCCAAATAAAAGATTTTAAAAACCTAGATAAGCGACGAATTTCAGTAGGATTACCTCCTTGGAAATTAAAAAAGAAAGTAGATTCTTTGCGAAGTGTTTATTACAATACTCAATACTAATGAAAGTCAACGTCACCCTCATACAAGACAGTCCTGTTTTCTTTGATAAAGAAGCTACGCTTCAAAAAGTGGAAAAACTTACCAAGGAACATGCTGCCAAAGGAAGCGAACTAATCGTATTCCCAGAGTCTTTTGTGCCTGGCTATCCGAGAGGGTTCCTATTTGGCACCAAAGTAGGAAGTCGTACCGAAGCAGGAAGAGATCTCTATGCCGAGTATTATGAGCATAGTTTTGATCTAGAAAGTGAAGATTTGCCTCGTATGGAACAACTCGCTGCGGCCCAAAATGTCTATCTCGTTTTAGGCGTGACAGAGCGTAAATCTGTCAATGGTACCTTGTATTGCAGTATGCTGTACATTTCTCCCAAAGTAGGGTTGCTAGGCGTACATCGTAAGATCAAACCGACAGGATTTGAACGTGTTATTTGGGGAGAAGCCGGAGGCGAAGGTCTCGTGACATTTCATACCGATATAGGGAAATTGGGTGGCCTTATTTGTTGGGAGAATTATATGCCCGAAGCACGGATGGCCATGTATCAAAAAGGGGTAGAAATCTATATCGCCCCTACAGCCGATGCTCGCGATAACTGGACCGCCACCATGCAACATATTGCATTAGAAGGGCGCTGTTTTGTGCTAGGTTGTAATCAGTTTTTTACCAAGTCGATGTACTCAGAAAAACACCAAGCACTCGCGGTAGACGAACCAGAAATGATGTGCCGTGGCGGAAGTGTGATGGTGGCTCCTAATGGTCAGATTCTTGCAGGACCACTGTTTGATACAGCAGGCGCAATTACAGCAACGATTGATCTACATGAAATCACACGTAGCAAGCTTGATTTTGATACCATTGGGCATTATACTAGACCCGATATGTTTACGTTTGAGGTGAAAGATCAACCAGAAATGAAGAAAGAATACTAATGAAAAGATTTCCGCCCCTGTCTGCCGACAGGCAGGTTCGCGGAAATTAAAATGAATTTTAAATGACACACAACGAACTAGGAGAATGGGGTGAAGAGTATGCCACCTTGTATTTAATCAAACAAGGATACACCATATTGGAGCGCAATTGGTTTTACAATAAAGCCGAGATTGATATTGTCTGTCAGAAAGAAAAAGAAACGCTTGTCGTGGTGGAGGTAAAAACCAGAAACTCCGAATTTTTTGGAGACCCACAAACATTTGTAACCCCTGCTAAAATTAAAAACATCGTAAAAGTAACCGATGAATATGTAGTCTCCAATGATCTTGATGTTGAGGTTCGGTTTGATATTATCGCTATTCTTAAAAATGAGAAACAAGAGGAACTCACTCATTTTGAGGATGCTTTCTATCATTTTTAATTTTAAATGACGTACCTTTAATGACCTCAACAGGCACACTTTGCCAAAATATTTGTTTAGAAAGTATATCTATATACTAACTAAACAATTTTAAAAATGAAAACACACTTAACACCGTACGCATGGATGCTATGTCTATGTTTATTTATTTTCAGCTGTAGCTCAGATGATGGTAATGAACCTGTACAAATGGAAGAAGATCCCGTAGAAGAAACATTTACAGGAGACTATATAGGGACTTGGAACTCTACCACACCTACAATAACGTATACAGATTTTGGAATCTCAGCACGCTTCGTGGTAAGTGCCTCAAATGCAAACCGTATAAATGCCGAATTTTTTGCAACCACAAATTATACGTCTTGCTGTAGTACAAATGCCAATGATGGTACTATGATTATCAACCTTGATGGAAATACAATCACGTCCTTTACGTTTACAGACACCATTGTAGATTGTGAAGGAAATTTTTCTGGTGATGGAGTGATCAATGCTAATGGAAGTTTTGTGATTGATTTTACAGGAAATGATTGTGACGGAGATCATGTGGGACAGCTTTTATTTACTAAGCAATAATACGTAGCGGTACCCGTAGTTTTTGGAACAGTAAGAGGGGTGTTATACGCTTTCGCGAAAGCGTATAAAAAAAACAATTATAAGTACATAGCGTGTGAACGTACCCAGACATACTTATAGATTTGTTAATACAGCCTTATAGTTTTGTTAAGCATAAAGGTGGGTTATCTTTGATTACTTATTTTTCCAATTCTAAATTTCCAATTGAATTGTATGCGTATTAGATTACTCTTATTTGTTATTTGCAATGTATGTATTCAACCTGTTTTCTCTCAGCAAAATACAGAAGCCGATTTTAATAAAAAATACCATCAAGATAGTATCAAAAAGTGGACGAGTGACTTACTGGATGGGATGAAAACGGGACATCCAGGGTTTTATTGGTATACCCCCAAAGAACGTTTTGATGTGATTATTGATTCTACATTACAAACGGTGACCGATCCCCTTAATACCCTAGAATATTATAGAAAAATAAAACCATTGATTGCTCAAATAGGATGTTTACATACCACGATTGCCCTTCCAGAAGTGTATGAAAAGGCCATGGAAGAAACCAAAACCTATATTCCATTAGAAATTTTTATCGATGAAAATAGAAAGGTGTTTATTACAAAAAACCATACTGAAAATAAATCTATTCCTGTAAAAGGGGAACTCCTTTCTATTAATGGAAAACCGATTGCTTCTATTATAAATACACTGGTCAAGGCAATTCCTTCAGATGGGTATAATGAGACCGAAAAGATACTAGCACTTAATTTAAGATTTCCGTTTTGGTATCAGAGTATGATTGAGATGACCGATATGTTTACAGTTAAAGTGGCATCAGGAGATACCACAAAGGAATATACCATACAAGGCATTACGCCCGAGGTTTTTCCTTCGTATGAAAAACTGGCTTCAACAAATAAAGAACAGTTATCTTTTGAAATTAAAAACGGTGTGGGCATCTTAAAGATTCAAACATTTGCAAAGACACTCATCAAAGAGCATGGACAAAATTTTAAGGGTTTTATAAAAGATGTCTTTAAAACACTAGAAGACCAGAAAATAGAAAACTTGATGATTGATTTACGATACAACACAGGAGGCACCGACAGTTATGCAGCCTTACTCGCTTCTTATTTCTTTGAAGAGGAATTTAGATATTGGGATCGCATAGAAGTGACAGAAAATATTGCAAATCAGGTAAGTAAAGGCGCCGCCAAACTATTTTACAGTAAGCCAGAAAAAAAAGATTCCACCTACCTATGGAAAGGTGCTTTGCTAACCAAAGAATTTAAGTATTACAAGCCTCAAAAACCAGCAAAGCACAATTACAAAGGCAATACGTACCTACTCACTAATGGTTTTTGCATGTCTTCTGCAGCAGATTTTATCGCTATTTTATCTGATAATAAAAAGGCAAAAGTTATAGGAGAAGAAAGTGCAGGAGGATATCAAGGCAACACCAGTGGTTTAATGCCACAAGTAACCATGACTGCGGGATTTGTCGTTACAGTTCCTTTAAATAAATATATAAATGCGGTAGACCCAACTAAGAATATTGGAAGAGGTACGATTCCAGATTACCCAGTTACTATATCACTGGAGGATTGGATGTCCAAGAAAGATGTGGTCAAAGCATTTGCCTTTGATCTTATACACAAGGAATAGTCAGTAAATTTTTAAACATGTCATTTACACTACTAGATGTTATTTTGTTTTTAGGGGTGAGTCAGGGACTTTTTCTGGCCATCACCTTACGTCTTATAGACAACCGCAATAAAGCAGCAAATGATGTATTATCTATAGCTATAGGTATTGCAGTGATTATGCTTTTTGGGCGGGTCGTGGCTTTTAGAATACAAGCACCTTGGGTGGGGTATGTTGCGGGTCTGGTAGACGCGACTATTTTTCTTTTTGGCCCTTTGATCTATTGCTACATACGACGTCTTATATTTCAAGAAAAACCAATATTCAAGCTTTCTTTTTGGCATTACTTACCAGCTATTATACACATCATTATTACGTTAGGGATATACGTAGCGTCAGAAGAGATAATGGCTTTTCTTAAGGAGATACATTTCTTAGCCTATTTTTGGTTCTTTGCAGAAATGGGAGGCCTTCTAAGTTTTCTCTGTTACACAATCGCTTCTTTTCAACTATTTAAGAAACATAAAAAAGTGATGGAGTATCAAGTATCTTATGTGCTTGTGATACGACGGTATGTCGGATGGGTGCTAGGAGCTGTCGCATTATTTACGGTATTGTGGTTAGCTAGTTTCTTGGGAATGGTTTTTAAACTATCAATTATAAGTAAAGTCCTGAATTATGCGGTGATGTGGGTTTCTATTCCGTTGTTTATTTATGTTGTTGGTTATTATAGTTTACGACAGCCAGAAATTTTTAGAATGCCGCTACAGCCTAAAACTAAAGATGAAAAAGCACGTTTGAAACCTGACGAAATACAACAATTACAAAAACGATTAAAATTCTTTATCCAAGAGGAAGCAATTTATAAAGCATCCGACCTATCTCTTAAAACACTGGCCGAAAAACTAAACACGTCCCCCAATAATCTTTCGTGGTTATTGAATCAGATTTATCAAAAATCCTTTTATGATTATATCAATACACATCGTGTACAGGATATATTAGAAAGTATTGATCGGGGATTACATCTCAAACAGACCTTATTGGCTATTGCTTTTGACGCTGGTTTTAACTCAAAGTCAACGTTTAATAAAGCCTTTAAACACGTGACTTCACAAACGCCTAGCGAATATATCAAAAGCCGAAAAGTGGCATAAACCTGTACTCTTGTACCCATACTGTCGTAGGATAAAATGATTGGTTTTTAATTTGAACTTATTAATTTAAAAATCGAACAGTTTATGAAAACAATTACGATGCTTTGTATGCTATTATTAGCTGTAATAATGCATGCGCAAACTGTCACAACAGTGACCGAAGGCTCCTTTTATGATGGACTTGGGAGTACTTCAAATGGAGATGTTTATTGTTCTAATTTTCAAGGGAATGAGGTGTTTAAATATGAACTTGCCACGGGAAACGTCACCACGTTTGCTACAGGTTTTACAAACCCCAATGGAATCGGAGTGACCGACGATGATCGCATTTATATCTGTGAAGCGGGGGGTGGCACCATTCACATTTATAACACCAATGGAGATGCACTAGGTACGGTCACAGGACTTAACAATCCTACAGGAGTAAAATACGATGCCCAACAAGATCGGTTGCTTTGGGTTTCTTACAATCAAGGCAGCCTGAATGTTTTAGATCCTGACACCAATGAAACAGAAGTCCTTATTCAAGGTACTCCTCTTAATGGCCCTTCTGGAATTGCCTTTATAGGAGATCAAACCTATATTTCTAATTATAACAACCGTAAAATCTATCGACTAGAAGCGGACGATACACTCACAGAAATTGCGCAATTACCGGCAAATGCTGCCCAAAACAATGTATTAGGATTTCTTACCTCAAAAGGCGACTTTTTGTACGGAACTCAAATAGGCGAACACCGTATCTATCAAATTAATCCTGAAACGGGTGAGGTCATCCTATTTGCAGGAAGTACAGCGGGCAATCAAGATGGCGACCTAGAGACAGCGAGGTTTAATTTCCCGAATGGGATTTTAGGCGATGATATCAATGATCGTATATATATTTCGGATGCGGTGACGTCCAATCTTCGTATTATCGAAAATGTAAGTTTGAATGTGGACGCTTTCGCGAAAGCGGACCCCACCATACACCTGTTTTCTAATCCGCAAAGTGATACCATCACCATTAAAGCCGAATTAGTAAACGCCGAAACCTATACGATCAATGTATATGCATCTTCTGGACAATTGGTTAAAACAACCGAAGGGACTGTTCAAGGAGGGCAATTACAGGCAATCATACATACGAATGGTTGGAGTAAAGGAATGTACCTAGTGAAGATTCGTGTCGGAGAAACCGTAGTGACCAGAAAAATGGTTAAGTAAGAAGGGTAGAAGGGTGAAACCTATATATTTTGTTAATATATGCAATAAGTGTATTAATAAAATACTAATATTTATAGATATACGTTTATTAACGTAAAATATATCTAGCAAAGGTTGTAAATTTGCAGAATTATAAATCCTACTACTTGGTACTCAGATACAAGTATGTTTATATAAAATCAAAAAAGAAGAAATGATATTGATTTGATTTTCAAATAATGTTACTCAAATATGCTGAGTAACAAATAAATCATCTAGTAATATCATAATTTGTTTTAGTGAGATAAAATTAAGTGAGAGAAGACTGATGATTATCAAGCCGAGGAATTTTTTCCTCGGCTTACTTTTTTTATAGGTATAGGTTTTTTACACAAATAGCTTACTCAGAAAGCTGTGCTTTGAGCGTCTCGATCACTTTTAAAATAATAGCGACATTCAATCCTTGAACTAAAATACTTGCAGGACTTGCGACGATAGAAAAAAGAATCGTTAAAAACATCCCCCCAATAATAATTTGCATCAATCCTGTTGCTTTAGGGAGTTGCCCTAATCCTTTTAATTTAAGTAGTGCATAGCCAAAGAAAAGATACATCAAGCCATAAAAGACACAAAAGATAATCGCATAAGCGGCTTCAGGTAAATAATCAAAATACATATCAATAATTGAATAGAGGATCATCAATGTGTTTATGGCGATAAAAAGGATAGATACTACTTTTAAAAAGTAACTCTTGAAAAGCTCCCCTATAAGCACAAAGGCTCTCATGTGTAGGGCAAACATAATTATAGAAATACTACCAAGGGTGATGTAAAAAGCACCTCCAAAATAATAATCCCCTTCTGAGATATAATAACTCTCTTCAATAAATTGAAAGACAAAACAAATCATACTTAAAATTCCGGCAATCCATCCTATATTCAATTGAGTGTATAAGAAAGAGGCATCTTTAGTAGGGTCTATTTCAAGAAGCATGGCTTCTTTTACTTTGGTTTCAAATATTGAGTTTTGCTGTAAATCATCTAAGTCTCTATCAAGTGCAGAGAGGATGGTTTTTATGGTATATATTCTAGGCGATACTTCTCCTGCTTCTATACGTTGTATCGTTCGTACAGAGATGTTGCATTGTTCTACAAGCTCTTCTTGTGTTAGTCCTTTTTGTTGGCGTAATTCTACTATTTTACGTCCTAGTTCTGGTTGTTTCATCATAATTAATTTTGTCTTGTACGATGCATGCCTCAATATACAAGAAGTTTCACACTACAATAGTACACAGGCTTTGATAATTGTTTCACTTTTTCTCTTGAATTTAACCCGACATTTACCCGTCATTATAGTGAGAATGGGCCTTTCGGTTATTTGTTGTAACACTTTTGTAAGTATCGATACTTATTACTGAAACCCTGTTTTGTAAAGTCTGCAAGATGTATTCAAAATAGTTAGTTGAACCTGCTTATGCCGGCAGGCAGGCTAATCCCGCTTTTAGAGGGATCTATGGTTTCATACTTCGACCCTTAGGTCGATGTTCAGGGTTCAGAGCTTGCTCTGTGTTTTAATACCCCTTTTTACACATAACATTCATATACCTATAATTATAAAAAAAAACGATGAAAAACATTTTTAAAACCTTTATTGCTTGTATCCTTAGTACCT
>CAYGQJ010000011.1:62983-67715 GCA_964351845.1 uncultured Flavobacteriaceae bacterium | reverse complement strand
AAAAAAACGATGAAAAACATTTTTAAAACCTTTATTGCTTGTATCCTTAGTACCTGCTCTTTAATCGCTCAAGAAGAATCAAGCTTATTATGGAAAATAGAAGGCAACGGAATACAACCTTCTTATGTATTTGGCACGTTTCATTTAATTCCTAAAGCAGACTTTGAGTTTAAAGAAAAAGTAGAAAAAGCCATTAAAGATACCCAAGTGACTGTTCTAGAACTGGACATGGATGATCCCAAAATGATGGGAGGCATGCAGGCACTTATGCAGCTAGAAGGGGATGCGAAGCTAAGTAGCTACATGGACGAAAAAGAATATGAAATCATAGACACCTATTTAAAAGAAAAAATGGGTGTCGGGATGACTGCTTTTAATTCTTTTAAGCCACTTGCGATCTCTTCTATGATTACCATCGCCATGATGGGAAAACAAACGATGAGCTATGAAGATGAAATCATTAAACGCACCAAAGCAGACCAAAAAGAAGTGTTAGGGCTAGAAACACCAGAGTTTCAAATGGGCGTTTTTGACGTGCAACCCTACGATGAGCAAATAGATCAAGTGATAGAATACTTAACAGACAAAGAAAAGGTAACCACGATGTTTAGCGATATGATTGCGACTTATAAAAAAGAAGATATTCAAGGGCTGTACAATGCGATGAATGATACTTTTGAAATGGATCCTGCATTGCAAAAAGCATTGTTAGATGATCGCAACATCAATTGGATCGGTAAAATAGGGGAGCTATCTAAAGATCAAAAAGTATTTTATGGTGTAGGCGCAGGACATTTAGGAGGAGATCAAGGCGTAATTAATTTATTACGTAAAGCGGGATACACAGTAACACCTATTACAGAGTAAGTGGGTTTTCTAACAAATCCAAACCAATCAAAAAAGGCTTTCTATCATAGAAAGCCTTTTTGTTTCTAGTTAGATAGCGTTAATAATCT
The DNA here is from genome assembly GCA_964351845.1 of uncultured Flavobacteriaceae bacterium. Taxonomy (GTDB): domain Bacteria; phylum Bacteroidota; class Bacteroidia; order Flavobacteriales; family Flavobacteriaceae; genus Dokdonia. The sequence continues at coordinate 66,759 of CAYGQJ010000011.1, read as the reverse complement.
CCATTATACCCTTGCGTAAAATGCTCTAAACGTTCTTGATTAGACCAAATTTCTGTATGACCACCAAGATGTTTTAAAGATAATTTGTATAATCGTAAAGATTCTTCAAAAGACATGCCCGGCTCTTTAGAAAATAATTTGCCAGCATACCTGTCGGCCCAACGTTCTCTTCTTTGGAGAAACTCTGGGTCATCAGGATGTTCTTTTTTTGTGTCTTTTGCAGGAAAAAATGGTGTACGAGTCATATCTACAGATTTTATATGACCTACTAGATGTGTAAACACAGGAAACCATAAATTAGGATCTTCATCTAAAAGTGCATTCAATGTTGAACTTGAATAGTTTATAAAATACGCACCATCTTTAGCAATAGCAGATGGTAATCCTGTATCTGTTGTTGTTAACGTAATAGGGGTATTCATATATAATTTTTTTACCATCGTATCAACAGCATTCTGAAGGCCTTTTTGTCCAGGTTCTCCTTCTGTGTGTGATTCACTACCATACACACACGTATTTTGTGAGGCCATAGGGATTGTACTAATAATTACGATGAGAATAGTAATATATGTTTTCATAGTTAAAATATTTACCGCAATTTAAAAAAACTTTATGCACCTCAAAATACCCGTTAATGGGCATACTCGGTATATTTAGGGTCAATTTTAAACATAAAAAAGGCTTTACGTTACGTAAAGCCTTTTTATTTAGATGTTTATCAGCTATTACTTTTCTTCTGGCATCAAGATGGCCAGGAAGTAATTTTCATCAAGAAATTTATTTGCAACGTCTTGAATTTCTTTTGCGGTAAGACTATTGACTCTTTTTTCATAGTCTAAAATATAGGAAGGATCACGATCTTCTTGATCTAAAGACAAAAGATTACTAAGCCAAAAACGGTTGGTTTTTACTTGCTCCTTACGCGCAACGAGATAGGTCTCTTTTACTTTGGCAAGATCTTCTGGGGTTACTCCCTCTTTTTTGATCTTTTCTACTTCAGCAAGCGCTGCTGCGACAAGTTTATCTACATTTTCGGGTCCGCATGGGAAAGAGATCGAAAAATCAAAATCAGTAAAGGTAATTTTACTAAGGCTTCCTCTCGCACCTACACCATATACACCGCCTTCTTCCTCACGAAGTTTCTCAACGAGTTTGATCGTAAGTACTTCCCCAAGGGCCATTGCGGCCATTTCGGTTTTTCTATCATACGTCGTTTCTTCACGCCATGCAATACTCACCGTACTTTTAGGGTCTGTTCCTTTATTGACGACAAACTTTTCGTACGTATCTTTCTCTCTAAACTTCGTTGGGATGTACTTTTCATTACTATTGAGTCCGGGTAAAGAAGCTATATACGCTTTCGCGAAAGCGGCCACCTGCGTCTCATCCACATTTCCTACAAAGTAAAAATGAAAATCGCCTGCATCTGCATACCGCTCTTTAAATTTTGTGTACGCTAAATCATAATCGGCAGCATCATATTTTTCGGGTGTTGGAAATCCAGAATACCTTGGATTCCCTTCATTTCGGTTATTCCCCACTTTATCCTGAAAGTAGAAATTAGGATTGGCCATTAAGTTTCCTAAAAAGCTTTTTTGCTTTGAAACAAACGATTGGTAGGCCTCTTTATCTTTATTGATATCTGTAAAATACAGATGTACCATTTGGAATAAAACCTCTAAGTCCTTTGGCGCCGCCGATCCTCTAAAATTCTCTGAAGAATACGATAAAAATGGAGATACATTGGCAATTTTACCACTCATAAACTTTGACATATCCGTAAGTGACAGACCACCGATTCCGGCTTGTGTAATTCCTCCATTGGCAAGACTTGTCGCAAGTATTTCTTCATCAGAATACAAGCTAGTTCCTCCAAAGCTAAACGCTTGAAAAAGGACTTCGTCGTTTTTAAAATCTGTTTTTTTGATGGTTACTTTAGCCCCATTAGAAAGGGTCATTGTCGTCGTTCCTAGCGCGTCGTTTTTTGTTGTAGAAACAATAGTGCCTGCTGCCGGTAATTTTTCAATTAATGATTCTCGTACTGCCTCATCTTCATAGGCTGTGATTTCAGAGCTCTCCACTTCATTAATAAGGGCTAGCACCTGCGCTTCGGTGACTTTAGGAAGGTTTTCTTTCTCAGGGCCTGTAAGCGTGATCACTCTGTTATCATTATGGATAAAGACATTGATGAGATCACTTATTTCTTGAATCGTGATCGTGTTCAGTAAGCGTTTTGTCGTTGCAAATTCCCATTCAATACCAGGGATAGGCTCTTGTTCTAGGTAATTATTGACATACTCACCCACAATACGACCACTCTCTACTTTATCACGATCATTATAGGCTTTTTCAAGGCGTGCAAGGATGCTTTTTTTAGCACGATCTAATTCCCCTTGTTGGAAACCAAAGCGTTTTACACGCTCATTTTCAGTAAGCAACGCTCTAAGACCATCAAGTTGCCCTTCGGCACTAGTTTGTGCAATAGATTGGTACGCATTTTTGGTTCTTGCGAAGGTGCCTCCGTAAAAAGAAAATCCAAAAACAAAAGGTGGTTTTGGACTATTGCGAAGCTCCCCAAGTCTATTATTAATAAGTTGCGAAAAAAGACTACGAACCAATCCTTCTCTGTAATCATCAATAGTCACTGTCGGTTGTGCGTTTTTACGATCCTTGTACATGATATTTACACGGCTAAAAGCCGCTTCAGGATCAGAAGCGATCGCAATAAGAGTTTCTTCATGATTAGGAAGTTGGTAGCTTTCTCGTTCTTGGCCGTTCACCGTAGCAGGGATTTTTCCGAAGTGATCCTTGATTTTTTGCTCCATAACCTCTACGTCAAGGTCTCCTACAGCCACAACCGCCATTAATTCTGGACGGTACCATGTCTTATAATAACTACGCACATCTTCGTACGTAAAGTTTTCAAGATTTTCTTTAGTCCCTATGGGTAGGCGGTCTGCATATTTAGAACCGTACATCATTTTAGGTAAGGTTTCCCGCATCATACGCTCATCAGCACCCAGTCGTAATCGTAACTCTTCAAGGACAACCCCGCGTTCTCCATCGATAGCTTCTTCAGACAGTGTGGTGTTATGTGCCCAATCCTCTATGATTTGGAATCCTTTCTCTAATTTTTCTGGATCATCACTTGGGATCGGTAGAATATAAACGGTCTCGTCAAAACTTGTGTAGGCATTGAGATCTGCTCCAAATTTGACACCGATACTCTGTAAGTAATCGACTAGATCATTTTTCTGGAAATTTTTCGTCCCATTAAAGTTCATATGCTCCATAAAATGAGCAAGCCCTAACTGGCGCTCTGTCTCCATAATAGACCCTGCATTTACGGCAAGTCTTAGTTCTACTTTATCCTCTGGTTTCCCATTATTACGAATGTAATAAGTAAGTCCGTTAGGAAGGGTGCCTACTTTTACATTAGGATCTGTAGGAATCTCGGCAACAGGAATGTTGGTTGAGGTCTGTAGATCTCCCGTGTTTTGCGCAAAAGCAAAGCCAATAGAGAGGAACAGACTTAAAATGAGTGTAGTTTGTTTTTTCATTTCTTTTATTTAGTGAAAATTCGATGATTATGGTAATAAACTATAAAGTTAGTTCATAACTCATAGTGATAACGTGAAAAAATGCATAAAATTTTAAAAATCATTCCTTTAAAATGTTAAGGTTTTTGTTCGCTTTCGCGAAAGTGAAATTTATACTGAGCTAGATGAAGTACGTAAGCGTATAATCAACTATAATGCTTTATTTCCCCCATTTTA
>CAYGQJ010000011.1:47980-62883 GCA_964351845.1 uncultured Flavobacteriaceae bacterium | reverse complement strand
TAGATGAAGTACGTAAGCGTATAATCAACTATAATGCTTTATTTCCCCCATTTTACTGTAAGTGTACGTACTCATACTGTATGCGTACACATCCTGTAGTATTTTTTTTTCAGCATAAGAATGCGGCAATTACTTTCGTATAGCTTATAAATATTAATTTCTAAAAAGAATCTAATTCATGAACATTTTAAAATTATTTTTAATAGGAATATTCTTATTATTAACCTTCTCTCCAGCAATTGCTCAAGAAAAAAATGATCTCATAACGTACAATTTTAAAAAAGGAGAAATCCTAGACATTTTATTATTGACTAATAAACCAGATATAACATCCCTGTTTTCTGAATATCGAAAAACAGTATTTCCAGTAGGAGTAAAACACTCATTTAAACCTGTGCCTGGACTTCCTATTGTTGAGACAACACAAGGAGGTTTGCAACCAGAAGCTATGATTTTTGGTAAGTGGGATTCTAAAAAAAAGCGCAAAGAATTCTTAAAAACAATTGTACAAGTTGTCCCAGATTTTCATGAACAACGTCGTGCTATTTGGGCATATTTCTCATTGACATATTACGAGATTCCTAAAGAGACAATCGTAACAATAGATAGGTCTAAGTGTAATGTTGTGACCTCTTATTGGGGAGAAGGTACTGCATTTGACATATATATTAAAACATTTAAAAAAGCGACTGCACAAAACGGAGGGAAAGAAGTTATTACCCTTACAAATGGTGATTCACCTGTAGGATATGTGTATAATCCAGACTACCTCACCATTACAGAATGGGAAAGTAAAGCTACCTTTGACGCTTTTTACAAAAAGTATCAAGCATTGCAAGAAGAAAGCATTGAGAATGTGCATCAATTTGTACTCAAATAATATTCTTTAGAAAAGCTAGTTCAAAAACCAACATCTCCCTACATTTATAATATGGGTATATTATTTAATCAGTTTATTTACTTTGCATTTTTTCAGAGTCTGTTGTTACTCTGTGTTTTTCTTTTTTCTAAAAAGAATCGTAAAAACATAAACCCCTTTTTAGGTTGCATGGTCATGGCACTTTTACTAGGTCTTAGTGGTAAAGTGTTGAATATATCTGAAGTGTTAGGAACTAATTTTCGGTATAATGCAATGTCAGAGCTTTCTGCATTATTATTTGGAACAACACTGTTATTATTTACAAAATCAGCAATAGCAAAAAGTACAGTAACTAGGAGAGATTATATTCACTATATCCCTGGAATTATATATTTTGGATGTATTCTTTTTTATTTTATAATTCCTTCAGACCTCATTATTTCACAAAGAATAGAAACGGGAGAATTACAGCGTGTAATTTATGCCTGTCATGCTTTTGGGTTGATTGTGAATATAGTGTATTGGATAGCAAGTATACGGTTGTTTTTACGCTTTCGCGAAAGCTTAAAAAACGAACTTTCCTATGCTTTAAAAACAAAGTTTCTTTTCAATTTTCACATAGTCATAGGTGTAGGGTTACTCATTTGGTTGGTGTTATTTACTATAAGCATTGTAGGATATGATATGACAGAACGCAATGCACGCCCTGTGATCTGGCTAGCCATGGCTTTTGTTATTTTGTTTATTGCTTATTACGGATTAATGACGCCAGAGGTGTTTAAACTAGATGTATTAGAGCCATCTCAAAAATATACACAATCTAAACTATCTATAAAAGATCTTGATCAGCTTAAAACACAACTTGACCAATTAATGATTGAGAAAAAACCGTATCTCAATAATAAACTCTTAAAAGCTGAACTTGCCGAAATGCTTGGCACTAGTAATCCAGAGCTTGCTCGTTTACTCAATGAGAATATTGGAATGAACTTTTTTGAATACGTCAACTACTACCGTATTAAAGAATTTGTTGCGCTTGCAAATACCGAAAAAGCACAGCAATTCACATTTTTTGGACTTGCTCAAGAAGCAGGCTTTAATTCAAAAACCACATTTAATAAATCTTTTAAAAAGCTAATGAGGGTATCTCCCACAGAATATTTTAGCAAACAAAATAATTAATCATGAAAACAAATATTATATTAATAACACTCATTCTTTTTTCTGCTTTAGCCAAAGCACAATTACAAACGCCAGACCTAAGTCCTAGTGCTACACTAAAACAAACAGTTGGGCTCACAGATATTGAAGTGATTTACTCACGACCATCTGTAAAAGAGCGTATTATTTTTAATGAGGATGGCTTATTACCTTATAATGAATTTTGGCGATTAGGTGCAAATGCTGCTACAAAATTTACGTTTAGTAGTGATCTGAAAATTGCAGGGGAGTCTCTTGAAAAAGGAACATATACCTTCCTAGTAAAACCTAATGAAAAAGACTGGGAGTTTTTTGTATACCCTTATGAGAGTGATGATTGGAATGACTATGTAAAACAAATACCACTCATCGTATTTTCTGCACCCTCTAAAAAAACCAATGATATTCAAGAATCCTTTGAAATCTCGATACAAGATATTACAACAGAATCTGCTAAGATAGAATTTCATTGGGAGTATACACGTGTAATGATTCCTTTCAAAGTTGAAACAACAAAAATTGTGATGACAAATATTGACGCTATAATGAATGGTCCTAGTTTTAACGATTATTTTCAGTCTGCGTTGTTTATGCATGAACATCAAATGGATCTTCCTAGAGCATTAAAGTATATTCAGGAAGTCACAAAATCTGATAAAGCATTATTCTTTGTTGTCTATCGCGAAGCATTAATTTTAGAAGATTTAAATCTAAATAAAGAAGCACTAGTATCTGCCAAACGATCATTAGCTCTTTCTAAAAAAGCAAAAAACAATGATTTTATAAGACTTAATGAACAGCTGATAGCGCGTCTCAAATAGTAATCAAATACTGCATTATTTATTATATAAGTAATGCAGTATTCATTAATTTATGGCATCAACGGTTGTAGTATTTCAAATACTTCGAGAATAGACCTTGCATCCCCAAACTTGAGTAATAATCGAGATCCGGTGCGGGTTTTCTTTTCTTCTAGTTTCACACGATACGCATATTCTTGTACAAATTGCAAGACTCGTGTAAAGGCATCACTTTGATAAAATGCAGACGTTTGGTCTGAAATAAAGAACCCGATAAATTTATCGTTTTTCATGACCACTTTTTCCAGCCCTATTTTGGTGGCAATCCATTTGATGCGCACCGAATTTAAAAGATCTTTTGCTTCGCCAGGTAAGGGTCCAAATCGGTCAATAAGGGTGGCTTCAAAAACAGCCAACTCTTCCTCGTTTTTAGTCTCATTCAGTTGCGTATACAGATTCAGACGTTCGGAAATATTGTTGATATAGTCGTCTGGAAACAGCAAACTAAAATCGGTATCAATCACCGTATCTTTTACGTAGTCTTTATCCGCTTTCGCGAAAGCGTTCTCCTCTTCATACAACGCTGCAAACTCGTTTTCTTTAAGCTCTTCGATGGCTTCATTTAAGATTTTCTGATAGGTGTCAAACCCTATTTCGTTAATGAATCCGCTTTGTTCACCGCCTAATAAATCCCCTGCGCCGCGAATCTCAAGGTCTTTCATAGCGATATTAAAACCACTTCCAAGTACAGAAAATTGCTCTAATGCCGAGATGCGTTTACGTGCATCGGCAGTCATCACACTGTACGGCGGAGTGATGAAATAACAAAATGCTTTTTTATTACTTCGTCCCACGCGACCTCGCATCTGGTGAAGGTCTGAAAGCCCAAAATTATTGGCATTATTAATAAAAATCGTGTTCGCATTTGGCACATCCAATCCGCTCTCTACAATCGTGGTGGAAACCAATACATCAAACTCCCCATCCATAAATGCGAGCATGAGTCCTTCGAGTTTTTTCCCTTCCATTTGCCCATGACCGACCGCTACTTTGGCGTCTGGCACGAGGCGCTGAATCAATCCTGCGACTTCTTTAATATTTTGAATCCGGTTATGGATAAAAAATACCTGTCCACCACGCTGAATCTCATAACTCACCGCATCTCGAATCGCTTCTTCTGAAAAACGAATCACACTGCTTTCTATCGGATATCGGTTAGGCGGTGCGGTCGTAATCGTACTTAAATCCCGCGCTGCCATAAGGCTAAACTGTAAGGTTCTTGGGATAGGCGTTGCTGTTAAGGTGAGGGTATCTACATTTTCACTGATGGTTTTGAGTTTGTCTTTAACGGCCACGCCAAATTTTTGCTCCTCGTCGATGACCAGCAGTCCTAGGTCTTTAAAGACCACGTTTTTACTCGTGAGTTGGTGGGTGCCTATCACAATATCAACCGCACCGCTGGTGAGTCCTTCAAGGACCTCCCGTTTTTGTTTCGCCGATCGGAAACGATTCAGATATTCGATACGCACCGGAAAATCTTTCAACCGTTCTCTAAACGTCTTCGCATGCTGAAATGCAAGAATGGTTGTCGGTACCAATACCGCCACCTGTTTTCCGTTATCGACGGCTTTAAAAGCGGCACGAATGGCGACTTCTGTCTTTCCAAAACCTACATCCCCACACACCAATCGATCCATAGGACGATCGCTTTCCATATCCCGTTTTACATCTTCTGTCGCGCTACTTTGATCCGGCGTGTCTTCATAAATAAAACTCGCTTCGAGTTCGTGCTGCATGTGCGTATCAGGACCAAAAGAAAACCCTTTTTGGAGTCTGCGTTTTGCGTAGAGTTTAATGAGGTTAAACGCCACGTGTTTCACACGCGATTTTGTTTTGGCCTTTAGTTTTTTCCACGCCTGACTTCCTAGTTTATAGATCTGAGGTGCCTTCCCATCTTTCCCTGTAAACTTGGTGATTTTATGTAGCGAATGGATACTGAGATACAAAATATCTCGCTCCCCATACACCAGCTTGATTGCTTCTTGTTTTTTGCCTTCGACGTCTATTTTTTGAAGACCGCCAAATTTCCCAATCCCATGATCAATATGGGTCACATAATCACCCACTTTGAGGTTGGTTAATTCTTTGAGCGTAATTGCCTGCTTCTTGGCATATCCATTTTTGATATTGAACTTATGATAGCGCTCAAAAATCTGATGATCGGTGTACACAGCAATTTTTAAGTCGTCATCTATAAACCCTTGATACAAGGAAGTAATTACCGTTTCATACTGTGCTACATTACTTTGCGCATCGTTAAAAATATCCTTGAAACGCTTCGCTTGTTGCTCACTGACGCAAGAGATGTAATTTTTATAGCCTGCTTTGTGATTGTCATTTAAGTTCAGAATCAGCAAATCAAACTGCTTATTAAATGACGGTTGCGGTTGCTGGTTAAACGCCACCAAAGTATTGATCGTCACATCGGGCACCGTAGCGCTGATGTCTATGGTTTGAAACCCTTCGAGCTGTGATTTTAAAAGCGATCCTTTACAGAACAATTCGCTAGGTTCACTCCGTTTGATCTCTGAAGAGAGTTTGGTGAAGGCCTCTTCCGCTTTCGCAAAATTTTTATCAATCTGATCATAAAATAGCGATCGGTTTTTGATAAACACCAAGGTATTACTCGCGATGTATTTAAGAAAGGTATCTCGTTTTTCTTCCAATGCCTTGTTTTCGACATTTGGCATGACCGAAATTTTCTTGACTTGGTCAGAAGAAAGTTGTGTCTCCACATCAAACGTACGGATGCTATCCACTTCGTCTCCAAAAAACTCAATCCGATATGGCTCGTCATGACTAAAAGAAAACACATCAACAATCCCTCCGCGCACCGAAAATTCGCCAGGTTCTGAAACAAAATCAACCCGTTTAAAGTGGTACTCAAACAGCATCTCATTGATAAAATCAATCGACAATTTATCGCCTACGTTTACTTTTAAGGTCTGTCGGTCTAGTTCTTTTCGCGTCACTACTTTTTCAAACAGTGCATCTGGATACGTCACAATCAACGCCGATTTCTTACGGCTATTGATTCGATTCAACACCTCTGCGCGTAAGAGAATATTGGCATTATCGGTTTCTTCTATCTGGTACGGTCTTCTATAACTCCCTGGATAGAATAATACATTGACTTCTTTACGTAATTGCTCCAGGTCATTGAGGTAATACGCTGCCTCTTCTTTGTCGTTAAGCACCAGGAGAATAGGGCGCTCTAGGGTTTCATACACCGCACTTATGGTATAGGATAGCGATGATCCTATGAGGCCTTTCGCTTGTATGTTTCGGTGATTTTGGGCAATAGAATCCTGCAATTTCAGGAGTTGCTGAGACTGTGCAAGTTGTTGCGAGAGTGTTGTTTTACTCAAGTGTAGTACAATTTATCGCAAAGATAAGATGTAATTGCACTTCCTGAAATAAATTCTAGACAAGTTTCGCGAACCTGCCTGCCGGTAGGCAGGAGCGGAAATGGAAAATTAACGGTTGAGGTTCTATTTTGGTTAAAGTCCCTAGTCGGTCACTTCGATACTATTTCCCTTTTGCTCAGTCGCAAACAGGAAATCACTCAATGTCCTTAGATTGTCTTTCTATTGAAACTAATGGTAAGGTGGCTGAGTGATTCTGAGGAACGAAGAATTGTATCGAAGCTACCGACTTAGAAGTATAAAAGCAGCAACTCCCTTCCGTCTATATTCGTGCCTCATATAGCCACCTTCCCTCGATGAGGGAAGGAGCTGGTTATTAGTTATACATCATGTATGAAGTAAGCCTCAAAAGTCCCCCCTTCGGGGATTAGGGACTTTAAAAAATAGCGTATTACGCTATTTTAGAGTGTTACTTTATTTTTATCCTGAAGTATGCATTTTCTCATATATAAAGACTCTCTCTTCTTCATCCTTTCATTACAGCGAAATAATCGTAAATTTGCCAGCTTAAAACAGCATCATGCTGTCATTAATATAAAAGTCTTGACTCTTGATTCTTTTTGGTCATGAGTCATTTTCGCAACAGCGGAAAAACAATATAGTATGAAATGAGCATAAACAAAATTAATTTTTTGCTTATCAACCAAAACAATTAAATTTTTTATGCGAAAGCGTAGCGGTTGATTTAAGCAGAAAATTTTTATTTGCTTTATTTCCATTAAAATAAAATTTTCAAGGAAATGAAATACCATTTTAACGACATAGAAGCCAAATGGCAACAATATTGGGCAGAAAACGGCACCTTTCACGCAAGTAATACGAGTGACAAACCCAAATATTATGTACTCGACATGTTTCCTTATCCGTCGGGAGCGGGCTTACACGTGGGGCACCCGTTAGGCTATATTGCCAGTGATGTCTATGCGCGTTACAAGCGGTTAAAAGGATTTAATGTCTTGCATCCACAGGGGTATGATTCGTTTGGATTGCCGGCTGAGCAATATGCGATTCAGACGGGACAACATCCTGCGACGACGACCAAAGTAAACATTGAAGGCGGGGTCGATAATCAAGGCAATGTCATTGCTGGGTATCGCAACCAACTTGATAAAATCGGTTTTTCATTTGATTGGAGCCGTGAGGTACGTACATCTGATCCGAAGTATTACAAATGGACACAGTGGATTTTCACCGAGCTTTTTAACGCTTGGTACAATATAGATACGGATAAAGCGGAAGGAATTGATACGTTGGTGTCCGCTTTCGCGAAAGCGGGGAATGCCTCCATAAATGCGGTATGCGATGACGACACGCCTACCTTCACCGCAGCAGAGTGGAATGCGTATAGCGACAAAGAACAACAAGAAATTTTATTAAAATATAGATTGACCTATCTCGCCGAAACCGAAGTCAACTGGTGTCCTGCTTTAGGAACCGTATTGGCAAATGACGAGATTGTCAACGGCGTTTCCGAACGTGGCGGACATACCGTAGTGCGTAAAAAAATGACCCAATGGTCGATGCGAATTTCTGCCTACGCAGAACGCTTGATCCAAGGATTGGAAGGTATCGATTGGAGCGAATCCATCAAAGAAACCCAACGCAACTGGATTGGAAAATCGGTGGGAGCTACAGTCAGTTTCAAAGTAAAGCCTGATGTCACGTCGAGCGCAGTCGAGACCTCACCTGTGATAGATGTTTTTACGACACGACCTGATACGATTTTTGGTGTGAGTTTTATGACGTTGGCTCCTGAACACGAATTAGTGGCAGAAATCACAACTCCAGAGCAAAAAGCGGATATTGACGCTTATATCGAATCTACCTCCAAACGTTCGGAACGTGAGCGCATGGCAGATGTAAAAAATATTTCTGGCGTGTTTACAGGTGCGTATGCTGAGCATCCATTTACCAAAGAACCGATTCCTATTTGGATTGGAGATTATGTATTGGCAGGCTACGGAACAGGCGCTGTAATGGCAGTTCCATGTGGGGATCAACGAGATTATGACTTTGCTAAAAAGTTTGATATTCCGATTCCGAATGTATTTGAAGGGGTTGATATTTCGGAAGAAGCTTTTTCAGATAAAGCTACGACGGTGATCGCTAATAGTGATTTCTTAAACGGATTAAAATACAAGAAAGCGGTAAAACTGGCGATCTACGAATTAGAAAAAATAGGCGCAGGAACCGGTAAAACCAATTACCGTTTACGCGATGCCGTATTTAGTCGTCAGCGCTACTGGGGAGAGCCCTTCCCAGTGTATTATGTCGACGGAATGCCAAAGATGATTCCATTGGAGCATTTACCTGTCGAGCTTCCTGAAATCGAAAAATATTTACCCACCGAAGATGGCGAACCGCCTTTAGGTCGCGCCGATGTTTGGGCATGGGATACCAACACCAACAAAGTGGTTTCTAACGAGCTTGTCCCTTCGAGCGCAGTCGAGAAGCCTGAGGACAACGGCATCTACCCCCTTGAATTAAACACCATGCCTGGCTGGGCAGGAAGTAGTTGGTATTTTTTAAAATACATGGATAACACCACAGAAGATGGTTCTATTCCTAAAGAAGCCTTAGACTATTGGGGCAATGTCGATTTATACATCGGTGGTTCCGAACACGGAACAGGTCACTTATTGTACTCCCGTTTCTGGACAAAATTCTTATACGATCGTGGATATGTAAGTATCGATGAGCCGTTCCAAAAGATGATCAATCAAGGGATGATTTTGGGAACGAGTGCTATTGCTCATAGAATAAGTGGAACAAACACTTATGTTTCTAATGGTTTGAAAGATCAGCATGAAACAGAAGCAATTCATATTGATGTTAATATAGTAAATGCATCTGATGAGATTGATATTGAAGTTCTAAAGAATTGGCAACCTCAATTTAAAGATGCAGAATTTGTCTTAGACGATGGTAAGTTTATCGTTGGGCGTGAAGTTGAAAAAATGTCTAAACGTTGGTATAATGTTGTCAATCCTGACGATATCTGCAATCAATACGGCGCAGATACCTTACGTATGTACGAGATGTTTTTAGGGCCGTTAGAGCAAGCAAAACCTTGGAATACGGCTGGGATTACAGGGGTGCATAACTTCTTGAAGAAATTATGGAAATTGTATCACAACGGGGCAGATGAAAGTTTTAATGTAACAGACACAGCACCTTCTAAAGAGAGTTTAAAAACCCTTCATAAAACGATCAAGAAAGTAGAAGAAGACATTGAGAACTTTAGTTTTAATACGTCTGTTTCGACTTTTATGATTGCTGGGAATGAGTTGGCAGCCCAAAAGTGTACCTCTAGAGACATTTTAGAGCCGCTTTTGATCTTAATATCGCCCTATGCACCGCATATCGCAGAGGAGTTATGGAGTAAATTGGGACATACCGAAAGTATTTCTGAAGCGCCATTTCCTGTTTTTGACGCAAGTCATTTGGTAGAGAGTGCGAAGAACTATCCGATTTCTTTTAATGGAAAAATGAAGTTTACGTTAGAACTTCCCTTAGACTACACCAAAGATCAGATCGAAGAAGTAGTGATGGCGCATGAAAAAACCAAAATGTATCTCGACGGACGTACACCTAAAAAGGTAATTATCGTCCCTGGAAAGATTGTGAATATTGTGGGGTAACGTCATGCTGAACTTGTTTCAGCATCACACATAGAGCTAAGTACATATTTAGCTCAACTAAAAATAATGAGACACTGAAATAAATTCAGTGTGACGCAATCACCGTCATGCTGAAACCGCCTGTGCTGAACTAGTTTCAGTATTGAAACATCACATAAGTAACAAATAGCAGTAGTAGCTAAAAAATGACATAATGCGATTGAGTTACGTATACATCATGACAAATACCTATAGAACAACATTCTATATTGGTGTTACTGCAGATCTATCAAAAAGAGTAAATGAACATCATGATGGCGTAGGTTCAAAGTTTACGAGCACCTATAATTTAAAAGATTTGATTTACTTTGAAGAGTTCACTCATATTGATCAAGCAATATCTAGAGAGAAACAGTTGAAGAACTGGCATAAAGAGTGGAAGTTGAATCTAATAAAAACAATAAATCCAAAGCTAGAAACACTGAATTTTTAGAACTAATATACAGATGAGACACCGAAATAAATTCGGTGTGACGTAACGAACTAAAATGATCAATATTCATTTAAACTAAAAATGAAATGTGTAGATATGCAATGACATCTTACAAATCGCATTATGCTTGTTTTGCATGTCGGAAGACATTTAAAAGAAGGTTGTTGGGTGATATTTTAGACGGATATAGCAAAGGTGTTCAAGAAAAACCTGCTACCTGCCCTGAGTGTAGCGGAATCATGGCAGATATGGGGTTAGATTTTAAATCTCCTAAGAAAAAAGATACCAAGGCGTGGGAGCACATGGCGACCTTATATCGTGTAGGTATTACGTTTCACTCTTGTGGTTGTTCAGGGCCGGGATACATTCCTGCTGATAAGGAATACTTAAAAGATCATTTTGTAGGTATCAAAAACACCTATTTGGAACACCAGTATTTTTGGGCGCGAAGAAAAGAAGATCCTGAAACACAAAGCGAAGTAGCAAAAGATCAGCGTCAACATTGGGGGTTTCTTGGACGCATTCCTCAGAAGTTAAGAAAAGGAACTAAAAATAAACCCAAATACGATGCTGCACAAGCGCTCTTATATTGGAGCAAAAGAGTCGCCGAAATCGAACAGAAAATAACTCTAATCGAAAATTAAAGAATGGATGGTGTAGAAATCATAGGGCTTATCGCAGCTGCACTCACAACGGCTGCCTTTTTACCTCAGGTCTATCAAACATGGAAGACTAAAAACGTAGCGAGTTTATCACTTCCGATGTTTGGGATGTTTTTTGTAGGCGTTTTGCTCTGGCTCATATATGGCTCCTATATCAATAGTCTTGCTATCATACTTGCCAATGCGGTTACCATAGTTTCTGTGTTTTTGTTGATTGTTTTTAAGGTGAGGTATAGAAATAGGTGATCTATCCATCCCTCTGTCTGCTTTGCAGACATCTCCCTTCAAGAAGGGAGAGGCTTTTGTTCTTGTTTATAATTTAAGAGGTATTATAAAAATAGGGAGTTTCTATTTAATGAAGAAACGCAGCAGTACGATGTAAAACGCACAAAAGATTTAGAAGAATTGGGCTTTACGGTCATACGATTTGAGAATAAGATGGTGTTTGATTTAGTACCGAGTGTAGTAACGGATATTAAATCCTATTTTTAAAATACGCAATCTTATTATTATAAACATATATCTTTATCTACGCGTATGAGTATTACTGATCAAAGAAAACATCAATTAGGGTTTTGCACTGTGTGTCAACATAGGCAACTAGATTCTGATTTTGTGCTTACATGTAAACTCACCCAAGAAACTGCTGATTTTGAAACTGAATGCCCTTCTTTTTCAATAGATATTCCTACGCTTTTAAAAAGACGTATTACTCAGGAGAAGAAAATGTTAGATCGTTTTCATCCTGCTTTACATCCCGTAGAGAAATTTTTAGATAATACAACAACGCGATTAACTAATAAAGAAGCATTTAACAATGTACTTTACAAAACAACCAAAAAATTAGTTTTCAGAGAATCAGACCAATTAGACTTAACAATGCTTATTTTGTCACCTACAGTGATCTTAGTTTGTATTCTATACTTTATTCTTAATCCTCTGCAATCTATTGCTTTATTAATTGCCTTTATCGCTTTTATAGCGAGTTGTTTTTTTGGATACAGAGTATTGTCATACAATTACAAAGTACACTTAAAAATTACAGCACATGGCCTAGAAACATCTAGGGAATTCATCCCGTGGAGTGCCATTATGGATTATTATTTGTCAGAAAAAAAACAGCCTAAAGGGGAGGCGTTCTATACGCTAGTGATTTTAACATCTTCGGGTATTTTGAAAACAATATTTCTCAGTCACCTGGAAGTAACCCCTCAAATGATTGTTAAGAAAATCAATTCGCAAAGAAAAGTGTACTATCACGATTCTTATTAGTACACTTCATCGAGTGAATCTTACCAAATAGCTGACAAAATTACACTTTCTAACATTGGTCTTATTATTGCCATACTTTTCGTAATTTTAAATTCATAAAATCAAAATAGTATGTTAGGAGGATATATGGGCTACTATATTATTGTAGGAGCCATCGGATTAATCAGTATGTTGGTGAGCAACAAACTGAAAAGCAAGTTTGCACATTACTCAAAAGTACATTTACGTAACGGGATGTCTGGAGCAGAAATAGCTGAAAAAATGCTAGCAGACAATGGCATCCGAGATGTAAAAGTCATCTCTGTAGGAGGGCAACTTACAGATCATTACAACCCAAGAAATAAGACCGTCAACTTAAGCGAGGTGGTGTATAATCAACGGAATGCAGCGGCAGCAGCCGTGGCGGCGCATGAAGTTGGTCACGCAGTACAACACGCCAAGGCGTATGGTTTCTTAAAAATGCGATCACAGTTAGTGCCTTTGGTAAATATCTCTTCAAAAATGTCCCAATGGGTCATTATAGGAGGATTGGTGCTGATGGGGACCACAGCAATTGGCGGTACGATTGCATTAATAGGACTTGCATTATATGCGGTACAAACGCTTTTTAGTTTCATTACGCTACCGGTAGAGTACGACGCAAGTAATCGCGCACTCGCTTGGTTAAAAGCAGAAAATATAGTCACTCCAGAAGAATATGCAGGATCTGAGGATGCTTTAAAATGGGCAGCACGTACGTATGTGGTGGCTGCTCTAGGATCATTAGCGACCTTGATATACTTTGCATTGCAAGTATTTGGAGGAAGGCGGTAATCGTTGACATTGAAACTGAATCGAAGTTGAAGTCGAAATCGAGGCTGAAATCGAAAATGAAATTTCAAATTATGTATAATGCTTTTGCGTGAGGGATAGCAGTGGATACCCTGCAGGAATGAAGGAGGCTGAGTGCCACGCTGCAAGCGTGGTGTATCGAAGCCTCCGTAATGACGAAGCGTATGAACGAATAGCCCGACCGAAGCCCTGAACGTAGTGAAGTGGTAAAGGGCACGCCCAAAACAGGGGGTATAAAAGGCAGAGGACAAATTGACAAACCGTGTGGTATCAAGTGATTCAATGGTACAATAGCCAAAGTTGATACGGCGGCTGTAAGCTTTGGCAAAATATTTGACTAAGTTTGCATATTAAATTAGATTAAAACTTTAAAATATATAGTTATGGCATTAGAAATCACAGACGCATCTTTTGAAGAAGCAGTATTAAACAGTGACAAACCTGTACTGGTAGACTTTTGGGCTGCTTGGTGTGGACCTTGTCGTATGGTAGGACCCGTAATCGAAGAGATTTCTGGAGAATATGAAGGTAAAGCGGTTGTTGGAAAAGTAGACGTAGATGCAAATCAGGAATTTGCAGCAAAATACGGCGTACGTAACATCCCTACGGTATTAATGTTTAAAAACGGAGAAGTTGTAGGTCGTCAGGTAGGTGTTGCTCCTAAAAAAGTATACACAGACGCTATTGATGGTCTTTTAGACTAAGAGATACGTAAGATTATGCAAAAGGTTTGGTGTAGTGCCAAACCTTTTTTATTTTAGTGAAATAGAAAACAGATCATCCTTAATGATACTGTTTTTGTTATGGAACTAACCTCGCTGTAGAGCGAGGTCTTTTAAAATAAAGAAAAAAGGTTTTTTATACTCGCTTTTGCGAAAACGTAAGTAAACCTACTTTAATTGAAATTAAATTAATGTTTATGAGATCTCCGTCTTCACGGAGAGAAAAGATACCCACCTTCGTGGGCACAAGTATGGAAAAAAAGACTAAAGTACAAGACGCAATAGACAACTCCCTTTTAGAGCAACGTAAAATATTCCTTTGGGGGATGGTAGAAGACAGTAGCGCAAAGCACGTGATCGATCGTTTGTTATACCTAGACTCCATAAGTCACGATGAGATCCAATTGTTTATCAATAGCCCAGGAGGGTATGTGACTTCTGGATTTGCAATGTATGATACGATTAAGCAAATTAAGAGCCCAGTTTCTACCATTTGTACTGGACTCGCAGCAAGTATGGGATCACTTTTACTCTCTGTTGGTGAAAAAGGACGTCGTTTTATACAGCCTCACGCACGTGTGATGATCCACCAACCTTCTGGGGGCGCACAAGGACAAGCGAGTGATATTGAAATCACGGCACAAGAAATTATCAAAACCAAAGAGCTTAGTGCTCAAATCCTAGCCGACAACTGTGGTCAAACGTTTGAGAAAATCATGAAAGATTTTCAGCGTGATCATTGGATGGGTGCAGAGGAGTCTGTTGCCTACGGCATCGCAGATGGTATATATAAAGGATAATAGCACTGTCTCCTCGAGCGCAGTCGAGAGGTTTCTTATCAATCTATTTTTAAAATAGGTCTCGACTGCGCTCGACCAGACATCTTGCTATGAACATTCAACAGGAATTACATAAAACCAATGGTTTTGGCAACTTAGAGCTTCTTGCTCGACAAGTGG
>CAYGQJ010000011.1:17775-47880 GCA_964351845.1 uncultured Flavobacteriaceae bacterium | reverse complement strand
GAATTACATAAAACCAATGGTTTTGGCAACTTAGAGCTTCTTGCTCGACAAGTGGTCGAGGGTTTTATTTCCGGAATGCATAAGAGTCCGTTTCATGGGTTTTCGGCAGAATTTGCTGAGCATAAAGTCTACAATAATGGGGAAAGTACCAAACACATCGATTGGAAACTGTACGCCAAAACAGATCGGCTCTACACCAAACGCTATGAAGAGGAAACCAATTTACGGTGTCATCTTATTGTAGATAATAGTAGCTCGATGCATTATCCGCCAGTGTCTCAGCACGGGATTGACAGCTTGAATAAGATCAGTTTTTCAGCCTTGGCGAGTGCTGCCATTATGCATCTTATGAAAAAACAAAGGGATGCAGTTGGCTTGAGTATTTATGGTGAGGAGTATGAGTTTTATACCTCTGAAAAAGGAAGCGATCGTCATCACCATATGTTATTAGATCAGTTGGGAGGGATGTTGGATCCCGCTTTCGCGAAAGCAGAAAAAAAGACAAACACCTACGCCCACTTACATTTGATTGCCGAGAAACTCAAGAGACGTTCCTTGGTCTTTTTATTTTCTGATATGTTTCAGAGTGATGTGGAGCAAGAACAATTATTTGAGGCCTTACAGCATTTAAAGTATAATAAGCATGAAGTGATCCTTTTTCACACCTATAGTCAGGAAAAGGAATACAATTTTAAATTTTCTAACGCTCCTAAGCGCTTTGTAGATGTTGAAACAGGAGAACACATTAATTTATATGCAGATGCTATTAGGGATAACTATAAAGCGTCTGTAGAGGCGTATTTTAAAAACTTGCAATTGCGATGTGCACAATACCGAATTAAATACATTCCAGCAGTGATAGAGAAGGGGTTTAGCCCTATTTTGACGACATTTCTGGTAGAGCGACAAAAATTTGTGTAAATTTTTTATTTTTTTGTTTGCAGATGTAAAAAGAGGATGTATATTTGCACCCGCAACAGCGCAACGGTCTGGTAGTTCAGCTGGTTAGAATATCTGCCTGTCACGCAGGGGGTCGCGGGTTCGAGTCCCGTCCAGACCGCTTCTAAAGCCCTCAGTCCGAGGGCTTTTTTTTATAAGAAGTTGTGTTGGCTACGTCACACGTAGCAGGCTTTGTAGTTGAAGCCGATGAGAAGCTTTTCCTGTCATAAGGAGAGGCTTTTTTTGTAGCACATCAATTTTTCAAAAATCAACTTTTTGTGTTGAGCCTAAGCTATTCAATACTTAAAAATAATATAGAAAATCTATAGCTTTATAGCCCACAAGTCAACCTTTGAAGGTTTTATATTATTGAAATTCAACAATTCAAGGTTATTTAAACATAAATCCATTTTTTTTTTGCAACTTAGAGCAAGTATAATTTTATGCTTCAAAACAGCGCTTTAAGGTTCTAAATTAAATGAATTATAATTGGATAGAAGTAGTGAAATAGTATATAAGATTGAGCATTTGACTAAATCATACGGTCAAACTATAGCTTTAAAAAATATTTCATTTGAATTACTTAAAGGTAAGACAACTTCTATATATGGCCCAAATGGAGCAGGAAAATCAACTCTCGTAAAAATATTATGTGGAGATGAAAATGTGTCAAATGGAAAGGTGTTTTTTAATGGGTCAGAGTTAACCTTTTCAGGCTACGTAGATGCATTAAAATCAGGTATTTCATATATTCCTCAGGATTTTGGATTAATCCAAAACCTTACCGCTTGGGAGAATATCCTTATCTCCCATAATCAACTAGATAATCGAGTCTGGTTTACCAATATTGATTCTTCGTTAGTTGAAACAAATACGAAAGAGATTGGATTTGACCTTTCATATTTTAATAGTAAAATTGAGGACTTAACTACTTATCAAAAGCAAATTGTTGCCATTTACAAAGCTCTTTCTTTTGATTCAACTGTATATATTTTTGATGAAAGCACAACTAATTTAAATAGTAGAGATTTCAAAAAATTTACCTCTCTATTAAATCATCTTAAAAGTCGTGGAATATCGATATTATTTATAAGTCATAAGCTTGAAGAAGTATTTGATGTATCAGATGAAATAATTGTTATGAGGAATGGAGAACTAGTTTTACAAGAAAATATTGGAGATGTTAATCAAAAAGAGATAATCAATCTTTTCGTATCAGATAAAGTAGCACCTAAGTACGAAAAAATAGAAATTACTACCTCACAGAATTACAATATACAAAGCAAAACCAAAGATGGAGTCGAATTAGATTTCAAACTTCAAAAAGGAGAGATTGCTACAATAGAAACTGGAGATACGTCTTTAGATCAACAGATAGGATATGGAATTTATGATTGGCTTACTAAACGCGCTGAACACAGAGTAGGTATCATTCCTGGAAACAGAAACATCGAAGGGATTTTTCCTAACTTATCCGTAAAAGATAATCTCATTGCTAATGCCCATCAACATAAAGGCAAAGTTATAATTGAAAACAGACAAATAGAGAGTTTGAGGCGTGTGGCTGAGAAATTAGAACTGACATTTGACAACTGGAATCAGAGTATAAAAGATTTAAGCGGTGGAAATCAACAAAAAATCATATTTGGGCGATGGATGATTGCCGACTTTGATATTCTTATTTTAATTGAACCTACGTCAGGTATAGACTTGAAGTCAAAAGGGATTATTCATAATACCATATTGGAGATGGCAAGTGAAGGAAAATCATTTATACTGATCACAAGTAATGAAGGAGAAAAACTAAAATTAAGAGCAACAAAAATTGGAGTTAAAGAATTATGCTAAAGGCTTTAAAAAAATATAATCTTTTTATTGTTCTACTACTTCTCATTTTAGTCTTTGGGATATTAAACCCTTCGTTTTTAAAGCCAAGTAATCTACTAAATGTTTTGAGCCAGAACTCCATAATAGGTATTGTAAGCTTAGGTATGACTTTAGTCATTATCATTGGAGGCATTGATCTTTCAGTCGGTTCTATAGTTGCTTTGTGTAGTATTCTATTTGCTTCTTCAGTCGTAGCTGGATTTGGCTTGTTGCCTTCTATTTTCATTGCTTTACTTGCTGGAATTTTTATAGGTTTTTTTAATGGTCTCACCGTAGAAAAAGGAAATATCCCATCGTTCATTGTTACACTTGGGATGATGAGCATAGCTCGTGGTTTAGCTTTAATGTTTAGTCAAAGCAGATCGATTTCTTTAGGAAATGTAGATTTCAACAGTATTGTTAATGCTTCCATTTTTGGTATTAATGTCTCATCAGTTGTCTTTATATTATTGACTATTATTCTATGGATAGCACTAAATAAAACTTATCCAGGAAAGTATCTATTTGCAATTGGGGGCAATAAAAAAGCGGCACGTTTTAATGGAATTGATGTCAATAAATATGCTGTTGTCGTCTACACAATCTGTGGTTTGTTTTCAGCAATAGCTGCTGTTTTATTGGTTGGATCACTAAATGCTGCTCAACCGCAGTCAGGAGTACTATACGAATTAACGGCAATAGCTGCAGTTGTGATAGGTGGTGCAAATTTGTCTGGAGGAAAAGGTTCGATAATGGGAACGTTTATGGGAGTACTGATATTAGGCGTTATCAATAATGGACTTTCTATTATGAATGTGCCTTCATACTACCAATATATTTTAATAGGTCTAATAATCGTTCTCTCCGTATCAATTAACAATAATTTTAAAATCATGAAAAATGAAAAATAATAAGTCTATTTTATTGGCAATTCTTGTAATAGCTCTTATTGCTGTTGCTGGCTACTTCATCTATCAAAATTCATCCGAAGATGATGGCGTAACAAAAATAGGTTATCTCGTGCCTACGCTTGAAAATCCATTTTTTGTTGATATGACCAATGCTGCAAAAGCAAAAAGCAATGAAAAACTGGAGGTACTAATACAAGCAAGTCCTGATGAACTGAAACAGAACCAGATTATCGAAAACTTTATAACTCAAGGTGTAGATGCTATCTGTGTAGTACCCATTAATTCTGAGACTATTATCCCTGCGATTCTCAAGGCTAATAAAGCAGGAATACCTATTATTAATGTTGACAACAAGATTAATATGGAATCCGCTGATAAGCAAGGTGCTAAAATTGCTTTTTATATAGGATCTGATAATTTTGAGGGCGGTCAATCTGCAGGAAAGTTTATTATAGACCAACTTAATGGCAAAGGAAAAGTGGCCATTCTGGAAGGTGTTGCTGGAAATGATGCAGCCATTAAAAGAAAAGGTGGTTTTATGAAGGCAATTGAGAATACTGAAGGGATTGAAGTAGTAGCCTCCCAAGCTGCAGACTGGAACAGGCAAAAAGCGAATGATATTTTTCAAGCCATTCTAACAGCTAACCCAGGTGTAGATGCTGTCTTTGCTTGTAATGATGAAATGGCTCTTGGGGCTATTGCAGCGATGAAGAATAAAGGAGTTGTATTGGATTCTATAATAGTTATTGGTTTTGATGCGGTAGATGAAGCAGTAAAAGCCGTTGAGTCTGGAGAGCTAAATGCAACTGTTGCACAACAGCCAAAATTGATGGGAAAAAGAGCTATAGAGTTGGTTCAGTCTTTATTGGCTGGTAAGACGTTAGATGAAAGTTATTCAACACCATTGAAAGTAATAAAGTGATATGGCAATAGAACTAGGAAATAATTTACAGGAAGTAGTCATTGGCAAAGGAAATTTAAGTGAAAATCCGATTGCATATATTAGTAGCCCTATAGCACTTCAAGACACAAGTTCCTTCGATTATTTTGTATCTATAATCAATTATTTGGTCGAGGATGTGCATAATTTACTTGAAAGAGAATTAATTATTAAGGTGGCAAGTGGCAAATCTAAAAAGGAGCAAATTCAACTTTTTAAACAGGTACTTTCTAGCTATAATCAATATTCAGCAATTATTGTATCACCTGAATCGGTTAAAGATTTAAAAATATTTTGTGAAGAGAATGAATCTACTTTAAAAAACATAATATATGGTGGTATACCAATTTTCACAATCGACAAAAAGCTTACAAAATTAAAGAGTGGTTTTCAAATACCCTTCATTACTGCTGATTGGTCTTATGGTGGCAAACTGGCTGCAATGGCTTATCAAAGGTTATATGATGAATTAAAAAAGCCTAAGGGTAAAGTTTTTATTGTTAAAGGTGGTGAAGGATCTGAACCGAGGATAAGAGGCTTTAAATACTTTTTAAAAAAAGAGATGCCAAATATTGAAATAAGAGAGACAAAGAAAAGATTAGATTACTCCCGTGAAACTGCTTTTAATCATCTTTATGAAAATAAAACCAATTATCGCTTAGGTTCTTGCGATTTGATATTCTGTTGTAATGATGAAATGGCTCTTGGTGTCCGTGAATTTTTAATGCGTGAGAAAGTGCCTGTTTCTGAAACAAAGATAATTGGATTTGACAGTACAATCGAGTTTAAGTGGTTAGAAAAATATAACACTAATCATTTATACAAGACAGTTGATGTTCAGCTTAGAAGACAGGTAAGGCAATTAGTCAAATTTTTGTCTGAATTCGATAAAACCAAATTTAAAAACACCCCTTCAGCTTTTTGCCATATAGAAAAACCCAGAATATGAATGAATCAGATATAAAAATAGAACTTTTAAGGAATAAGAAATGGGTATATTTTGGCGGTATATTATGCCTAGTATTATTGTTATCATATTTCGTCATTTTGGGTATAGGATTCAAACAGGACTTTTCTAAGGATTCTGCTGTGTGGGGAACATTTGGAGATTTTTTTGGAGGTATAGGTGGCACTGTTTTGGCATTCGTAACAATATTTTTATTATACAAATCAATTTCAATTCAACTAATTGAATTCTCCAAGCTTTCCAGACTACAGCAACAGCAAACCTATGACACTAAATTCTTTAATCTTTTGGCTATGCATAATGATATATTGCGTAATATTCAGGGGCAAGTTGAAGTTATGGGTAGTAAAGAATTCTTTACAGGAAGAGAATTTATAGAAAACTACACAGAGTTTTTAAAGAGAAAACAAGTTTCAGGTGCCAATGCACAAGAGTTATTAGGTAAAAAAAAGAATTTATTTAGAGGGTTATTTATTTATCTCAAAAATCTAATTGATTTTATTAATGACTTTAGTAATGATAAAGAGCATTATATGGAACTGTTAAGATCACAAGTAAGCAATAATGAACTTCTCGTTATTGCTTACTTTGTTTCTAATGAGAAGTGGGTGGATATGAAACAATACCTTGAACTTTATAAAGAAAATACATTATTTAAATATTTGGATCTGGAGAAACATATAGAAGAAAGCGATACTGTATTAAGAAACGCCATACCAGAGATGATTAACAAAGATCTAATTAGTCAGTCAATAATATGAATTGGGGAATAATAGGTTATGGAGAAATTGCGCCTTCATTTATTGAAGGTTTGAGAACTGCCTCGAAATCAAAGTTGGTTGGCATTGCTTCGATTTCATCATATGAATACCTCAAAAAGAAACGACTTTATAATGGCACTTCCATATATGCCAATTATGATGAATTATTGAAAGATAATAGCATTGACATTATCTATATCTGTACAACTAACCAATTGCATTTCAAAAATGTGATAGAAGCTTTAAATTCAGGGAAACACGTCTTATGTGAAAAACCAATGACTCCTACACTAAAAGAGACAACTGAACTTTGTAATCTTGCAAAAGAGAAGAATCTTTTCTTGATAGAAGGAATGTGGACAAGGTTTCTACCTGCCTACAGAGAAGCTATGCGGATGATTGCTGAGGGGGTAATAGGTAAACCTAGGCTTTTAAAGGTTGATTTTGGGTTTTTTAATAATTGGTCTAAACACAGAAGACTACTAAATCCAGCGTTATTTGGGGGTACACTATTAGATAATGCAGATTACAATATCTTTTTAAGTCAAGACGTATTCAAAGAAATGCCAAATCAAATTAATGCTCAGGCAACCTATGCGGAAACAGGAGTAGAAGATGCTTGTTCAATCATTTTAAAATACCCCTCTGGAGGAATGGCACAATTGTACTCGTCTTTCCGATGTCAGACACAACAGGAAGCGATAATTTATGGCGAGAAAGGTTATATAAAACTTAACGAATACTGGCACGGCACAAATATTGAGTTAAATTTAGGTAAAAGAACTGAGTCAAAAGAATATCTGTTCAAAGGTAATGGTTTTGAATATGAGATAGAGGCTATAGAAAAAGCTGTTGACGAGGGTAAGATAGAAAGTGACGTCCTCCCTCATTCAGTATCTAAAGGCGTAGCCACAATATTGGATAAAGTCAAAGAAACAATTAAGAATTAATGAAAAGAGTACTATTAGTAGAGCCAAGTGGCGGATATATAAGACTGGATAGATGTATGCAAAGCATCAATTCGTGGGGCGGTGCATACAGATTCCCATTGAATCTAGCTCGTATTGGCGCCCATTTAATTAGTATTGGTTGCGAAGTTGATTTTGTGGACTTGCAGGCTGATAAAAATTCTAACCTTAAAGAAAAGATCAATTCTTTTAATCCAGACTTGTGTATCCTTTCTTGTGGTTTTCCAAGTATGAAAATCGACGCTCATACCGCTAGAGAAATAAAGCAAATATCTAATAAGATACACGTATCAACATTCGGCGTTGCTCCTACACTATTGAAGGATTCCTTTTTTGATTTTGATACTTGGGCGTTTGAAATACCTTTTGATAGCATAGTGATTGGTGGTGAACCTGCATTGGGATATGAAGATTTGATTTCGCTTTCAGAAATTAAGAAAAAATCTGTTATTCAAAGCTCAATCAAGAAAATCAAGGCAATTAACACACAATTAGCCAGACCTCTTTTTAATCATAACTTATATAAATCACCTTTTACTGGTCATAATGCCACCTACATTGAAGGTACTTATGGTTGTCCGTTTAGTTGCAACTTCTGTGTTGTACCTGTTTTGTACCAAGGTAAGTTCTCGAAAAGAACTCCACAGGATATTATAAACGAGTTTCAATATGTGATTGAAAACGATGATGTAAGTCAAATCACACTATGGGATGAGGGAACTACCTTTCAAAAGAGCTTTATAAAAGAACTATGTGATGGTTTAATTGAATTGCGTAAAAGTAAGGATGAGCGATTTAGAAACTTTGTTTGGACGACAAGGTCAACTACCGCCTTATTAGATGAGGAAATAGTTGAAAAAATGAGTAGATCCGGATTGTCTGGAATTACTTTAGGAATTGAAAGTTTCTCTGATGCAGTATTGGAAAAGGTTGAAAAGAAAATATCGGTAGACTCAAACTATGAGGCTATAAGACTACTTAAAAAATATGACATAATTTCTATCGGACATTTTATATTGGGTCAATTACAAGACACAAAACAGTCCGTAGAATATACAATTGAATCTGCAATAAATTCCGACTTGAACTTTGCTCAATTTTACTGTGCTGTTCCATATCCTGAAACAAAACTATATGATATGGCTTCTTCCTTAAATTTAATAAGAGAAACAGACCTTACTAAATATGAACTGTCAAATCCAATTATGGATACAATGAACGATTTGAGTTATTTAGAGATAGGTAATTATAGAAAAGAAGCATTAAATCTATTTTGGACTTCCAAAAGATGGGCTAAAATAGATGAATTACTTTCAAAAAGAGGTTTATCAAATAATATTCGTAAAGATAAACTAAAACAATGGGGCAATTCTTTAAATGTTAAAAGGCAAGAAATATTTAAAGATAGTTTATGATAAGTCAACATTAATAATTTTGTGTATATACATAATCAAGAGATTTCATCCAGACCGCTTCTAAAGCCCTCAGTCCGAGGGCTTTTTTTTATAAGAAGTTGTGTTGGCTACGTCACACGTAGCAGGCTTTGTAGTTGAAGCCGATGAGAAGCTTTTCCTGTCATAAGGAGAGGCTTTTTTTGTCACCTCTCCCATGACGGTCAATTAGGTTTTCAAACTACATACATAGACACTAATTGATATACGCTTCCAACAGCTTAAAACTTAATTTCTTCTTTGAGTAATTTTAAAACCTCTGGGGCATCTTTAAATTGCTCTTCTAGATTAAAAAGGACTTGTTTATACGGATTATACCCCAGTGCTATTAACCGATCATTACGGTAGTTTTCTACAAACCGATACACCATATGAGAACGCGCTCCTTTTGTGTCTTCTAGATACGCTTGTAATTTTTCGGAAAGGGGTTCTCGCCATTGCAGAGCCGTAAGCATATCTTTTGCTGTTACCTCATCCAATCCGGGTGCTACATCTATTGTGGCGATCATCTCTTTATTATACCAGTATCGCTGTCTTAAATCAATCCAACTAGGGATTTCTTCGGTAGTAAATTTATCAACCACCTCTTGAATACTCATTCCTGAAACGATGGGTGTCATCGCAATTTTTTTATGGTCAGGTGCTTCTATGATTTTGAGGACTGCGTAGGGTTCTTTTTTTCTGTTGTTGCGCACGACCACATAATTGGGTGGCAACTTTTTTTCGCTATATACATCAACGGTATCAATCCCTTTGGGACTTTCTGTATTCCAAGGGGATTTAAAGATCATTTTATCTTCATATAGGCTCCAACTGTTTTTCTCTCCATAGTTGGCATAGACGAACCATTCTTTTGCGCTATTGTCTTTAAGCGTGTTTGGGGTATGTGATACATTTTGAGTTTTGCATGCTGTGGTATGAATTCCTATGACTGTAAGGATGCCTAAAAAGAGTATTCTTGACTTCATGATTTGTGTTTTTTCTTAATGTCGAGTAAGCAAAAAAGGTTAACATAGAGAGATAAATGATCTTTGAAGTTTTGCTAATTGTCATATGTCATCGAGGTTACGTATTACAGACAGCAAGGGTCTTTTCTTATAAAAATCATTCCTTATAAAAAAAAGTATCGTAAAAATGTAAAATTCTTTTTGGTGAGTTATAAAAAAGTGTATATTTGCATCCGCTTAAAGGAAATAACACTCCTCCTTAGCTCAGTTGGTTAGAGCATCTGACTGTTAATCAGAGGGTCCTTGGTTCGAGTCCAAGAGGGGGAGCAAAAGCGGTAAAAGCCAGAACATTAGTTCTGGCTTTTTTATGAAATAAAAACTCTTGATGAAAAGTGTATCCTGAGCCCTATTGTGTTTAGCCGTAAATACCTCTTGATAAATCAGGAACTTCAATTACTTTGTTCGGTGATTTAATACTTCTAACTGTTATTTGCCTAGTAAATAAACCTAACCTTATCTAAATACCTCTTATATAGTTCTTAGAGATTACTATTATGCTTTCATACTAAGCACATATTTAATGAATCACATCACTTATAGGTTGTCAAGTTACAGAAATAAATTTGCTGTGTTTTTATTTAACGCTGCTCTATATATTTGAGTTTATTATTGATTTTGAGAGTCATTTATAAAGTTAAATATTGCTCATTTCTAGTCACTTGTAACATGAAAATTAAAATATAAATCCTTGTGATTGGATAGGTATTACTAAATAAAGCTTAATTAAAAATTGCAATAAAATACATTGTAAAATCAAAACAGGGAAGAAAAATAAGCTGTACATGTGAAAAAGCTGAAAGCACACTAAAAATAAGTAAGCATTATCAAATTAAACAACAAGAAAATGATTAAAATAGAAAAATCGTTCATTATAATTTTTATACTACTTAGCATTTTTGCTTGTAATACAGAAGAAGAAATTCCTCTAGAGTATAATGAGGAACCAATAGAGTCCAGCGAAAGTAACAGATATATGGATGTTTTAGATTCAAAATTTAATGCATTACCAGAAGAGGATTTTGCATACATGGATTCCCTTCCAGCGTATGACCCGGAAGAGCTTGCTAATGTCTTGAAAAAAGAATCTCAACAAAATTTTAATACTAAATCAATAGAAGAGGTTTGGGGTATTGGAACTGGCCGCACTGTCTGGAAATGGAATGGCGCTAGTTGGGGACAACCCAATCCAGCAGCTAGACTAGACATTGTTGAAGTTGCAAAAAATGGAGATGACAGTGTTTGGGGAATTGGTACTGGCGCTACTGTTTGGAAATGGAATGGTGCTAGTTGGGGGCAACCCAATCCTGCAGCCAGGCTTGTTAGGATTGCAGTCCATTCTTCAAACCTTGCATTTGGTGTTGCTAGAAACGGGACACTTTTTGTCACTGGGAATGGAGGTCAGAACTGGGCGCCATTTACTAGTTTCCAAAATGCATACTGGATTTCTTCTGGCGACTATCTTAATCTCTTAACCGTATCAAATAATTCTGGGGATTTATTTAAATATGATTTGTTTTCAGGGCAAATGGAATCTGTAGCTATTCCTGAGAATACTTCTATTATATCACATGCTACAATGTTTGGTGGAGGAGTCTGGGTATCTGAGGGAAACTATGGTAACCTATATAGAAGTACTGATTACGTAAATTATATAGAGCCAAGTCCTAATTTAAGGGGGATTAGGGCTATTTCTACTAATGCTTTTGACAAAGCTTGGGCATTAAGTACAGGTCGTACAGTTTGGAAAACAACTAATTCGGGAGCAATTTGGTATCAACCAAATTCTGCTGCACGTTTGGACTACATATCCGCAGCTTTTTAATTAAGATATTGCTATAATTATAAAGTAACACTTTTTTAAAATAAACAATTGGCGCGCTATCTTATTAAATTAGATAACGCGCCATTTTTAAAATAACGATTCCTTTAAGACATGCTTTCTGTATATGCTTTCGCGAAAGCGTATACAGACTTCATCAAAATTTACAAAGACCTCTTTTTTGATCACACCATGATTAAATTCCATGTAAAAAACATTAGTCTTAGTATCTTATTGAAGAATTTTAATGTTGTAAGACATATCAAATAAAATTTTAGCGTTTTTCATTCTATTAACCCTACGCTACATAGTGATAAAACACTCACCACTTTGAAGACTAAAAACAACATAAATCTTATCTATTCCTGTTATATTTTATAATATCCTTTATGTTGATGATGGGGTATAAATATTTTACAAAAGACACACAGAAACTACACTGCTATAAATGCTACTCATGTTGAGTTAGAGAGTATAATAAAGGGATTTCCTTAAACTATCGATTATTCTCATCAGTACATGGTTTTATGCGTAGAAAATCATGCTTGGTATTATGAATACAATTCATCACAAATAACAGGGATACTTAACATCCATTGTTTGTCTTTAGCGTTGGTGGTGGTGGACATACAGGAAATCTAGTATGACTAAAATATTGATTATCTATGCAACCTGAGGCCTCTCCTCCTTGTATGATTTTAAGATTATACTGTCAAATCTATCTTTTTTAAGTAGTTGATTAGTTTCAGGATATCTTATGTTTATGAAAATTCGCGAATCTTCATAAACATAAGATATTTAATTCTACAGAGGTTTAACATTTTTTAGCTTGTTATATGGTGAATTACTTTGGGGAAAGCCTCGGAGCATTTAGATCCTGATTATCGAGTAAAAATCAAATAATTTCAAAACGAAAAACTTACTGAATGCCTTTTAGACTTAGTCCAAGGACTGTTTGTTATAATCGAATTATCCATAAATAAAGTTCTCTAAAATCATCATCGAAATTCGCGAATTCCAATAAATTAAGATTGCTAGGCTTCATTTTCTTTTGTTGATTTGTAAAACAATATTTAGATATGATCAATCATAAATAATTGTTTAACAGTTGACTATGATTCAATAAATAAACTAAAGCTTAAAAGCTTTTTATTGGAATAGTTGTCAGGTTTTCACAGAATTCATCACCTATTTTAAGGTTTTGCAACTGTATTCATCAATTGATAAAACTACTTCTATCAGCTTTATGCTTTAACACAATATTCTCTCGCGAGGAATAGGCACAAACAGTGAGTGTCTTTAACTGTTCACTGCAAATCACATTTTTATATTATGAAAATATTAAAACGTATTTTATTTGTTGCTTTGACCTTTATCGCAATGTCTTGTGACAGTGACGAATCTTTGATAAATGAGAACAATGAAAATGCATTATTGAAACTAACAGATATCGAAATAAGCAGTCTAAAGGAAACCATTTCTGAATCCTATAGTGATAGAGATATACAAGTTTCTAAAATAGTTGGAAATAGGAAAATAGGTAGATTTGAAGTAATAACTTTCTTAAATCAGACTGGAGAAGAAATGGAAATAGGTATAGAAAATCTATTTAATGATGATGGAACTTTGTCAAAAATACCAGAGCCTACTGTGTATTGTAGTGGAACTTGTGACTGTCATCTTGAAGGAATATTTGATTTAGAAGATGATAGTAATAGTTATGTTCAATGTAGTTGTTCAGAATGTCAGATGCATCTTGATGTTAAAACTGCCAATGGTAATGTTATCAAAGAAAGTAAGCTGTTAGATTTTGCTAAAACTAGTTATTTAGAAACCTTTACAAGACAACCTACTGAATTAGTTATTTCTAAAGTTATGTCTAACAAATATGAAAAAGCGAATGTTTTAACTGTCTATTATAATGATAATGATGGTAATGAATCTACATTTTTATTAATTACCAATTACAGATACAAGAATGGAAATCTAAACGACGTTAGTTCAGGGCAAAAAGATATCGGAGATGGAGACTCTTTTATAATAGATTGTACAGGCACTTGTGATTGTAGAGAAAGATTTTTTCCAGCTAGTGGTGATACGGAATGTACTTGTAGTCCTTGCAAAATGAAAGTTACGCCAATTGAAGAGATTGAAGGAGGGGGGTTACAATGATCTGCTCGTAAAGTAAAATACAGAATTTATATAACTGATGTTAATTAAAATGATGTATAAAGAGGGGTGTCAACATTTATGTTGTAAGAATACAAAACTACTCCCATTGCCTTTATACTCAAACATAATATTCTCTCGCGAGGAATAGACATAAACAGTGAATGTCTATAAATGTTCACTGCATATAACTTTTTTATTATGAAAGAATTAAAATTTATTTTATTTATTGCTTTGACCTTCATCGTATTGTCTTGTGACAGTGATGAATCTTCAATAAATGAGAACAATGAAAATGTATTACTGGAGCTAACCAATACCGAAATAAGTAGTCTAAAGGAAACTATATCTGAATCTTATAGTGATAGAGATATACAAGTTTCTGAAATAGTTGGAAATCGGAAAATCGGAAGTTTAGAAATAATAACCTTTTTAAATCAGCATGGAGAAGAAATGGAAATAGGTTTAGAAAATCTATTTAATAGTGATGGAACTTTGTCAAAACAAATTGATTATAAGGTAAAGTGTACAGGGACTTGTGATTGTGGCATTGAAGGAATAATAAACCTCGAAGATGGTAGTCAATACCAACAATGTACTTGTTCAGAATGTCAGATGGAAATTGAAGTAACAACTCCAAAAAGTAATGTTATCAAACAAAGTAGGCTTTTAGATTTTGCTAAAACTAGTTATTTACAAACCTTTACAAGACAACCTGCTGAATTAGTTATTTCTAAAGTTACGTCTAATAAATATGAAAAAGCGAATGTTTTAACTGTGTACTATAATGATAATGAAGGCAATGAGTCTACATTTTTATTAGTTACTAATTATAGGTACAAGGATGGAATGTTAAACTATGGTAATTCAGAGCAAAGACAAATTGGAGGTGCATCCGCTTATATAATAGATTGTACAGGCACTTGTGATTGTAGAGAAAGGTTTGTCATAGCTACTGGTGCTGCAGAATGTACTTGTAGTTCTTGCGAAATGGAAGTTACGCCAGTTGAAGAGATTGAAGAAGGGGGATTAGAATGATCTACTTTTAAAATAAATACAGTATAATATCAAAGGTAAAATAGCAGATAAGAGTTTAAACTTTTCTGCTATTTTAATACGTCTAGTACATACTCATTAAATATTTTACTATGTCTATTAAAAATCCCCTTAGAGTTTATATACTCTAAAGGGGTTTTTAATAGATCAAACATAGGCGCGATTATCAATAGTAATATAGTAACTACCATAATAATCATCTAAAGATTATGTGTTAATTGTGTAGTTATTGGAGCCTATCCCATAGCGATCAACATGATTTATATATAGAAAGCCATACTTATAATATTGTAAATACAATTCTTAAAAAGGATACTACTACGTACCAATTTTAATCCGATATTGTCGGTGTAGTTGGTTCACAGTTAACATTGTTTGATGGGCAGGTATTAGTTTTTGGACAGATATCAGTTGGTGGGCAGATATGAGGGTACATACTCTTAGTTCCTTGACAATTTGGCCCTACAGATTCTCCTCCTTTTATGATGTTAAGATTTGTCAATCGGGAAATAGTTGCCTTCTCAATGCGCAATTGTGATTTCATTTTTTTCATGATGTTTTATTTTAAAATTATGTTGTCAAATCTATCTTTTTAAAGTATTTGACTAGTTTCAGAGTATGATGTATTTACGAAAATTCGCGAATTTTCGTAAATACATCATACTTCATTTCCGTAGATTTTTTAAGAAATAAGAAGGTTTAAGCCCTGTTCTTTTTTTAAAGGCAGTGGCAAAAGATTCAGATGTATTAAAACCTGCTTCTTCTGCGATCCCTTTAATTGTATACTGCTGTAAGATCTTGTTTCCTTTTAATTCATTTAAAATAAAATCAATCCTAAGATCATTGATATAGTGAATAAAGGGTTTTCCTTTATGTATCTTGATAACTTCAGATAAATATCTTGTATTAGTAGAAAATCTTTTTGCTAAAGTTGTGATTTTTAAATTTGGCTTTAAAAACCCTTTCTTTGTTTCAAAACCTTCTAGTTTGTGTAGAATAGAAGCGATAAGGGCTTGGTTTATAGTGATGTTTTTTGAAGGTACTTGCGTATTTTCTAATACGGCAGGAGTTTTTTTATTCTTTGAGCCTGAGATGATTTGATTAAATCTCTTTTTGTAGGTGCGATGTTTTTTAAATTGAAAAGCTGATAGACCGATTAATAAAATGGCAAAAACGATGAGATACAGTGTTCTTGTAGTTAGTTTTTTTGTTTTGTTTTCTAGTCGTTGTATTAGAAATTCTTTACTGTTTAATAATTCTGGGGTGTCAAATTCTGAATGAAGTCGATCTCCCATACGTATCTTCCTTATTGCTGCAAGGCTATCAAACCGTAATAGCTTATTGATGATAGTAAGATACGCGCTATCATTTTTATGTTCTTTATAATCAGACATCAAGAATTCATAAGCTTCTCTGGTTTCAGGAATTATTATATTCGTTTTGTCTAAAAGAGAATCTACTCGACGAAAATATGATTTTGCACCTTCTGAGTCCTTATGATAGCTTAGTGCTAATTTTCCAAGATAGAGTTGAGATAATATATAGTAATTTTTATCAACAAGGTCATTGAAATCTAATTCAGAAGTCGCTTTACGTAATAATACTTCAGATGCATTAAATTTACCACTCTCAAACAAATTAATACCTTCATTTAAAGTTATAACATCGTCATAAAAAGGAATCTTATCTAGAACATAATGATAATAATAGGAGGCAGAATCATACTTTTTATTATAACGCAAAGATTCTGCAAGACGTAAGGTTACTAAAGCCAATTCTGAGGAGTCTTTAAGAGCTTTCGAATTTTCATAGGCATAAACTTCTTTGAATAATCCGAGTGCTGCATCATACTTTCCAATATCCTTTTTTAAAGTACCTATTCGATCTAAAGCAATGTATTTATAATCTTTAACGCCATATTTTTTAGAAAGACTGAACACTTTGAGGTAGTAGGAAAGTGCTTTATCATATTCAAAATAATCATGATAATAAGTACCTAGAGCTACACAAGAACTTAAGGCATAGATGCTATCTAATCCTTGCGTTGCGTTTAATGATTTTTCAAGGAATTTTAGTTTGTCCTCTTTATCTTTAGCATAATACGAAAGGTAGTTTAAAGCATTAGATTTCTTAATTTTATCATCGTTGATAATTGCTTTTTTGAGATAACTGTTAAGGTATGTGGTAGAAATAAGGGTGTCCTTATAATTGGAAATACTTTCAGTAAGCAAATAATCATAGCTTTTATCCTTAAGAGAATCTGGGATCGTAAAACCTCCTTCTTGGCCTATACTGATCTGTGAGAAAAAGCATAGTACTAGAATCTGGAGGGAAAGAAGTATGCGTTTTAATATCACGTTTGCGTACTTGAATAAAAAATTATTTTATGAATTTCTAAATTAATCAATTTGAATGTTTTAACGTGAATTTTCATGTCAATATTTAAGCTATTTCAAAAGTCATAAAATCCTGTTTAACTTGAATAGTGTCTTAACTGCAAATCATCATCATTGTTTAGTAGAAGCGATACAGGTTATCTTAGGTTTCTTCTTCTACTCTAAAACAACAGATCTAAGACAGTAAAACAAAGCTCCTGTATACGCTTTCGCGAAAGCGTACTTAGTCACATTAAAATGTATGTAAATAATCATTAGATTTAGTATCTTGTTAGAAATTACATCTCAAGAGTTGTCATACCTATTAATCCTACTGTAAATAGCAATAAAACACGCTCTACTTTGAAGCAGAAAAAACAACATACATCGTATCTCCTTCTGTTATATTTTATCATACCCTTTATGTTGGTGATGGGGTACAAATACTTCACAAAAGACACACAAGAAAATTACACGGCTATAGATGCGAGCAACGCTGAAGGACCAAGCTCGATAAAAAAAGTTCCTGAAACCATCGATTATATTTTTGATGTCAAGCCCATCTTATCAGATCGTTGTTATCTCTGTCATGGCCCTGATGACGGGACACGCGAAGCTAATTTACGCTTTGACACCAAAGAAGGGGCGTTTGCAGCTATAGGACCAAACCAAGATCGTTTTGCGATTGTCCCCAACGATACCCTTACCAGCCAACTCGTCTCTAGAATACACGCAACAGGAACAGAAAAGTTGATGCCACCAGAGGATTCAAATCTGAGTCTTTCTGACTATGAGAAAAAAATACTCACCAAATGGATCGATCAAGGAGCGGTTTGGAAAGATCACTGGGCATTTGTAGCACCCCAGAAAAAAGAAGTTCCACAAATTACTAATGCCACCCTTGCCGCCAATGAAATTGATCATTTTATCATTAAAAAACTAGAACAACAAGGGCTCTCCCTATCAGAAAAAGCACGTAAAGAAAAACTTATCCGTCGTGTGTATTTTGATCTTACAGGACTACCTCCTAGTATTTCAGAAATAGACGCTTTTTTAAACAACAACAATCCTAACGCCTATGAATTGGTTGTCGATCGTTTATTAAACACCACACAATACGGAGAACATATGGCTACGAGTTGGCTAGATATTGCGCGCTACTCAGATACCCACGGGTATCAAGATGATCTAGAGCGTGTCATGTGGCCATGGCGCGATTGGGTGATTAGTGCTTTTAATAGAAATATCCCTTATGACGATTTTGTCACGTGGCAACTCGCTGGCGATTTACTCCCTGATGCCAGCTTAGAGCAAATCCTAGCCACAGGTTTTAATAGAAATCATAAAATCACACAAGAAGGAGGAGTCATTGATGAAGAATATCGCGTAGAATATGTATTAGACAGAACAAACACGGTTTCTAAATCTTTATTAGGATTGACCATGGAATGCGCCCAATGCCATGATCATAAATACGATCCTATTTCTCAAAAAGAATACTTTAGTTTTTATAGTTTTTTCAATAAGGTCAAAGAGAAAGGTCGCATAGAGTATGGGGAGATTCCAGAGCCTAATATCAACATCACACAACAACAAACCGAAGCATTACTTTCTTTTATCAATATGCCAGATTCTATTCCAGAAGTACAGCTTATGGTGATGAAAGACGATGCGCCGACCCGAAAAACATACGTACTAAAAAGAGGTGCTTATGATGCCTATGGAGACGAAGTACAAGCAAACACCCCAAAAGCCGTCCTCGCTTTTGACAACTTTGAAAATAATAGACTAGGGCTTTCCAAATGGCTTTTTGATGAAAAAAATACCCTTACGGCACGTGTTGCTGTCAATCGATTATGGCAGCAAATTTTTGGGATAGGTATTGTCGCTTCTAGTTCTGATTTTGGCAACCAAGGCGCCTTACCTTCCCACCCAGAACTATTAGACTGGCTCGCAATCACTTTTAGAGAAGAAGGTTGGGATATGAAAAAAATGATCAAACGGATGGTTCTATCTAATACCTATCAACAAACCTCCAAAACCAGTCCCAAACTCTTAGAAGCAGACCCATATAATGTATTACTCGCCAGGAGTTCGCGCCAAAAACTAACCGCCGAAATGATCCGAGATAATGCTTTAGCGGTAAGCGGACTCCTTGTTAAAAAAATAGGAGGCCCAAGCGTAAAACCCTATCAACCACCAGGTCTTTGGGCAGAAACGACTTCAGGCCAAGGACTCACAAAATACATCATGGATACAGGAGAAAATGTATACCGTAGGAGCCTCTATACCTTTTGGAAAAGAACCGTGCCTCCGCCAGCAATGATGACTTTTGATGCCGCCACACGGGATTATTGCACGGTAGAACGACAAAAAACAAGCACGCCATTACAAGCCCTTGTGATGCTCAATGACCCGCAGCTTATCGAAGCCGCAACGGTATTAGCTTCTCAAATGCTAAAAGATGAAAACCTTACCGATCAAGATCGGATACAAACTATTTTCAGGAAAATCACGTCCCGTGCTCCTGATGAAACAGAGACTCAAAATCTTCTTACGTTCTTACAGGAGTCTGAAGCAAATTATGACACGACAAAAGACAGTACATTTAAAAAGATACCCAACACGGACTTAGAGGCAATCAACAAAGAAAAATTATATGCGTTTAGCGCTGTCACAAGTTTGATTTTTAACCTAGATGAAGCTATTGTAAAAGGATAATTGCATGGAAGAAATCTCAAAACATTTTCTCAATAATAACCGAAGACACTTTCTAAAAAAGTTAAGTTTAGGAATTGGCGGACTCGCAGCAGCATCGATGTTGGATCCTTTTTCGTCTCTTGTAGAAGCGCCAGACTCTCCCTTGAAAGGGATGAATTTGCCGCATTTTGCACCCAAAGCAAAACGTGTCATTTACTTATTTCAAAGTGGAGGCCCCTCACAATTAGAGTTGTTTGATCATAAGCCTTTATTGACGAAGATGCGAGGTCAGGACTTACCTGATTCGGTGAGAAAAGGGCAACGACTCACGGGAATGACCTCTGGGCAAGACAGTTTTCCGTTGGTGGGTAGTAATTTTGCCTTTAATCAATACGGGGAGTCCCGAGCTTGGGTTAGTGATTTAATGCCTTATACGGCAAAAGTTGTAGATGAACTGTGTTTTATCAAATCCATGCACACCGAAGCCATTAATCACGATCCTGCGATTACCTTCTTTCAAACAGGATCTCAACAAGCAGGAAGACCGAGTATAGGCTCTTGGATGAGCTATGGATTAGGAAGTTTGAATGATAACTTGCCCACATTTACCGTATTATTATCTCGCGGAACAGGAAGACCGCTTTCACAACCCCTATACTCTCGCCTGTGGGGTAATGGTTTTTTGAGTTCGCTACACCAAGGCGTTCAGTTTCGATCTGGAAAAGACCCTGTACTCTACTTAAAAGATCCTGAAGGGATGAGCCGATCAGAACGAAGAAAAATGCTCGATCATATTGCCGCATTAAATGAAAAGCAAGAAAAGGAATTTGGCGACCCAGAAATTAATAGCCGCATTGCCCAATACGAGATGGCATACAGAATGCAAACCTCTGTCCCAAATACCATGGATATAGAGGGAGAACCTGATCACATTATCAAAATGTATGGATCTGATGCGACCGTACCGGGTACGTATGCCGCCAACTGTTTGTTGGCAAGACGTCTTGTGGAGAAAGATGTGCGTTTTGTACAACTCTATCACATGGGATGGGATCAGCATGAGAATTTACCCACGCAAATAGAAAAACAAGCCAAAGATATTGATCAGGCGACTGCAGCGTTAATCCTAGACTTGAAGCAACGGGGCCTCCTAGAAGACACTTTAGTGGTTTGGGGAGGCGAATTTGGTCGTACCAATTATAGTCAAGGGACCCTCACCGAAACCAATTATGGGAGAGATCATCACCCAAAATGCTTTACCATGTTTATGGCAGGCGGTGGTGTAAAACCTGGTTTTACCTATGGAGAAACCGATGATTTTGGGTATAATATCGTAAAAGACCCTGTACACGTGCACGATTTACAAGCTACGATGATGCATCTTATGGGCGTTGATCACACCAAATTCACCTACAAACACCAAGGCCGAAGATTTAGACTCACCGATGTTTCCGGACACGTAGTTCATGACCTTTTAAGCTAATTTCGCATGAGTCGTAGAAAATTTCTAAAACAATCTTCCTACCTCGCCATGGGGTTTCTGACGTATCCCGCTGGAGTTTATGCTGAGCGGAGTCGAAGTGCGAACCTGCCTGACCGGCAGGCAGGAGCGTTCTCAACAACACCTTCCAAAGATGTGATTATAGGGCACAATTCACATCAGTATAAAGTAGATCTCAATTGGGGACATCTCGACGCATCTCAAACGCCTGTAAATGACTGCCACGAGATGGTACAAGACTCCAAAGGGCGCATTGTATTATTGACCAATCACACCAAAAACAATGTCATTATCTATGACAAATCAGGAAAGCTACTAGAAACATGGGGCACGGAATATCCGGGCGCCCACGGACTCACACTCGTCAAAGAAAATGGCACCGACTTCCTATTGATCACCGATTATGAACGGCATCAGATTATCAAAACAACCATGGACGGAAAGGTCGTTTTTAAAATAGATGCGCCTCTCGAAACAGGAAAGTACTCCAGCAAATCAGCTTTTAAACCCACCGAAACCACCGTTACCGAAAACGGGGATATTTATGTAGCAGATGGCTACGGCAAGCAGTATATCACTCACTACAATCACAAAGGAGAATTATTGAATATTTTTGGCGGACAGGGTACAGAAGATGGGCAATTTCTAAACGCACACGGCATTTGTTATGACCATAGAGACTCAGGAAATCCATCTTTATTGGTAACCGCTCGCGAATTGAATCAGTTGAAGCGATTTAGTTTACAAGGAGATTTTATAGAAACCATTCCCGTACCGGGCGCTTTGATTTGTCGTCCTGTGATTCATAAAAAAGATATTTATTTTGCGGTCTTACGATCTAAAAACGCATTGCATGATGACTCTGGATTTATCTTAATCATGAATGAAAAAAACGAAGTGGTTTCCTGCCCCGGTGCAACAGCTCCTTCGTATCGAAATAATGAATTAGATGAGTTATATCAAACCATCCGGTTATTTCAACACCCGCATGATGTGTGTATCGATGATGATGAAAATATGTATGTTGCCCAATGGAATTCTGGACAAACCTATCCTATTAAATTGACAAGAGTATGAGAGTAGCGATTCTAAGCATACTCGTTCTAAGCATCCTAAGTTGTGCTCAAAAAACGGAAGAAAAAACATCTGTTTTTGTACAACAACAGGAAATCAGCATCGCGCAACCT
Organism: uncultured Flavobacteriaceae bacterium; assembly: GCA_964351845.1. GTDB lineage: Bacteria > Bacteroidota > Bacteroidia > Flavobacteriales > Flavobacteriaceae > Dokdonia. Next base: position 25,263 of record CAYGQJ010000011.1, on the reverse strand, counting down.
CGTGTCACGGCTTCGAGTACAATGATAGATAGTACGGTAACACTATTTGCTGAATTAGCATTGGAAGACGTCATTATTTATTATACCGAGGATGGTTCGGTGCCTACCCAAAACAGCACAAAATACACAGTACCTATGACCGTTAAAAAAGAAGGAACGTATTCCTTTAAAGCCTTTCATGGGGATTGGAAACCGAGTGAAACTACCGCGTTAAAACTCTACAGAAAAGGCGTAACACCCAGTAAAATGGATTGGGAAACCACCGCACACACCACCTATCCTGGCATAGGCCCCGCTACAGTGACAAATCAAAAGAAGGCGTCGTTAGATTTCAAAGATGAACAATGGGTGGGTCATGATTCGTTAGCTTTCGCGAAAGCGTACTTTGACAAAACCCCTTTTATAAAAAGTATAACCATCGGATATCTCATCGACACCAAATCATGGATTTTCCCTCCTGAAAAAATAGTGGTGATCCTTAATGAAAAAGACACCGTACAGATGGACATTCCCAAAGTCACCGAAGGAGAAATGCGAAGACTCGATGATGTGTCTATTCCGATTAATAAAAAGGTGAAAAGTATGTCAATAGCGGTCTATAACACCTCAGAATTACCCGAATGGCATCCGGGAAAAGGCAAGAAGGCATGGTTATTTATGGACGAATGGATTTTTAACGAATGAAAGAAGGGCGTCAAACATATAAAAGTATTTTTCTAATCATCATCACGGTATTTGGGGTGGCAACTTTGTATACTCTAAATACAGAAGAAGCCCCTCGTTTTATCCTCTTTTTAGGACGATTTCACCCATTATTATTACACTTACCTATTGGCGCTTTAGTGGTTACTTTTTTTATAGATCTCACGAGTCGTTTTCAAAAAAAATATCCAACGGCGATCATTAGGAATTTACTAGGATTTACAGCCGTATTTGCGATGATTACCTGTTTTCTAGGCTATTTTCTTTCGCTCGAAGGGGGCTATCGAGAAGAAACCTTAGACCTTCATTTTTATACGGGGATTGCAACGGCTGTTCTAACGAGTGTTTTGTTTTTAGTAAGTTTATCAACAACGCCAAAGATCAAAAGATTCTTTTTACCGCTTTTTATCGCGACCCTTATCTGTATCAGTATTGCTGGGCATTATGGAAGTGTATTAACCCACGGGGATAACTTCTTAACCGAATATGCACGTGTCCCTGAAAAAGAAAAAACAATCGAAGTCGTGGATAGCTTACGTATCTATAATGATGTTGTTGCAAAGATTCTAGACGATACCTGTATTCAATGTCATAATGCAAGTAAACAAAAAGGCGAACTTTCTTTATTGACCAAAGAGAGCATTTTAAAAGGGGGCGTGAGCGGAACAAACGTGATGGAAGGAAATGCTTCTCAGAGCTTATTGTATACCCGTTTATTACTGCCTATTTCTGATGAAGAACATATGCCTCCTGAAGGGAAAAAGCAACTGACAAAAGATGAGATTTGGTTACTAAAACATTGGATTGATCAAGGACTCGATTTTGAAGGGTATGCAACTCATGCTATCGAGAATGATACACTACGCAAAAAACTCAAAAAGTATTTGGTACTGAATGAAGTCATCATTCCAAAAGCATCTTCAGATGTTATTGAAGAAGTAAAAGCAGCTGGATTTAGAGTGTTAGAAGTAGTACCCGGAAAAGCAGCACTGAATGTAAAATTATTAGCGCCTGATCCGACAAAGGAAACCTTGGAAACGCTTTCTTTAGTAGAAGAACAAATTGTAGAACTAGATTTGAATACCTCTAACATCACAGATGAAATGACAACGGTTCTAAAGGATTTTAAGAATTTAAAATCCCTTCGGTTAGATAATACAAACATTACGGATGCGGCTATCGAGAACATTAAAAAGTTAGAGAATTTAGACATTTTAAATATATACAATACCGCCATCACTAACGACGGACTCACAGAATTAGTAAACAGCATACAACCCAAACAAATTTATGCTTGGCAAACACAGATAGGTCAAGAAACTGCGGATACGTTAGCTGAGGAATTTGATATCCGTATTCAAAGTAGCCTTCTAGACGGTTTTGTAGAAGATAGTCAGCTGGAGCCTCCACTCATTCGCCCTATGAATACATTGTTTAACGATACCATGCACATTACCCTTGGCAGTCGATTAAAAGGCGTAGAGGTGCGGTATACTTTGGACGGGAAAACACCAGATACCACCTCGATATTGTACACCCAAAAGATCATCTTAGATCAATCTAACACCCTGAAAGTCGCTGCTTTTAAGAAGGGATGGGAGCCGAGTGATGTATTGATGCGCGAATATGCAAAAATTGAACACACCATTACTGATTTCACCATCAAAACACAACCGGATAAAAGCTACCCAGATGCCAAAAAACTGTTCGACCTCAAAGGAGGAAGTTTAGATTTTAAAGATGGACACTGGACGGGATATTTTGGTGCAGACCTCAATACAACAGTGGATTTAGGTGCTATCAAAGCGATACACAATGTTTCTTTTCGTTCTATGGAAAATGTTGGCAGTTGGATTTTATACCCTACAGACTTTAGAGTGTATGTTTCTAACTTAAAGAGTGGCCCTTTTAACCAAGTAGGTGCTACGAAAGTTACCAGAGAGGGAGAAGGCGGTGAAACCGAAATCAAAACAGTAACCTTACAACTTCCAAATACAGAAGCACGGTATGTAAAAGTGGTGATCAAAAATCATGATAAACTACCTGAATGGCACCCAAGTGCTGGGAATCCTGCATGGCTTTTTGTGGATGAGATTTATTTTTGGTGAGGCACTATGGTAGTATTAGTTTTTGTCTGTTCGAGCGCAGTCGAGAACTACATCATACGAATGCCTTTAGCTTTTTAAAGAGTCATATTTTTCTATTCCTCTATTTCTAAAGAGTTCACAACAATTCAAAATACATTTACGACGATTGAACAAAATGGTCTTTCTAATCCTATGAAATAATCACATCTTTGAACCATCAATCAATTAAAACGAATAGCTATGACGCCAACAGAAGTTTTCTCCATCGCCGGAATGATCACCATGCCCATGTGGATTTTGATGATTGTACTCCCCAAATGGAAAGTCACCCGATTCTTAATAGACTACAAAGTGATTCCCTTAGCCTTATCCGCGATCTATGCGGTGTATATTTTTAAAGCGATGCAGATAGGCGGTGCGCCAGATTTTGGGAGTCTTGCCTCTGTGATGGCACTCTTTACAGAAGAAAATGCGGTGCTAGCAGGTTGGGTGCATTATCTCGCTTTTGATCTTGTCGTAGGCATGTGGATGCTAGACCAAAACAAAAAATTACAAATTCATCAAATACTCATGGCTCCATGTCTTTTTGGAACGTTTATGTTCGGACCTATAGGGTTCCTTGTATTTATGATCCTAAGAACTTTTAAACTACAGAAATCATGAATACCATCAAACATTTAATCAGCACCGTAAAAACATCAAGTCCTATTCTGTATGGAATTGTGATTCTACATCTTTTAATGGCAGCAACTTGCTTCATTGGATTACTAGTAGATGATAGAACATTACTAGGTATTAATGTTTGGATCAAACCTTTAAAATTCACCATCTCGGGAGCTATTTATATTTTCACATTTGGATATTTGATTACGTTATACCCTTTCTCCACAAGGAAAAAGAACATTATTAATAACATTGTCTCATGGACATTACTCTTAGAAGTTGGTATCATCTTTTATCAAGCAGCCCGTGGCGTACAATCCCATTACAATATGTCTTCTGCCTTTGATGGCTTGTTATTTGCAGCCATGGGGATCTTAATAGGCATCAATGTGGTGGTTATGGTTTTCTTCATTATAGAAACCCTCCGATTACGATTAAAAACACCGAGACCTGTACAATGGGCGATACTCATGGGATGGATTATTATTGTTGTAGGAAGCTGGATTGGTGGTCAAATGATCAGTCAAGTAGCTCACAACGTGGGTGTAGCCGATGGAGGCGCGGGACTACCCATACTCAATTGGAGTACGGTTGCTGGCGACTTAAGAGTAGCGCACTTTTTTGGATTGCATAGCATCCAAATAATACCGTTATTCGCAGTAGCGGTGTCAAAAAAATGGAATACTTCAACGAGAAATCAAACCATTGCGGTACTTATTTTTGGACTATTATTTGCCGCGTGGATTGGGTATACTTTTTATCAAGCCAAACAAGGAATGCCATTTATTAAACTGTAGAGATTCATGTATTTTACGCTTTCACGAAAGTGAACTCGGAAAAATAACCCTCAAAATCATGGGTTTTAACCCTTACTAAAACAATTAAAATGTTATTTAACAAAGAGAAACGGATCAAATATTTAGGGTTTAATGACTTCTGGTTTACCCTTATTGGGATTACCATTCTAAGCTTTGTTACTGATTATCTTTTTAATAATTCATTTGCACGGTATCCACTTATCGAAGCTGTTATTAATTGGAGTATTTCTTTATGTTTTACGATCTTCAACTGGTTCTTTATGCGCGGAGTGCTCATCTATTTACGGAAAAAGTATCCTGCATTTCAAGATACTGCAAAACGCATCGTTATCGCTTTTCTTTTTATTATCACTTCTGTTCCCTTTATTGATTATGCAGGAAGTGCGATTATTGGAACATTATTCTTTGACAACTATCATTATAATCTCTTTGACAGATTCAATGTGCTTCTTCCCATCATCATCATTAGTGTGATGGTACAGGCGATTTATGAAGCGGTATATTATCATGCGATGCTTAAAAAAATAATCAGAGAAGAGGAGCAAGCAAAGCAAGTGATGGTGCAAGCGCAACTAGATGCTTTGCGCAATCAAGCGCAACCGCATTTTTTCTTTAATACGCTCAATACCTTACGTGATATTATTGATCAAAACTCAAAAGAAGAGGCAAAAGAATTTGTCGATAAACTATCTAATGTATATCGTTTTATTTTAGAGTCGGGAAATGCAAATCTAATCTCGCTGAGGGATGAATTAAAGTTTGCGCGTGCGTATATTCATATCCAATCAGAACGGTTTGGAGACAATTTACAGTTGCAATGGGATATTCCTGACACCGTTTTAGACCGCATGATTGTACCTATGAGTGTACAACTTTTACTAGAAAATGCGATCAAACACAATGTGGTGTCAAGGTCTAAACCACTTCTTATAGAAGTGTCTATCAAGGAGGACCATGTAGTCGTAGAGAATAAAATTCAGGCAAAATCGACACAGCTCCCTTCGACAAAATTAGGATTAAAAAATATTGAAAAACGCTATGCTTTAATTTCTAATCAGTCTATTGATATAAAAAACGACGGGCATACTTTTTGTGTCGCCCTTCCATTAGTAACCCTATCTGATCAAAATAACTAATTATGAATGTACTGATCATTGAAGATGAGCCAAGAGCGGCGAGTCAATTACAAAATATGCTGAAAGCATGTGATTTTGAGTATCAATTACTCGATATTATCGATACGGTAGAAGATGCTATTATTTGGTTTCAAAAAAATACAGCACCCGATTTGGTGTTTATGGACATCCAATTGGCAGATGGGCTTAGTTTTGAAATCTTTCAAAACATAGAAGTAGAAGCCCCCATTATTTTTACCACAGCTTTTGATCAATACGCGATTCAAGCATTTAAAGTAAATAGTGTTGACTATTTATTAAAACCAATACAGAAAGAGGATCTAACCAAAGCCATAGATAAATTTGGCAAATCAAATTCAACATCTGCGGTAGATCCTGCCATTTTAAAGCAACTACTCGCAAATATGCAAGCGCCTCCATCACGAACAGGGATTCTTGTAAAAGAAGGATCGGGTTTTGTACAAATTAAAATTTCAGAATTACTGTATGTGTATTCTCAAGAAAGCATCACTTTTGGGATTACTGCTGGCAAACGCTATATCATAGATGAAACCGTTGATCAATTATTCAATACGCTTGATGACTCTTTGTTTTATAGAATAAATCGAGGGCAAATTGTCGCGAAAAGCGCCATACAAAAAATAGAATCTTATTTTAATCATCGCGTAAAGCTCTCTGTAACAAACCCTCGCGATCAGGAATTTATTGTAAGCAGACCCAAAACAAGTGATTTTAAAGAGTGGATGAATAGGTAACATACTCTTATTCAATTACGACACATCCATTCACCGACAGTTATAATCCATTCGTCTACACACTTATTTTCGTTAGAAGAATATATCTAGACCAGATCATCTTCTCGTTTACTTTTGGTACATACTAATAAAGTAATGGAGTCTTACGATATAGAAAATCAAGTACCAGAAACAACTCATAGAGATGCATTGAACTTTGCGCTAAAGCATTTGGAGTTTATTTTATTCTTTGAACTCGATTTAAAAGAAAAACATACAGATTCTAGTCGCTTTTCGAAAGCCTTTGCCTCTATAAAAAAAGAAGCCCAAATGGAGGTTTTAAAATATAGTATGCATTGTAAAAAGTGATCAAAATGTGATTACCACTCGTCGACACTTAATGGTTATTCACCGTACCTAAATTATAGATTAAACGAAACAAATGACGATTGGTGAAAAATTAAATTACTTTACCGTTTAATTTTGATATAAACGCTCTTATGAGTAATTTACTAAACGTTCTTTTGATTGAAGATGACACTATAGAAGTCATGAAATTAAATAGAACGATCGCTACCCTAGACTTAAAGCATACCATTATTGAAGCTCGTGATGGAGAACAAGCTCTTACTATTTTAAGAGATAATAGTGCCTTACCTGATATAATTTTATTAGATTTAAATATGCCAAAAATTAATGGTATTGAGTTTTTAAAAATCATAAAAAATGATCCTTATTTAAAATACATCCCTACCATTGTATTAACTACCTCAAACAATGAGAGAGATTTATTGGAATGTTATAAAATAGGCATTGCTGGTTATGTGTTAAAACCTTTGAAATATGACGATTATGTTTCAAAAGTTGAAAAACTTCTAGCTTATTGGAGTATTAATGAATTAATAAAAGCGTAAATGAAAGGAATTGTTTTTACAGAATTTTTAGATTTAGTAGAGCAGAAGTTTGGGCTAGAGATGGTTGACAAAATCATCACACAATCTGAGTTGGAATCGCAAGGTATTTATACTTCGGTGGGTACCTATCGATTTTCTGAAATGCTATCTTTACTTCAAAATCTAAACAAGAATACTGGTATTGCCATAGATGATTTACTATTAGCCTATGGAGAGCATTTTTTTAGCATTATTGAAGATAGTTATCCTGGACTTTTAAATACGTATAAAGATCCCATAGAGATGATTTCTTCTATAGAAAATCATATACATGTAGAAGTACGAAAAATATATCCTGATGCAGAACTTCCGACTTTTGCGGTAGAAAGTAAAACAGAGAACTCACTCGTGATGATTTACACCTCTAGTAGAGCCATGCATCATTTTGGACTAGG
>CAYGQJ010000011.1:15125-17675 GCA_964351845.1 uncultured Flavobacteriaceae bacterium | reverse complement strand
TTAACAACCGATCATTTTTTTACAAATTACACGGCTCGTGTTATAACAAAGACCCAAGAAGTTCGGTGGGTACATATTAATGCAAGTATTGTATTTGATAAAAACAAAAAACCCATCGCAGCGCAGGGGATTGTACGAGATATTACAGAAGAAAAAGCAGCCGAACAACGCCTTGTAGATTCAGAGAATCGATTGTCGGCATTAATTTCAAACCTAGAAAGTGGGGTTCTCTTGGAAGATGAACATCGCAATATTGTTATTACAAATAATCGTTTTTGCGACTTTTTCAATATTCCAGCCACCCCAGAACAACTTACAGGACAGAATTGTGAGGATGCCGCAGAACAAAGTAAGCATCTATTTGAAGACCCCGAAGGGTTTGTAGCGCGTATTGATACGCTTACGCGAAATAAAAAACAGGCCCTTTCTGATGAGTTAGCCCTTACCGATGGTCGTATTTTAGAGAGGGATTTTATTCCTATTTATGAAGATGGACACTACAAAGGACACCTATGGACATATCGAGATGTTACACTCCGGAGAAGATTTCGTGAAAACATAGAAGCAGAGCGTGTTAAGTATAGTAACATTATTGCCAATATGAAATTAGGCCTCATTGAGGTGAATAATAACGATGAGGTTTTGATGGTCAATCAAAGTCTTGAAGAAATGTCTGGATATACAGAGGCAGAGTTATTGGGCAAGAAAGGAGCAGAAATTTTACTTGAAAAAGGATTCAAGGAAAAAATGCAAGATGAAAACCTAAAAAGAGTCAAGGGGCAATCGAATTCCTATGAAGTAAAAGCGCGTACAAAAGAAGGCGAATTAAGACACTGGCTCATCAGTGGAGCCCCCAATTATAACTTGAATGGTAAAGTCGTAGGTTCTATCGGGATTCATCTAGATATTACAGAATTAAAGCAATTAGAAATTCAGAAAGAAAATCTTTTGCAAAAACTAGAAAAAAGTAATGACGAGCTGCAAGAATATGCGCACATTGTATCTCATGACTTAAAATCTCCTTTACGAAGTATTGAGGCGCTTACCTCTTGGATTAAAGCTGACAATCAAGGGAAACTTGATGAAGCGAGTTTAAAAAACTTTGACCTTATAGAAATCACCTTAGAGAAAATGGAGCAGTTAATTTCTGACATCCTAAAATATTCCAGTATTGGTTCCAATACGGAAGACACTCAAGAAGTAGATCTCAACACCGTGGTTCAAGATGTAAAGCAAGTGTTGTTTGTTCCAGAAAACATCTCCATCACGTCATTAAAAACCTTGCCCGTTGTAAAAGGGGATAAAATAAAATTCCAACAAGTTTTTCAAAATTTGATTGGGAATGCGATCAAATTTAATGACAAAGAAAAAGGGACGATCACGATTGATTATGTAGATAAAAAATCCTATCACCAATTCTCCATAAGTGACAATGGTATAGGCATTGAAAAAAAATATCACGAAGCTATATTTAAAATATTCAACTCTTTAAAGCAGAGCAAAGATTCCTCGGGAATTGGACTCTCTATCGTCAAAAAAGTCATTGACTTGTATAAAGGGAATATCTGGGTAGCTTCAGAACCCAACAAAGGCACTACATTTTATTTTACTTTAAAAAAATAGCCCTGTGTAAATGGAACAACCTAATTTATCCTACATACATCAACTATCTGCTGGAAATGTAACTTTTAAAGAAAAACTAATCTCTGTTATCAAAGAGGAGTTTCCCGATGAAAAAGTGGTGTACCTTACTAACATGCAAGCAAAAAACTACAAAGAAGCTGCAGAAAACGTACATAAGATTAAACATAAAATTAGTATTTTAGGACTTGAGAAAAGTTATGAAGTAGCACTTGCTTTTGAAAACAATCTTAAAGAAGGGAACACCGACTTAAAAGAGGATTTTGAAAACATTCTCCAAGTTATTTCTGACTACCTACTAACGTTGTAAGCTATTTGTATGAATTGTATTATTATAGATGATGAAGCTACTGCCCGATTGATTATACATCAATTATGCTCACAGATAGATGATCTGACTATTGTCAGTGAGTTTCCGAATGCTATTCAGGCGATTAAATACTTAAATCAACATGAGGTAGACCTCATTTTTCTGGATATTCACATGCCAGATTTTACAGGGTTTGACTTTATTCAAACCTTAAAAAATCCTCCAAAAATCATATTAACGACGTCTGATGCTAATTTTGCTATCGAAGCTTTTGAGTACGATTGTATTGTAGACTATCTTGTCAAACCAATTCTTTTTCCAAGGTTTAAAAAAGCGATTCAAAAAGCACATACTATTCCTGCTATCCAAAAAAACGCAACGACCCCCAGTGATGGTGTAGAAGGAACCTCAGACAATCATTTATACATTAATATTGACAGACGCTTAATCAAACTAGAGATTCCTAGTATTTATTTGATTGAAGCCAAAGGCGATTACATCAATGTAAAAACCGAAGAAAAAAACTATACCGTACACTCCACGTTAAAGAAAATAGAAGACAAGCTTCCTAAAGATCTCTTTTTAAAAGTACATAGATC
>CAYGQJ010000011.1:6446-15025 GCA_964351845.1 uncultured Flavobacteriaceae bacterium | reverse complement strand
CATTACGTAGTTACAGGATAATTGAAACCAAGATAATACTGCTTCCTCTACAAAGGAAGCAGTATGTTTTTTATGGAAGAAAAATTAGCACATAGTATAGATAAAAGTTTCAATTGGATATTAGATCACCTAGAATATTTTAGTATTCCAGCATATAACTTAGAATATCGCGAGGGAATTACAGACGAAAAAAAAGCTTTTGGAGAACTAGCATTAGCACTATTAATCATTCAGAAATCCTCTGTGTTTGTAGATGACCCAAGGGTTGAAAAAATAAAAAAATATGTTCATGCAGTAGTGTTAAGTGAAAATTTTGTGTTCAACATGCAAAATGACATTAGCCTATTTCCTTTTTACTTGACAGTGTATGTTTCCTTAAGAGAAACAGGTGTTGAGATAGATACGCATAGAGAAATCTTAAAAAACACCTTACGTCACAATTATATTAGTCAGATAGAGCGTACCCCATGGCAACTCATAGATCTTAAGTATTTTTTAGACAAAGGAGGGTTTGAAAATAACATTCCTGATGCTAAAACATTATACCCTTGCTCTAGCCTATATTTCTTACCTAACCTTATATTTAATAGAACAATAGATTCTTATGCTATCACACATATATTGTTCTTCTTATCAGATTTTGGTAGTAAGGATATCTCCGAACTTCTAGGAGAAAAATTATCAGAAACAAAATTGTATGTTGAAACATTAACAAAAATGTACACCCATACCAGAGACTGGGATTTATTGGGAGAATTACTCATCTCCTGTCATATCTTAAACCATAGAGATTTTGCGCTACACCAAAAATGTTTACATCATTATTTAGACTCACAATGTAGTGATGGCGATTTTATTAACAGAACCGTCCTAGATGTTTTTGATGCAGACAAGACGTTATCAAAAGAAGAACGATTTAAAGCGAATTATCATCCAACACTTGTAAGTCTATTCTGTTGCATTTTAGAACACGAACACCTAATCTCTTCGCAGCCTAAAAATGAAGCCGTTGGAGTATAAAGAAACCATTTATAAAGTTGCTATTTGGAATGCTACCCTATTAGACGAAGCACTTCAAAAAAAAGATATATTGTTACAAGTTCAGTCCTATGTTTTATCAGAAATCTGTAAGCCTTCGTCTCAAAAAGGAAAAATTCCATTTGAAGAAATACTTACACAAAAATCACTAGAAGATTTTATTAAGTCATCTCCATCTTTGTGCATTGAGTTTTTGTTTTTACTGAAAAAATATGATCTTGATCTATACGAAAAAGAGGCGACAGGTATCGCAGCTGTTTATACATCTATCTTAGAGGAAATCTGGAATGAGCAACCTGATCATGTTGAGGTGTTTTTTATGATCAACATGCTTCATCAACTCACAGGGACTTCGCCTGAATTTAAAAAGATACCAGATATTATGGTTTCTGAAGATAGTTTTCTATTAAAACCAAAGACGGTTATTGAAAAACATCTTAATGATTTACTCTTAGCATCCCATTACGGGCTACATCCCATTCAATTAACTCCGGAAACGATAGAAGCCATAGAAACAGTACTACTTGATTTTGCTGTAAAATACGACCTAATTTTAGCTTCAAAAGCTTTAAGAGTACTAACGTATGCAGGTGTGAAAGATACTTACAGCACTGAGCTTGCTTATAATTTTCTGATGCATAACCAATCTATTGAAGGCTATATTGGTCATTATGATCCTGAGTTTGTAAAGACAAAAACAGAACATATTGCTCAAAGTCAGCGGTTACAAATCACAAAAGAAGTAGTCATTAGTATATTAGAATATACGACCCATTACAGGCATGTAAGGGATTTTTCAGCACAACCTACTCCCTAACCCCTTTCCTAAAAATAGGCTTCTTCGTCAGGTCCCATTTTACATGAAATCCAACCTCTGTAAAACGAAAACCAGCGGCGGTTGCAGAAGCAATGTTACTATGTAATCCAAACACATCGACAGAAAGTCTTTCTGAAACATGATACCCAAGCTTTCCTTGAAACCTGTACGTCGCTTGTTGTTCTTGATCTTCTATAAACTGAAGCCCTGTTGCGGCATTGGCATTGTAAAACCATTTCCCCTTTTGATTCTTTAAAAGGTCAACAAACACCTCAACGACATTAAAAGAGGCGGGACTAAAATAAATAGTAGGCACTTGATCTTTAAATGTGATGTACTGATAATTAATCCCTGTTTTTAATAACGGTTTGTCAAAAATTGAATAGTACAGCGATGTAAATAACAAATGCTTCTGGTTATCATCATTCTGAAATGTAAAATTATACTGCGTATACCACCCTATATTGGAATTAGTCCCTAGATTATACGTTCCATAGAGGGTGTTTTTTGCAATCGCTCTCTGTAATAAATCGGCATTAAAATCTTCCCATTCTCTTCTATACCCTAGATCTAAGTTTTGACGTTTTCCAGGTTGTAAACTCAAAGACACATCTGCAAGAAATGCTGCATAATTCCCGTCATTTGTCGTCACATCTGTAATTCCTGCTTGAGCGTTTAGTACCACTCTAGGCTTCACTGCATAGCGCAATCCTGCATACACACTAGACGCTTTGGCTTCGCTATTGGTCACGGTATTTTGTGCATCTCGGTATTGGTACGTTCCAAAAACTTTTAATTTGGTAGATAACGGCACTGATGCATTGGCTAAAAATGTAGTTGCCTCATTGTCCCCATTATCAAAACTATAGGATGTTCTTGTCTCTACCACCGGCGTAAACTGTTTGTCTAGTGTTTTTGTAAAGGTCATGATATCCTTTTGTTTTCCAAAAATCGTTTGTGCTTTAGCTGCTGAAGCATAGGCTTTTTCATAATCACCCAATGCCTTCTGTGCGTTTGCTTTTCCAAGGTTTCCATCAAAAGATAGGCTATCTTTTTTCAAAATCGAATCATACTGTATCAATGCCTTTTTAAAATCTCCTGTGTACACCTCTTGTGTTGCGCGTAGCGAGCGTACCCAATTCTCATTAGGATATATTTGTGTTAAGCTATCGATTACTTGAGCAGATTTGGTATATTTTTTATTCCATAGTAATGCTTGTGCGAAACGTTCTACGGTCTGATTGCGCACTGTTTTGTCAGTTTTAGTAGTAAGGAGTGCCATGGCTCGTTTGCTTATTTTCAACGCTTCTTTTTCTTTTCCTTCCAAATGCGATACGAGCGAGAGGCCGTTCAACGCAATGATCGTATCCTTTTTTTCTAGGGTGAGGTAGGTTGTTTTTGCTTTCGCGAAAGCGGACGTAATCAAATGCACATTAGCGATATTGAGAAGCGTCTCTTTATCCGATGGATTGATAGCAATATTTTCTTGCAACATTCCTAATGCTTTATCATACTCTTGAGATTGTACATATTGATTGGCGTATCCTAAATGGATGTATTTTTTTGACACCAATGCATTGGCATTTCCGGGCGACACCGTTAATGCTTTATTGATATAGGCTAATGCCTTTTCATACATTTTAAGATTGGAAAGTGTATTGGCATATCCTAATAAGGTAGGAAAACTAGTATCGTCCTTTTTAAGAAGTGTCTCATAATATGATTTTGCGTCGGTGTATTTTTTATTCCATAATAAAGACTCGGCATAATTGAGTTGAATCTCAAAATCCTGCGGATACTCCTTTAATAGATTTTCAAAAACAGTCACCGCTTTTGGTGCATCTCCTTGAAGACCTACCGCACGACCATAACATAATCGAGCCGTTTTGTTTTCTGGATAGGTTTCTAAGACAGTTTCAAAGTAGGTGACAGCCTCTTGATACTTGCCAGTTTCTAGATGAGTAAAACCTTCTTGCATATCTTGAGCGTGTCCCAAAAAGGATTGTAAAATTATGATTATTAAGATACTAGTAGTCGCTTTCATGGTGTTGTTTTAAGTTATATGCAAGTTAGGGAAGAGTCCTCCTTCATTCATCTACAGCAAATGGTCACTCGTCGAAATGTATGCGGAGTACAAAGAAACCTAAACGATATTTACATCAGATTTAAAAAAATAATCCCCAAAAATAACACACATTATGGCCTTACAAATTTTAGAATGCAACGGAACTTTTTACCTTAAAGGAGCATTGAATCTGACAAACTCAAACCCTTTAATTACTCATATTGAACGTGTATTTAAAAACACAAAAGAGGTAACGATAAATATTGATCATGTACAAGAAATTGACAGAAGTGGTGTTGATGCTTTTAAAACAATATATCATAGCGCTCAAAAGGAAAACAAACAGCTTTCTGTCATAGGAAATGGATGTAATAATCTCTACGACGAGTTTATATATGATCCAGTTGCCTAATTTATATCCATCTTAAAATCCATCTAATTATGATTAGTATCTCTAAAAAACGCCCTCATGCGCTCACGCAGGAACAGTTGTTTATGGTCAGTGCGCTTGTCGTAAATGCAGGCAACTATCTCTATAATCTTGTGTTGGGTCGGTTGTTAGGACCTGAACAGTTTTCTGATGCGGCAGTACTGATCACTTTTTTGTTGGTTTTATCCTTTGCAGCGATGACGTTTCAACTGGCCACCGCAAAGTTTTCGGTGACATTTACGGGTAGTCTTCTCTCAAAATTTGTCTCCAATATGTATGCTTACGGTATCCTGATTGGCGTCATAGCAGGAATACTTACTATTGTTTTTGCGGATCAATTACAAGCGCTCTTTCATACGTCTTCTTCGGGAATGTTTACGGTCTTTGGCATCGGCATCCCTTTGTATTTTATGATGAGCGTCAACAGAGGCATTTTTCAAGGGAAGAAGCAGTTCAAGATGCTTTCTGTGACCTATCAATTAGAGATGTTGAGTCGTCTAGTGATCACATTAGGGCTGATTCTGCTCTTTGATATCAGGTCTTCTTTAGTCATTGCTATCGGAATTTTATTTTCTTTTGGCTTTGGATTAATTCCTTTCTCACGTAAAAAAATAACTTTCAAAGGATTAGGGATCACCTATGCAAAGGAGGCCAAAAAAATACGTGCTTTTTTTGTGATCACGGCTTTTTATGAGCTGACTCAAATTATTATTAACAACAGTGACATCTTATTGGTAAAGCATTATTTTGACGCATGGGACGCAGGTCTTTATGCCTCACTAGCGCTCATTGGACGGATTGTGTATTTTATTGCTTGGATGTTTGTGATGTTATTACTTCCCACGGTGGTGCAATTACGAAAAGAAGGCAAAGCAACCGCGCCTATCTTATTCAAATATATAGGGTATATAGGGTGTATTGCACTTGTGATTATAGGAGTGAGTGCTGTCTTTCCAGAAATAGCTATTCAGCTATTATTTGGTGAGCAATACCTAGAAATAGCACCTTTGTTATGGAAATATGCACTGGCAACTGGCTTATTTGCGATCGCAAATATCTTTGCCTATTATTACTTATCTCTCGATACTTATGTTCCTGTTGTGATCTCTGGGGTTTTTGGAATACTTCAGATGGGATTGGTGATTTTCTTTCACGACAGTCTCGCCCAAGTTGTGCATATGCAAATAGCTGCGATGGTTTTATTACTTGTGACGCAAGTTGCTTTTTTCTTTTTAGACGCACATAAAAAATAATGCTAACGATCCTCTTGATTATCAAAGTTTATTATACGCTTTCGCGAAAGCGCACGTAAATAAAAAACCGTTATATCGAAATCTATATTCCATTCATCTACAGTAAATAGCAGGCCGTCGACATAGCGTATTAAAAATGAGATAACTACACGATATTTACACCAGAAACAAACAATAACAATTAAAAATATCAATCATGGCTTTACAAATTTTAGAATGCAACGGAACATTTCACATCACTGGAAAAATAAATACAACAACCTCAAATTCTTTTTTAACACATTTTACATATATCCTCAGAAAATATGAAGCGGTGACCATTAATATTGATAATGTAAAAGAGATTGATGAAGTTGGTGTAGAAGCTTTAAAGACATTACATACAAATGCAATACAAAACCAGAAAGAACTTTCGATAACTGGTTATGGATGCAAAGAAATCTATTATGAATTTACCTATCATAAAGCAGCATAAAATAATACCTACCTCATAAACTATCGCACCTCTCTACTTTTCAAATTGAATTCACCGATGTGTGATACAACCATAAAAACAATACCCATGAAACTTGCCATTGTCACCGCATATCCTCCTAGTAAAGTCACCTTAAACGAATATGCTTTTCATCTTGTGAAGCAGTTTAGACAAAAAGAAGCAATCACAGAAATTGTATTACTTACCGATAAAACGGAAGGAAAAAAACCTGTTTCATTCATAGAATATGGTTGCAAAGTGACGGTCAAAGAGTGTTGGTCTTTTAACAGCTACCGAACACTTTTTAGTGTGAGTAGCGCGATAAAAGAAGTACAACCTGACGCCGTCTTATTCAACTTACAGTTTATGAAGTTTGGAGACAAAAAAGTCGCTGCCACCTTAGGACTGTTGTTACCGCTAGTTTGCAAATTAAGAAAGATTCCAAACGTAGTTTTACTACACAATATCATGGAAGAAGTAGATTTGGGATCGGCTGGATTTACGTCTAATAAAATACTTCAAAAAGCATATGGTTTTATTGGGTCAATGATCACACGGCTGATTCTTCAGGCTGATGTTGTTGCCGTAACCATGCAAAAATATGTAGGGATTCTTGAAAAAAAATACAAGGTTTCTAACGTACAACTCATCCCTCACGGCACGTTTGAAGTCTCCCATCAAAAACCAGATCATATACTACCTGAAGGGCCTTTACAGATTATGACATTTGGAAAATTTGGCACCTATAAAAAAGTAGAGTCTCTTATTGAGGCGGTTGAGGTCGTAAAAAAATCTTCTGGGCTTGATCTAGAAGTCGTGATTGCCGGAACAGATAATCCAAATGTACCTGGCTATTTGGCAAGTGTCCAAGAGAAGTACAAACACCTAGATCAAGTTCGCTTCACAGGATATGTAGAAGAGCATGAAGTTCCTTCATTATTTAAGAACAGTGCGGTGGTTGTCTTTCCGTACACGGCTACTACGGGAAGTTCTGGTGTATTACATCAGGCAGGGAGTTATGGAAAGGCAGTGGTGCTTCCAGACTTGGGAGACTTAGCACTCTTAGTAAAAGATGAAGGCTATCGAGGCGAGTTTTTTGCTCCAGAAAGTGTCCAAAGTTTAGCAAAAGCTATTGAAAACATTATTACGAACGACGCGTATAGAATCGAATTGGGAGCGCTTAACTACAAGGCCTCTATCGCATTCCCTATGGAAAGAATCGCAGATATGTATGTAGCTACTTTTCAAAAAATTATAGAAGCAAAAAAACACCATACTGTGACACAAAAAGAACCCTCTATTATTTAAGCATACTTACTTGAACACCTGCTTTCACCCCCTTTTTATGATTGCCCCAACTTGTTTCTGATTTTTTTTGCCGGGGAAGTTTCCCTAAGATTTCCCTGGCATTTCAGAAATTGAAGAAAACAGTCCATTGAATACTCGCTTTCACCCCAATTTTTTTCAATTCCCCAATTTTTTTGATTGTTTTTTCACCACAGGCGTTTCCCTAAAACTCCTGTGGTATTTTTGTGAGCTCATTTCAAAATCTATGTAGTAGTATGTATCGTTTTGATAAACTAAAAGTTGAGGTTTAAAATGCCTTAAGATGGTTTACCTATAAAATTTACGGGTATCATAGAAAAATATCGTGACAGTTTCCCCTCTAATAAGAGGTTTAGGGATGTGTTTTCATCATGTATGGCTCTTACTTTGGCAAGTGTCACACTGAGCTTGTCGGAGTGCTCAGCATAGCATCACTATGGTTAAAGCTAAAAACGTAGCGCAGTGATATATTTTGAAGCATCTTCAAGTTGGAATAGGTTTTTTAATGTATGATGCAAGTTAAAAGCCAAATATGTCTTTTCCCCGTCCCTAAAGGGCGGACATATTCTCTAAACGTGGTTTATATTTAATTTTTTACTTCCTACAGGGTGGGGGAAACAAAAAATAGCATACGTAAAATCAATCGGTATTACTGCTTAGAAATATATTGGAATGCTGGTTTTTTGTTTCCTTCTGCGTCGATAAACCCAAATCGTTTTTGATTGTTCTTTCGCCACGGAAGTTTCCCAACGACTTCGGTGGGTATTTCTACAAAATCGTAGAGTGTCCAAGACATAAAAGGGATTTTATTTTTCGCAAAAATAGCTTGTGCTTTTTTGTGATAGGCTTCTTGTATTTTTTCTGAGTTTCCAAGAGGATTCCACAGTCCTTTATAAGATGATATTCCGAATTCGCTGAGTACGATCGGTTTCTGAGGAATCTCCTTTTGTAAGGACGTATACACTTCTTCTAGCGTATCTAGGTCTTCATAAAAATGGAAGGACACCACGTCTACTTGATTTTTGAGAATAGGTGCACTTGCTACATTTGACCATCCAATGGTGACAGGATGTTGGGGATCAATCGATTTTACAAAACTGGTCATCATATCCAGCCATGCCACTACGTTTTGTTTGCCGCGGGATTCAAAATCTAAGTTGGGTTCGTTTTTAATA
>CAYGQJ010000011.1:0-6346 GCA_964351845.1 uncultured Flavobacteriaceae bacterium | reverse complement strand
CACTACGTTTTGTTTGCCGCGGGATTCAAAATCTAAGTTGGGTTCGTTTTTAATATCCCAGCCATACAAAGCGGGGTGGTTTTTTAGTGTAGAAACGAGGGTGTGTGCGTGACGTCTATTTAAGGTCCAATCCAGTACAGAATACTCCCCGTAAAAATCAAAAAGGGTAACCATTACTTTTAGATCATACTGCAAAGCCATATCAAGGGTTTGCTCTAACTTTTTCAGTTTTTCTGGGTGTACATTGGCTTTTCCAAAATCCTCATAGGGAACAAATATGCGAATGCTTTGTATGCCTGCGTTATGTATGATGTTAAAATCTTTGCCTAGTATTTCTATATCAAAACCGTCCCCAAACGTATCCCAAGGAGTGGCTTGCGGATAATAATTGATGCCTTTTGTAGGGATATCGGTTACTATTTTAGTGGCCTGTTTTTCAACATACGGTTTTGTATTTTCTTTGATGATATGCCTAATTCTCCAGAAACCATCTTCCAGTAAAAACAGGACTTTATAGGTGGATATTTCTTTGGTTTCGAGGACAAACACATTGTTTGTATACATTCGTTTGTACTCCACCACATTCGTATCTGTGATGACTATCAATTGACCGTCTTCACTAAAAAAATCTACCGTGGGGTGATGTTCTAGCGTTGTTGCTTCTATCGTAATTCCTGCTGCTGTGTTGTATGTAATGGTTTCATACAGGTTTTTTCGGGCATTTTCTGTGTAATAGTCTTCAATGCCTTCTGTCGCATTTGATTGATAGGCTCGTTGTTTGATATACCATGCATCCAGGTAATTATTTTCAAGACGCGCTAATGTTTGCGCATCCATGGGTCGGCCTTCATTTTGCAAAGGAGCCCAAACTACCATAGGGATGTATTGATCTATTTTCTGAATTTCTGTGTGTAGGATAGAGGCTCTATCGGCGCCAGTATTTAGATAGCTAAACAACGAACTAATCCCGCCTATAATCACAGCAATGATCACCATATATGATACGATCAGAGCGGTTCTAAGAAGATTTTTATTCATCTTTACCATAGCTTTATATTTGGATAGTTCTTTTCTAATCCCGCCGTCTTAACTTTCAACGTATAGGTGTCATTTTCAAAAATGGCCGATGTTAATTCAAAAGACACATACCCGCTTTTTGAGGTTTCGGTGTAGGTAGTGAGTAGGTGTTCATCTTTATATACCTCCAGCGAGACTTGAAATCCGTCAGGGATCATTTGTCCCATAAAACTTTGTAGGGGACCGACCTTGATTTCTCTATTTGCTTTCGCGAAAGCGGTCTCCACCTCTGTAACCACTTGTTGATACGCTACCGTGATGGTATTGCTTTCTGCCATTCCTTGTACGTATGCCTTCACACTCCACTGATCTTCATGATCCGGATGAATCATTTTGGACGTGGCAATTCCTTGTACAGTCATCCCAGATGTTTTCAAGCTATTCCCTTCTTTATTTTGAATGAAAAAAGTAACAAAGGTCCCGTCACTCACGGTGTTACCGTGGGCATCTTTTAAGATAGACGTATAGAAAGAGGTGATTTGATTCCCATCCGCATAGTTGTGAGACCTTTCTGCCGAGATGGTAAAATCTGCGGGGATGGCAGGAAGGACATCAATTGTATATTCTTTTGAATGGGTTTCTAAACACTCAGAAGAAATGAATAACCGACCGCTTTCCTTTTCAGAATATATATGTTGATAGGCAATGATGTTATTGGTTAAGAGGTCTTCTTCTTTTTGAGTCGCTAAAAACTGATATGAACTTGTCACAGCGGTATTTTCTGGCAACGGATTATCCAAGGAATCTGTAGGAATCACCACAAGCATGGTGTAATCTGTACCTCCCGCTTCAATCGTTGGGGGACCGATATACGTCTCCATCGAAGCCACTTCTTTTTTTGAATGCATCGTTAATGAACCTGAAACCGAAGAATCATCGACCAACTTCCAGTTTATAACACCTGATTTATTAGTGATAAACTTAGGTATTTCATAATAAAGTCCGAGATCTTCCAGCGTAGGTGTTATTATTGTAGTGCTATAACTATTGGAACAATAGAGTAAAGGCTGTTTGTCTCCAGAAGATGAAAACTGCAATGCGACAGCACTCCCCACTTCAAAATCTGTTTGATTTGTGAGTAGTTTAATCGTATGATCTTGGCTCTTATTTTGTCCGATAGCAAAAAGGGACATAAATAAGCAAAAGATCAGGTGTATGTTTTTACAATGCTTCATTAGTTAAGGTTTCCAATATAGGAGTTCATTTCAATTTTGATATAGGCATAATTAGGATGTACAATTTTTTGTAGCTCTGAAGTCGCGTGACTTTCAATTCTATTAGGAACTACTTTATTGGAAATACCCTCATTAGGTAAACCGTTGACAAAAATATTTTCCATAGCATCATTTACGGTTCGTATAGTGCCTTCTTCCAAAAGAGGATATTCAAATTTTTGTTTGCGTTGTTGTCGGATGCCTTCTTTGATAAATAGGTGATCTACCCAAAGTAAGGTTTTGTTGGTGTCATAATAGGTGATTAAAAGCTGTGGCACCGTAATTTCTTCGATCCCGCTATTAAATATATTTCCTGTAATTGCTTTGGGACCTATAGAAATGGCACTTAATGAAGCTTCTTTATATAGATCTGATGTTGCGACATTGCCAGCGACTTGTAAGTTGAATTTTGTGGGTTGTTCTTCAAACTCGACAGGCGTAAACTCATCAGGATTAAATGATGTAGGAATCGAATCCTTAGTCCTAGACCAGGCGATGCCTTCAAAATCGATTCTAAACGAACTGATCTCTTTCGGCATTAATTTATGTTTTATGTGGTCTTTTGCGTTGTAGGTGGCTAGTTCTTTATTGGCGTCATTATACAGCGTTCCTTTTAAGACCACATCGGCAGGGACGTTTTCTAGGTTTTGAACTTCTCCCACAATCGCATAATGCGTGTCATATTGCACCAATTTAGCAGAGAGTACTTCTAAAACGGGTTGTTTTAAAACATCTTCATGATGTGTTTGTTCTGTCGTGACCCGTCTTCGTCCTTGATTAAAGTATTGGGTTGTATTGGAAGCATACAGTTGATCGGGAGGGATATCTGTATCTAAAGATTGATGTTGTATAAACCATTTTCCATCTCGCTTTATCAAAGTCTTGTAATCTTCTTGGTGTATTTTTTCCAATGGTGTGATCCAATGGGTGATGACTTTGGCAGTCACCAATGAATCATTATTTTCAGTAATGATCGTTTCAATATGATCTAATTTAGCGTAGGAACTTAGTAAACCATCTGTTACAGAGATTTCTAGCATATATTGCGCTATAGGGAGTGCTTCTTTTCCGTCCACGAGCGCATATGCTTTTTCAAACGCTTTAAAATCTAAGGCGTCATAATAGGCCACGATCGCATTTTCGGGAGTTCGTTGCGAATCATTTTTCAGGTAAAATAAATAAAGTCCGTAGCACACCAATCCCCCTAAAATAATAGACCAGATATGTGTCACTCTGAGAAGATTTTTGGAAAATCGCGTGTATATAGTTTTAAAGTTCAAATAGGCAGGAATGGGTTTTTCTTTGGTTTTTAAAGCGCGTATCCATAGCATTTGAATATTGAGGATAAACGCGATGATGACAGTCAAAAATGGGATAATCCCCCAAAGTATTTTTTGCCACTGTGGGATGTTATCTTTTGGTAAAATCGCGGGAATGGGTTTCACATTGAGACGTTCCCATACCATAATGCCATTTTCTAACTGTCGTAAACGTTGCCATCCACAGAAATATAACACAGGATCATAAAACTTATCATTAGAAAAGATATATTTAAGATTGTACTTTTCTGGTGTTGTTAGAAATTGCTGTAAGGAACCTATACCGGCTACGCCTTTATATTTTGAATTTTCTAAACGTTCAATAGGTCTTGTGGTTAACTCTGGCAAACGTCGCGCAGAGTGGTAATTACCATCTACCGAAAGCGCATTGGTTTGTGCGGATAACCAAGCCATTTGATCTCCAAATCCTAAGGTTAAAAATCGCCATTTGTCATGATCATCCTGATTAAGGAAATTGACAATGGGTAACATTTTTATTTTTTGAGGTTGGGAAGGCCTAAAGTACCCAAGACTCATGGTAAAAATGGTCATGAAAATAAAAAGTCCTGCCAAAATGCCGCCAATGATACGGTGATATATCGCTCCAAATTTCGATTGAATGCGTTGTTTTAAATCCCCTTCAGAAAATCGGTAAACAAATTCTCCAAAAATAGGTAGTGACATGATGCTTGCCCACAATGTAAACCTGTCTAATGTCAAAATATTGAAAGCCGTTTCTCCCAACATCATTTTAGGAATAGGTGTGGTTCCTCCAGTACCCAATATGAAAAGTAATGTGATAGAAAGGCCAAAAAACAGATAGCGTTTGCTGTAATATCTATAAAAGATATAGGGTAAAATAATAAGCAATACGCCCCATGGAATTACAAAGAAAACCAATCCTGATGAGGTAATCTCTAAAAAATGATCTCGAGACCCATGAGGAATAGGCACCTGTGTAATCGGATTGTTTTTAGAATTGATCCAATACGGAAGAATACAACCTACAATAATCACAAGCGACGATGCTCCAAAACCTATAATACGCTTAAATAATTTTAAAAAACTATGGAAGAAGACTTGGAACGTAACCGCTTTCATGGAGGCTACTTGCGCTCTAGACACATCCATAATCACCATGCCTATCAAAGGGAAAATAAAAAATATCATTCCAAAAATGGGCGTAACGTGGTGTGAGGTCACCGTGACGGCAATTAAAGATAACGATGTAAACAGATAGCGGTACTTCCCTGTTTTTAACCAAAGATAAATCTCAGGAAGGGCATGCATGAGTACAGAAATCCCAATGATGCTAGGTAACTGCCCAAAAATGTGAAGCGTTTCTACAAACGACGAAGAAAACACTGCTAGTATCGCTGCATACCCTGCAACCGTTCTGTTGGAGGTCATCAATAACGAGAATCTATAGACCCCCGTTATAAAAAGAACAATACTCACAACGGCTATCGCAAATAAACCAAATTTTAATCCTCCTAGCAATGATAGTACTGCGATAGATTGATGTACCAATGGCGGGTAGCTTGTCACGGTAAATCCAGTATACCATTTATAATTCCACGGTTCAAACCAACTCGTTGCATAGTGATCTGCAAAAAACAAATGGATTAATGCATCATACGTAGTTTCTAGTGTAAAAAATATAGAAGTACCATGAAATGCCAGCCCTACAAGTAGGGCTATTAAGAGGTGTTTATTGGTGCTTTCTTTCATGTATGGATTCACTATTCTTTTGAAATTTAAAGATATAACAAACTTCCCTCTCTAAAAGAAGAAGTGGTCTATGCCTTTTTTTCATTCACCTACACAAAAGCGCCATCCATCGAATCTGCTCAAAACGAGACGTGATTGCGATCTACTTTTGACTCAGAAATCAAAATTAATATACTATGAAAACTGGAATTATCATCCCTTGTTACAACGAAGCAAAACGTTTACCTGTAGACGCCTTTATTCACTTTATTACGACGCATGAAAACTATCATTTATGTTTTGTCAATGATGGAAGTAAAGACAATACTATAGAAGTCTTAGAAACCATACAAAAAAGTGCTAGCACTAGAGTAAGTATTGTAGACATCAAGAAAAATGCAGGAAAAGCAGCAGCTGTGCGTTATGGCTCTCGTTATTTATTTAACCGAAAAGATATTGATTACATTGGTTTTATAGATGCCGATCTCTCTACCGACTTTGATGATTTTAAAAGTCTCACAAATACCCTTCATAAAAACAAAGAATTGATGCTGGTATATGGATCAAGAGGGAAAGGTGATGGGCAAATTGAAAGAAATGTCATGAGAAATCTATTTTCAAAAATTATTAAGATGATTGTTTTTATGATTCTTGGTCTCCCGATTGAAGACACACAATGTGGTGCCAAAGTATTTAGAAGAAGTGCCATTCCTTTGGCATATAACAGCGCATTTTTAACAAGATGGTTATTTGATGTAGAAATCTTTATGCGCCTTAAAAAACACTTCGGATCTAAAGAGATTATGACTAAAATGTATGAGCAACCTTTACAGCGTTGGATTCATGTAGACGATTCTAAATTAGGAATGAAAGATGCGGTCCAGATTCCTGTTAAGTTAGTACAGATTTGGTTATCGTACAGTGTATACCCTGTTTTTATGACACAAAAGGCAACACCAAGTCTATCTCAAGAAGTGATTATTTTACAACCAGACACCCTTCCTATGGCAGCATAATTACGTTTAC
>CAYGQJ010000010.1:75419-77928 GCA_964351845.1 uncultured Flavobacteriaceae bacterium | reverse complement strand
GATCTACACCATCTTTATCTCCTTCAAGTTGTATGTCAAGTAATATTAAGTCAGGTCTTAATTCGTGAATTTGCTGAAGTGCCGTGGCATAGTTTTCACTATCGCCTATGATCTTATAGCCTTGCTTTTTTAGGGCAGTTTCTATGGTTGCCGAGATGATAGGATCATCTTCTACGATATAAATTCTTGGCTTTTTCAAAATACGGTCTACTTGCTTTTTCATAAAACTAGTTCAAAGTATGTAGGATACGTTATTTTTTTAGTGAAGAGTGTTGTTTCTTTAGTCAATCATAGCACTTTAAATCGTGTAATTTCTAAAGTGGCTAATGTACCCTTCGGTTCTGCTCCATTATAAATAAGAGTTGCCTTTAATTTTTTAGAAAGTGCTCTAATGAGTTTGATGCCAAATGAGCTTTCTTTTATGTTGTCAGACATACCTTTGCCATTGTCAGATACTTTTAAGACTAAATTCTCCCCTTTCTCTTCAAATATAATATGCATTTTACTTTGAAGATCTACATCATCAAAAGCATGTTTAAGTACATTGGTAATGAGTTCATTAAGGATAAGTCCTATAGGGGTTATGGTCTCAATATCTAAGACCATGGGCGACACTTCTAATGAATAGTTGATCGGTAGTTTTGTAAACTGATGGCTTTCAAAAATGTCTTGCGTAAGATCTTCAATATATTCTCGAGTGTTGATTCCTACTAACTGATCTTTATTGTATAATTTTTGATGAATGAGTACCATAGATCGTACTCTATTTTGAGCCTCTTTGATAGCTAATTGTGCTTCTTTGTCT
Source organism: uncultured Flavobacteriaceae bacterium (assembly GCA_964351845.1). Classification (GTDB taxonomy): domain Bacteria; phylum Bacteroidota; class Bacteroidia; order Flavobacteriales; family Flavobacteriaceae; genus Dokdonia. The sequence goes on along the minus strand of CAYGQJ010000010.1, from coordinate 77,123 downwards.
TGGATGTTTTCCGATTGTAAATATAGGAGTGAGGATACTATTTGAAAACTGTTTTTTACACGATGATGTGTTTCTTTAAGTAAGGCATTTTTCTCGTCTATAGTAGCCTCTAGCAAGACTTTTTGTTTAGCGAGAAGTTTGTTTTTCTTTTTGTTCTTGTAATAGAAGAAGCCGAGTAAAAGCGCTAATAAAAGTCCTGTAATTGCTATAAAAATATATGCCTTTTGTTCAATTTGTTTTTTTTCAAGTGCTTGTTTTGTAATATCGGTTTGATATTTTATTTCAAGATCATACACCAAGTCATCCCGTTTTATAGTGTTTATAGAATCTTTTAATACGATATATTCATCTCTATATAAAAAGGCTTTTTCATAGTTATTTAAAGCCTTGTAAGATTGCGAAAGCACATACGCCAAGGTAGGCTTTTCATTGATGATCTCAGTGTTTTTATAGAAGTTTTCGACAATGGGAATGAGCGTGTCAAGGCCGTCATATTCTTCTAATAGAATTTTATTTTCAATAATTTTTGAATAATGAAATTTATACCTTACATCACTTTTGGCATTTTTATTTTCTACCGATTTCAGGAGATGTGGTAATGCTTCTCTGTATTTAAGTTTGCTCATCAACAAACTTCCTAAGATATGATGTGCGGCATCATTCTCGTCATCAACATATGGGTATGAAAAACTTTCATTGATAATATCTATTCCTTTGTCATACTCTCCTAGTGCATTATAGATCCCTCCTAAATTTATAAGGGCAATTTTGATAACTGCAGTTTCATTTGTTTTTCTTGCCGCAGATACGGCTTTGATATAATATTCTTTTGCTTTTTCGTAATTATCAGTTTTTTCAAATAAAACACCAATAGAAAGGTTAAGAGAGGCTAAATAGTTGATATTGTGATCTTTAGCGATTTCGATAGCTTCTATATAACTCGCAATCGATTTGTCAAAAGAGTTTTCTATAGCTTCTTGGTAAATACCTCTCATTTCGAGGGTGATGACCTCACCATAAGGATAGTCATTTTCTCTAGCTAATTTGAGACTTTCATCGATATAAAACAGCGAACTGTCATTTTCAATTAGCATATATTCCCACGCAATATCAATATAAAGGCTTACCTTTTTTTTGATGTCAGTTTCTGAGGCTAAATTTTCCTTAAATGTCGGGATATCTTGACTATTACAAAGTATAGAAATACAGAAAAAGAAGGATGTAATTAAGATTTTCAAATGTTATAGTGAGATGATTAGTATATGTTAAAAATAGTAATTTCCTTTTTAAGGATTTATTTTCTATTCCAATTCAAGTAAATTTAAACGCTAATCTTGAATATTTCTTTTCCTGAAATAGGCAAAGAATTTACTATTGGTGTATTCTTAATTTTAAGTAACGAATTCTAAAACAGGATAAGTTAGTGCAAAAAAATATGAGTTTCAAATTCATATACTATAGATGTTTATTCTATATAAATTACATCAAAAACAATTTTTTATCATTATATTGATATATAATTTAAAATATTTATTATGAAAACATTGTCAAAATTTAATCAGTTGTTACCTCAACAATTAATGTCTGTACAAGGAGGATCTGGAACAATTAGTATCCTAGATACCGATATGGAATCTAAGTCTAAACCTATCGAACAAAATTCTAACAAAGCAACCGAAGAATTATTTGGGTATTATCATTAAT
>CAYGQJ010000010.1:0-75319 GCA_964351845.1 uncultured Flavobacteriaceae bacterium | reverse complement strand
CATTAATCTCTTTTTTAATTTTAAAAAGAGATATTACACATATATAAAAGCCAAATAGGGTAATGACTATTTGGCTTTTTTAGTAAAAAAATCTGAAACTATAATTTCAGATTTTCCTTCTTGATATTTCATCATATTAAAGCCTTCATGTATCGCATAAGATCCTGTTTCTCCTGCTTTATTCATTGCGATGTAGGCTACCTGAAAATCTTTATAACGGGCTCCTTTTTTGACAATACGGTGTATGGCTTCTTCACATGCTTTTTGGGGAGACATGCCATTGCGCATTAACTCGACCACAAGAAAACTACCTACGGTTTTTAAAACCTCTTCTCCCATGCCTGTGGCGACAGCGGCACCTACTTCATCATCTACAAATAACCCAGAGCCAATAATCGGGGAATCACCTACACGGCCTTTCATTTTGTATCCTAAACCAGAGGTAGTGCAAACTCCTGCAATTTTACCCGAAGTATCCATGGCAAGCATACCTATGGTATCATGATTTTCAACATTGATTTCAGGTTGGTAATCACTTGTTTTTAACCATTCTTTCCATGCTTTTTCAGAAGCTGGGGTTAATAATTTTTGTTTTTTAAATCCTTGGGTATAAGCAAACTCTTCAGCGCCCTTACTTGCCATGATGACGTGGGGGGTTTCTTCCATCACCTTACGTGCTAAAGCTGCTACATGGACAATGTTTTCTACCGCAAGCACCGCTCCATAATCTCCCTCCGGTGACATGACGCAAGCGTCAAGTGTTACATTTCCTTCTCTATCTGGCGTAGCGCCGATCCCTACGGTGGTGTTTTCTTCATTAGCTTCCTCTATCGCTACTCCTTCTATGATCGCATCAAGCGCAGGTTTGCCTTGTGCGAGTAGTTGACCAGACGTTGAGTTGGCACGCTCCGTATTCCAAGTACTGATAGAAATATAAGTGGGTCTTACTAGCGTCTCTGCAGATGCCTCTGCCGTTTCTGGTTGTTGGGTAGCTCCCTCATTACAACTTATAGCAGCAACCCCTGTGGCAATTCCGGCTCCAGTGAGTGCTGTATTTTGTATAAATTTTCTTCTGTTCATTTGGTATGGTGTTTTTTCGCTTTCGCGAAAGCTAATTCAGTATAAATTTCACTTACCTGAAAGCAAATATTGTATTTTGTAACAGCAATTATGCATTTGATTTTAAAAGCTGTTTCAAGGTACTGATTTCCTTTATATTATTTTTAGTGGCTCATTATAAATGTGATAGTTAGTAAGAAAAAGGAGCGAAGAAATCACTTCTTTAAAATACTACTAGATTTTAAAGACTTCCATTATTTTATAGCAATTTCATCCACAAATACCCAGCTTCTCCCTTGATACGGATGCCCTTTATGCCATTCAGGGACGGGGCCAAGGGTTTTAGCAACAAGCTTTACATAGCGAACGCCCGAGCGTTTTTCTTCTGCTTTTATAGTTTTGATCGTGACTTTGTCAGTAAAGGAAGGAGCTTCTATGGTTTCTTTCGTATACAATTCAAATGTTTTACCATCACTAGAAACGAAGAGCTGTACTTCTGTTGGGAAGAAAATCCAACTCCCTTGGTCCTCTAGAAAGTTCGTTTCAATAGCGGAGATGTCTTGAGCGCTTCCTAAATCTACCGTGGCAATCACATCTTGATCATGGAATCCTTGCCAAGTACCCGTTCTAAAATTAGCGGTACCTCGGATACCGTCTATCAAGGCATCATTACCTCCAGCGTTATAGGCATTTGCGTATTCAGACTCTAGTTGTATCGTGAGGTTTTCATCTATTTTGTAAAAATTAGTTTGAATTGTAATGCTTTTTTGACCTTCTCTTTCTGAATAGGTATGCAGTGTTACTGCGTCTGTTATAGTAATAGGTGCTGTGTATTTTTGAAAGTCATTGCCTGTAGTACTATAAAAAATAGGTGTTTCTGGATCTACTGTTCCCAATGCAATGTCTGTTTGTTTCTTGAAAGCAATATCACCCTTGGAAATAAAAGGCGCAGACACGATCAATTGGTCTTTGATTTCGGTAGAAGGGATGTGTGCATTGTCTGTCGCCCACGAAGAGGGTTGAGAAGTCATTTCAAAAACAAGAGAACCTCCTTTGGTGATATCTTCATGTGTGATATAAGAATACGGGTGTGGGTCACCGTTTAATTTCGCGGAAGCTATATACTTATTTTCATTAGAAAGATTCGTAGCTTGTATCGTAAATGTATTTCCATTCTCAAGATTTATAGTGGCTTTGTCAAATAAAGGCGCTCCTATAATATACGTGTTACTTCCTGGTGTTACGGCATAAACCCCCATACTACTTAATACATACCAAGCACTCATCTGACCGCAGTCCTCATTGCCAGAAACACCATCAGGTTCATTGGTGTATAGGGTGGTTAAAATCTCTCGTACTTTCTCTTGTGTTTTATGGGGTTTATTGATGAAATTATAGAGATACGCCATGTGATGGCTCGGTTCATTACCATGCGCATATTGCCCAATAAGCCCTGTGATATCTGCTTGATCACGCCCAGAAGTTTGTGATTCGGCAGTAAATAATTCGTCTAGTTGTGCTTCTAAAGCGTCTTTTCCGCCCATTAATTGAATCAGACCTGTGATATCCTGAGGGGCATAGAAACTATATTGCCATGCATTTGCTTCGGTGTAATTAAAATTCACTTCAAAAGGATCAAAAGGCGAGAACCACGTATTACGCACTCGACCGCGCATAAATTTGCTACTCGGATCATAGGTGTTTTTGTAGTATTGGGCTCTCTCTATAAATCTGTTGTAGGTTGCCATATCTCCTTTGGATTTTGCCATTTGGGCAATGGTCCAATCATCATAAGCATATTCCAACGTTTTTGATACGGACTCAGACTCTTCCTCTACAGGAATAAAGCCAAAACCCTTATATGCCTCCAGTCCTAAATGATCTCTTGTAGCACTATGTAACATAGCTTCAAGGGCTTTATCGGTGTCGTAATCACGTATGCCTTTCATATACGCATCTGCAATGACGGGAACCGCATGATATCCAATCATACAGCCTGTATAATTTGCCGAAAGATCCCACATCGGTAAGATGCCGCCTTCGTCATACTTTGCCAAAAACGTATTGATAAAATCATTGGTGCGCTCTTCTTCAATGATCGTATATAAAGGATGTGCAGCTCTGTAGGTGTCCCACAATGAGAATACCGTATAATAGTCAAAATCGGTGGTTTGATGTATTTTTTGATCGATGCCTCGGTATCTACCATCGACATCTTGATAAATGTTTGGTGCTAACATGGTATGATACAAAGCACTGTAAAAATTGGTTTTGTTGTCGAGGTTTGTGTCTTCAATGACAATTTTAGAAAGTTGTGTTTCCCAGGCATCTTGTGCTTCTTGTCTGAGTTGGTCAAAGGATTTGGAGCCAATTTCGGTCTCTATGTTCTTTTTAGCACCCGCTTCATCCACCGCAGAGATTCCTACGGAGACATAGATAGGTTCGTTGTTGGGGTTGTCAAACGCAAGTGCCATTTTAGTAGGCTTATTTTCATCGTTTGTTGTTGTTTTAAACGGGAGGGAAGTTTTTATATAATAAAATAGCTTTTGTTCTTTTGCCCAGGATTCAGAGAATCGATGACCGCTTATTTCGGTATCCGAAAGGATGTTGATGCTTCCGTCTAGTAAGATGTCTCGGTGTTCTATATCTAGTAGGATGAATTGATTTTCCGCTTTCGCGAAAGCGTACCTATGCATCCCTGCTCTTTGCGTCACGGTGAGGGCAACATCAATATCGGTACTATCTAAATGTACTTCGTAATACCCAGGGCTAGCTTTTTCAGTTTCATGCGAAAAGGGAGCTCGGTACCCCGGTTTTCCATCAGCACCATTGTGAAAGTTGACAGCTGTTGTGGGCATCAATAAAATATCTCCATAATCTAAAATTCCTGTACCGCTTAAATGTGTGTGACTAAATCCGTAAATGTAGGTGTCGTCATAGTGATAGCCGGAGCAACCATCCCAGCCTTCTAATCGGGTATCGGGGCTTAGTTGCATCATGCCAAAAGGCATTGTTGCTCCCGGATACGTATGCCCGTGACCGCCTGTGCCTATAAATGTATTCACATGGTTGACGAGTGGATAATCACCTGAAGCTAGCGTGGTTTTGTCTTTTTTACAGCCAAAACAAATGGATAGGACTAAAAATAGTAGGATTCTAAAACGCATGTTTGTCAAATTTAAAGTACGTAAGATACAGAAAAGATTACCTTTTAAAAATGCTTTCTGAAGCCCGTATAAATCTGTTGATTTGAATGTGTAAAATCCTTTTTATTTTGTGTATTTTCGGGTTATGTTATTAGAAATTTGTGCAAATTCGTATCAATCTGCTATTGCGGCTCAAAAGGCAGGAGCACAACGTATTGAGTTGTGTAGCGAACTTACTTTAGGCGGGATTACGCCAAGTCATGGGCTCATAGAAAAGGTCGTTTCTGATCTTGAAATTCCTGTATATGTATTAATACGCCCTAGAAGTGGCGATTTTACCTACTATGATGATGAGTTTGATGTGATGTTACGTGACATTGCTTTTTGCAGAAAAATGAAAGTAGGAGGGGTGGTCTCTGGTGTTTTGCAGCCAGATCTCACCATAGATGAAGAGCGTACACAAACCCTCGTGGATGCCGCTGGAGGGATGTCATTTACCTTTCACCGCGCTTTTGATTGGACACCCAATGCCATGGATGCCCTTAGGGTGTTGCAACGAGTAGGGGTAGATCGTATTCTAACATCAGGGCAATCTGAAAATGCACTTTCGGGTTTGTTTGTGCTTAAAATGTTACTAGAAAAATCAAAAAATAAACCTGTTATTTTACCAGGTGGCGGTATTCGACCGAGTAATATTGGGCAGTTTATAGACGCTGGATTTAAAGAAATCCATGCATCGGCGAGTAATACGATTGAAAGTCTAGAAGGCGCTTTCCCTATGCATAATTTACAAGCAGTACAACAGGATTTACAAACCTATTCTGATCCTGAAAAAATCAAGCAATTACTGGACGCAATGTATAACTCATAAAGATGCCTAGTAGACTATTTAAATTTATTTGGAAGCTTCATCCAGTCGTCTTGGGAATACTCTTGATGGTTACACCGTTGTTTTTTATGGTGTTTTTTAGTATTATTTCTTTTATTGCCATTATACTAGAGAAACCAGAACCTAACCAAAACTTAATGGCGATAGGAATCTTGATCGTCATGGTTGTCTATTTGGTTTGGAGTAAAAACGTGTCTGTTTTTTTTAATCAAAAAATGGTAAAACCTTCTCCTATTTCTACGGAGTGGTACATGAGAAGCTATTGGTATTTTAGTATATATCTTTTTCTAGAAACGATAACAAAAACTCCTTTGGGGTATATAGAAGTTGAAATTACTCCTACTTTATATATATTAAGCTACGCTGTAGTCACTATCATTAGGCTCTTTGCTTTTCTAGCCTTTATTCATATCAACTTGTTTACTGCACAAGTTGTTTGGAGTATAGAAAAAGGAAAAAGGGTCACGATGGGAGAATCCATTTTATACGCGATGTATATGTGGGTTTTTCCCATAGGAATTCCGTTACTTCAACATAAATTAAAGAAAAAACCTAAAGTGATACGTACTTCTACTAAGTGACGTTTTAGTCGTTTAGCTTCAATACGGCCATAAATGCTTCTTGCGGGATTTCAACATTTCCTACAGCACGCATACGTTTCTTTCCTTTCTTTTGCTTTTCTAGAAGTTTACGCTTTCGCGAAATATCACCTCCGTAACATTTAGCTGTTACATCTTTACGAAGTGCTTTTACGGTCTCACGTGAGATAATCTTTGCGCCGATAGCTGCTTGGATAGGAATGTCAAATTGTTGGCGCGGGATTAGTTGGCGTAATTTTTCGCACATTTTCTTTCCGATATCGTACGCATTGTCTTTGTGAAGTAATGCCGAAAGTGCATCTACCTCTTGCCCGTTTAGGAGGACATCGACTTTTACCAATTTGGATTCTCGCATTCCGATAGGCGAGTAGTCAAAAGAAGCATACCCTTTGGACACCGTTTTTAAACGGTCATAAAAGTCAAAAACAATCTCAGCGAGTGGCATGTCAAAACTAAGTTCTACACGCTCTGGGGTGAGGTATGTTTGATTGGTAATCGTACCTCGTTTTTCTATACACAATGACATCACAGGACCCACAAAGTCTGATTTTGTAATGATAGAGGCTTTAATGAAAGGCTCTTCTACACGATTAAGCTTAGAGGGATCAGGTAAATCAGATGGGTTATTCACAAGAATAATATCATCTGGATATTTATGGATAAAGGCATGATACGATACGTTAGGTACCGTCGTAATCACCGTCATGTCAAATTCACGCTCTAGACGTTCTTGGATAATCTCAAGGTGTAACATTCCTAAGAATCCACAACGGAAACCAAAACCTAAGGCAGCAGAGCTTTCTGGTTCAAAGACAAGTGATGCATCATTGAGTTGTAATTTTTCCATAGAAGAGCGAAGTTCTTCGTAATCTTCTGTATCGACAGGGTAAATCCCTGCAAATACCATCGGTTTTACATCTTCAAAACCTTCAATGGCTCTTTGCGTTGGATTTTTTGAATCTGTAATCGTATCACCTACTTTTACTTCACGGGCATCTTTGATTCCTGTGATGAGGTAGCCTACATCTCCTGTTTTTATTTCTTGTTTGGGCGCTTGCGTTAATTTTAACGTACCTACTTCATCAGCTCCATACGTTTTGCCAGTGGCCACAAATTTTACTTGTTGGTTTTTCTTAATGCTTCCGTTTAAAACTCTAAAGTAGGTTTCTACACCTCTAAAAGGATTGTATACAGAATCAAAAATAAGTGCTTGTAAGGGTTCGTCTGGATTGCCCTTTGGAGCAGGAATTTTCTCGATGACAGCGGTTAAGATTTCTTTGATACCGATTCCTGTTTTCGCGGAAGCGGGAATGACATCTTCTGCATCACACCCTAAAAGGTCTACAATATCATCTGTAACTTCTTCAGGATTTGCACTTGGTAAGTCTACTTTATTAAGTACGGGAATAATCTCAAGGTCATTTTCTAGTGCCAAATATAGATTAGAAATGGTCTGTGCTTGGATGCTTTGTGCGGCATCTACAACGAGTAAGGCGCCTTCACAAGCGGCAATACTACGAGAAACTTCGTAAGAAAAATCTACATGTCCTGGAGTATCGATTAAATTTAAGATATAATTTTCTCCTTTGTAGATGTATTCCATTTGGATGGCGTGTGATTTGATGGTAATTCCACGTTCACGTTCCAAATCCATACTATCTAATAATTGCGCTTGTGCTTCGCGTTTAGTGACGGTAGAGGTTTCGTCTAGAAGACGGTCTGCTAACGTACTTTTACCGTGATCAATATGCGCAATGATGCAAAAATTTCTAATATTCTTCATAATCTAATCCAAGTCAATGAGTGCAAATATAGGCGTTATGTTGCCGATTATGCAGGTTGAAATTTAGAATTTATGTATTTCGTCGAAAAAAACAGTAAAGGTTCCTTTTGTGGCTACTTTTAGAGTATTTTTATTTGCTAAAATGAAGTATTTCACCCCTGTTTTTTTAGTGTTTTTGTTGACACTATGTTCTGGATTTTTAGTGGCTCAAGAAGCTACGATATCGGGGGTGGTTAAAAATAATGCTGGCGAACCTATTCCTTTTGTAAATGTGATCTTGTACACGACAGCTGATGAGATCGTAAAAGGTGCGGTTACCGATGATGTCGGAGCCTTTACTTTTATAGAGATCAAAGAAGGATCTTATCTTGTCAAAGCTAGTTTTGTAGGGTATGAAAATTATACGTCTACTGCATTTGATGTGTCAAAAGACAAGCAACTTCCAATCATTATTCTTGAAGAGACTACAGAAAGCCTTGAAGAGGTTACACTGATCAGTAAAAAGCCAACCATTGTTCGTGAAGTGGATAAATTGGTTTTTAATGTAGAGAATACCATTGCCGCTACAGGCAGTGCATGGGATATACTGCGAAGAACGCCTGGGGTGGTTGTTAAACAAGATGCGCTTGCTGTTAGGAATAATGCGGTAAATGTATATGTAAATGATCGAAAAGTAGCGCTTAGTTTTGAGGAGTTGCAAAGTTTACTAGAGAGTGTAGGTGGCGATACTATAAAATCTATCGAAGTGATTACAAACCCATCGGCAAAGTATGACGCTGAAGGAGGTGCGATTATAAACATCGTATCTTCAAAAACGCTGTATCTAGGATATAAAGGGTCTGTAACGGCACGTGGGACCTACGGGATATTTCCAAAGCATTATTTTGGGACGAGTCATTATTTTAAAGGGGAAAAATTAAACGTTTTTTTTAATTATGGATATTCACCTCTTAAAAAGACAAAAGAAGACAATAGTTTTGTGAATTATCAAAATGAGACAGGGCCTATTTCAAGATGGCTGCAAGATTTTGAGCGTAAAACGTGGACCCAAGCGCATAATGCAAATCTGATTGTAGATTACCAATTAAATGAAAAACAAACATTGAGTTTTTCAGCGATTGGGTTGTACTCACCCGATGAATTTGATTTTGCAAGATCAGTAACGGAGGTTTCTTCTTTTGTGGATGATTCATTTGATATAGCAACGACTAGTCGAATCGATGGAGCGCAAAAAAACCTTGCTTTTGATTTGACTTACGCATATGCTCTTGAAAAAGGAGAACTGCAAGCAAATGCACATTATACCTCGTACAATAGAGATCGTACGCAGCGATTATTATCAAGTTATACCGATGATCAAAATGCTGCTTTTAGAAATGTACGTTTTACAAGTAACGCCTTACAGGATATAGAGATTTATACAGGTCAAATCGATTATACAACTCAACTAGGTGATGTAGGCCTAGAGACAGGAGGGAAAGTATCGGTGATTGATTCAAGATCTGCGATACAATTTCCTTCTATTCAAAATGATGCACCTAATGGGTTGGATCAAGCGCAAGATGATGACTTTCTGTACGATGAAAATGTTTTTGCAGGATACGCTTCGTTGAGTAAGGATATAAACAAATGGAGTTTAAAAGGCGGATTACGTGTGGAGCAAACCAATTCTAAAGGGAATTCTTTGGTGCTGGATGAAGTTGTTGAGCTAGATTATCTAGAGTGGTTTCCTTCAGGGTATGTTCAGTATGCTTTATCAGATAACCATAGCTTTAGTTTGGATTATAGCCGTAGGTTATACAGACCTCGTTATCAGGATCTGAATCCTTTTGTGTATTTCATTAATGAAAACAACTTTGCAAGAGGAAACTCTGGATTGATACCTGCTTTTGGAAACGAATTTAATTTTAATTATTCATTGTTAGGATCCTACTTTTTTGATGTATACTATCGTGATAATGGAGAGAATATTCTTCGATTGAGTTTTCAAGATAATGACGCCCAAGTGGTAAGAGCCGAAAATCAAAATGCACTAGCCAGTAAGTCGTGGGGTCTTGATTTTACACATGGACGCTCCTTTACAAAATGGTGGTACTTTTATACGTACATGAGCCTTTTTCATGAAGAAGAAACATTTCTTGCCGTCGAAAGCGGCAATACGCCATTCACAGTTCAAATAGATGGTTTTTACGGCTCATTTTCTAATTTTCTAACCCTAAGCAAGGATAAAACCTTTACAGGGGAAGTGTCTTTAGATTATATCTCAGGGTATATTTTTGGGAGTTATATACAAGAATCCACCACTGATCTTAGGATAGGTCTTAAGAAGACATTTTGGGATAAACGAGCGACACTATCAGTTGTTGTAAACGACGTCTTGGGTGAGGCAAATGCCTTGGTAACGTCTCAATACCTCAATCAAAACAACGGGTTTTTATCTGTGCCGGAAACACAAAACCTCCAAATAGGATTCACCTATAACTTCGGTAACTTTACACTAGAGGATAACAACCGGGCTCTTGATAAAAAAGAAAGAGATCGCTTAGAAATTAAAGACTAATTCACTTAGTCCACCCATTCTGCAATAAAAAGATTCGTATCTCTACCACCTCCATTATTTCTATTAGAAGAAAAAGCTAGTTTTTTACCATCATTGGAAAATACAGGAAAGGCGTCAAACGTTTCTCCATGCGTGATACGTTCTAGGTTTTTACCATCTAAGTCTATCATGTAGAGGTTAAACGGAAAACCACGCTCTGATTCAAAATTAGAGGAGAATAAAATCTTTTCACCACTTGGATGAAAGAACGGACTCCAGTTGGCATTTCCTAAACGTGTTAGTTGGCGTAAATCTGAACCGTCTGCATTACAGATATACAATTCCATTTCGGTAGGTTCTACAAGACCTTGTGCTAATAAGCCTTTGTATTTTTTTATCTCTTCGTCCGTTTTAGGGCGTGAGGATCTAAATATCAATTTTGTACCATCTGGTGAGAAAAAAGCGCCTCCGTCATACCCTAATTCATCAGTGATTTGTTGTACATCAGAACCATCGATATTCATGGTGTACAATTCTAAATCCCCACTACGCGTCGACGTGAATACAATTTTATCTCCTTTTGGTGATACTGTAGCTTCTGCATCATACCCAGGTTCATCTGTCAGTTGCCCTGTGATATTTCCCTCAAGGTCGGATACAAAAATGTCAAACGTATCATACACAGGCCACACATAGTTTCCATTTTTACGTAAGGGAACTTCAGGGCACTGTTTGTCTGCCAAATGGGTCGATCCGTATACAAAGGATTTGTTATCTGGAAGAAAATAAGCACAGGTGGTGCGCCCTAATCCTGTAGAAATCATAGGAGGTTGACTGTCTTTAAACGTCTCTCCAAGATTCATTAAAAACATTTGATCACACTCCATGCCCCATTCTTTATAATTTGATTGGAAAACAAGTTGCTTGTCATCAAAACTCCAATACGCCTCGGCATTGTCTCCCCCAAAAGTTACTTGTTGGATATTCTTAAAGTGAACCTCTTCGGGATAGATTAACGTACTGTCTTGCGTTTTTATAGCGACTTCTGTTTCTTTTATTTCTTTTGTTTCGGTAGTTGCTGGCGATGTGTTTTCTTTGCAAGCAATACACGCAAAAATAATGGCAACGATATAAAAGTGTTTCATACGAGTATAAATCATTAATTTTGTGCAAAAATACAGTATTCTTCTATGAAAAATCTCATTTTAAGTCTCGCTTTCATTTCTTTGGTTTCGTGTAAAAAAGAAATTTCCGCTCCGGTTACTATGGAAAATGATGTTGCTTTTCTTGCATCAGATAGTTTGCAAGGCCGTAAAACAGGGACAGAGGGAGAGTTAAAAGCGGCTCATTACATCAAAGAACGGTATGAGTCTATAGGATTGTCTCCAAAGGGGAATGCGGGTACTTTTTTTCAAACATTTTCATTTGCACCTAAAAATGATCCACATGGCGAAGTACGCTTTCGCGAAAGCGGAAACGACTCTCTTATCACAGGAACCAATGTGATAGGTTATTTAGATAACAAAGCACTCAATACCATTGTGATTGGTGCACACTACGATCATTTAGGGATGGGCGGTGAAGGATCGTTATACAGAGAAGGAGCTGCTATTCACAATGGCGCTGATGATAATGCCAGTGGTGTGGCGGTGATGTTGCAGTTAGCTGAAAAACTTCAAAACGAAAAATATAAGGGAAATAACTACCTCTTTATTGGTTTTTCTGGCGAGGAAATGGGATTATTAGGTTCTAATTATTTTACAAAAAATGCGACCATTCCTCTTTCTGAAATCAACTATATGATTAATATGGATATGGTGGGAAGACTTAATGAAGAAAAAGCGCTTGCGGTACATGGAATAGGAACGTCTCCGATCTGGGGACAGACCGTATTTGCTGCCAATACGTCTTTTCAGCTAGCAGAGCACGAAAGCGGCGTAGGCCCTTCGGATCATACTTCTTTTTACCTGAATGACATTCCGGTGCTACACCTATTTACGGGACAACACGACGATTATCACAAGCCGGCGGATGATAGTGAAAAACTCAATTATGAAGGCATGCGTATGATTGAGGATTATATTCTGGCGATTGTTGAAGAGTTGGATAATAATGGGAAACTCACCTTTACCAAAACCAAAGATGAGAGTGCTTCGGTACCGAGTTTTAAAGTTGGTTTAGGCGTTGTTCCTGATTATTTATTCTCTGGAAAAGGGATGCGTATCGACGGAGTGAGTGAAGGGAGAGCTGCTCAAAATGCAGGTTTAGAAAAAGGCGATGTGGTCATCAAAATGGGTGATAGCACGGTGGTCGATATGATGAGTTATATGCGTGTGCTTTCCACTTTTGACGTAGGAGATGCGACTACGGTAGTGATTGATAGAAAAGGAGAAGAGCTTATGAAAGAGATTGTGTTTGTAAAGGATTAGTCTATTCTTTCGTAACAATTCCTTTAATTTTTAGAATCGTATATGGAGGAGAAGTGTTCGCTTCAAAAACCATCACTTTTTCTACATCACCTACTTCTTCTTTTGGAATATATTGTACGTCAATCTTTGCACTATCTCCTTTTTGGACGGGTTGAGGTGAAAAGTCTAAAATAGTGCAAGTACAGCTTCCTTCTACACCTAAAATAGTTAAGGGCTCATTAGAGATGTTCTTTATGTAAAAAGAATGATCTAGTGTGTCTGATATTTTCATTTCACCAAAATCGTATACATATTTTGCGTCTATTGTTGCTTTGGGCGTGCAACTTATGATACTGCTAATCAATACTAGATAAAGGAGATGTTTCATGTGACTCCACTCTGTATGTGTTTTTTTCTTTTTTAAAGATATCATGAATATTATTGTAAAATTCGTACCATTTTGAGTTTAATGTTCCTGTATAAACGATTTTTTGATTTCGTCCTATAACCATATAAAGCGGGACTTTATTTGTTTGTAGTTTTTGCCAACTTTCATCTTGCGTTGCTAACAATGCCTTGAAGGTATATTTTTCTGTAAATTTTAGTGACTTGTCATAGTCTTTGGTTACTGGTAGGCTTAGTGTAACAATTTCAATTAAGCTATCCTTTTTGTATGTATCCGCTAGTTGTTCATAATCAGGAAATTTTTCAATACAAGGTCCGCAACTCGTTGACCAAATATTTAAAAGGTACATCTTATCGTCATTAAATTCGAATGGTTTGTTTTCTGATGTGAGTATTTCGAATTCGGGCAGATAGTCATAAGAAGCAATAAACCTTCCGTTAAAATAATTTAGCCAATTTGCCATTCCTACATAACACAGTAATGATGTGAAAACAGCAGTTGTAACTACGATTTTGTATTGTGTAATTGATTTGATTAAAAAAACAAAAAACACACTAAGAAAAGGAATAAAAACAATAGGGAATATGTGATAATAGTTGTTTGAAATTGCGTTCATTCCATACAGCATAAAAAATGGAAGAGTTAGAAAAAATTGGGATAAAAGATTTTTATTAAAACTATTTCTTTTGTTAAAGATCCAAAGTCCTATAATAAAATAAATATTGAACGCTATAAGAAGTTGTATTTTCCAGCCTAGGTATCCTGAGGCAAAAGAAAATATAGCTCCTAAGATGGCGCTGAATAAAATTTTAATGAATAGCTGTTTATTGTTCAATATAAATGAGAGTAATTATTTCTTAAGTGGAATGCTGAGTTCTCTAAAAATAATTATTTATAATGATAATGAGAAAGATAAACCCTAAAAGGAATAAAAAAATATATTTGAAAAGAAGTTGCCTTTGTAGATGAGTACGCTTTCGCGAAAGCGGAAACAGGCTCCATATTATTATAAGCAAAGCTCTAGAAAACCTTCATGATAAGCCACTGCTGCTGTGATACACAGATATTCTAACTACGTGCCTGAATTGTCATGAATTAGTTAGAACAATTTCCGTTTGTAAAATCACTTTCAGTTGGATTGAATAGGTTTCCAAAGATGTCAAAAGAGTCTATCTCATTATTAGCTATATAATTTGAGATTCCACAAAAATCACTAAGGTTATTATTCTGTATAATACCTATATAATTATTATTATTAAAACTGTTGGTGGCTAAGTTACTTAAGCCATTTAAATTTTCAATTAAATCACAATTTTCAATATTTAAAGTATCAATGTTTGAAATACTATTAAGATTATTAAGATTTGTAACCATAAGTTTTTCAATGGTTAAGCCGCTTATTGAATTCAAATTAGATAAGCCACTAATATCAGTGATTTGATCATTATTACCTCCTTCAATTTGTAAGTCACCTATTTGAATCATGTTTTGAAGAAAATCTACATTTGACAAAGCATTATTTTTTATTACGAGAGAGCCAAACCCATCACCTTGGTAGCTATCCCAAGTGTCAATAACTTCTAGACTGAGGTTAGATTGAATAGTGAAAAGATTTTCAATATGGGTTAAACTCTGAAAACCACTTATGCTATTCAAATTATCATTACCGTCAATGTTGGTGAAATTGGTAATGCTAGTAAGGTTTGGGAATATATTTAACTCAATGATACCATTTAATCTGAAAATAGTAAATGAATTTATAGTTGTATGTTCCTCAAAGTTAGGAACGGATATTACATTGGGTAACGTGTCTAAGTCATAGTTTTGAATGCTCGCATTTTGTGGTAAGTCAGAAATGTCATTCAGATTTGGCAGATTAAATATTAGGACACGTAATCCAACAAATTCAATATTTTCTAACCCAGAAAGACTTTCTAGTTGTGATAATTCAGAGAGTGCTAATGTGTTGTCTATAGATGTTAAGGTGTTTAGGTTACTCAAAGAAGTAACTGGATCGTTTATGTCTTCATTTTTAATTGATAATTTTCCATTGATGATTTTTGTGTATTGTTCTTGAGCAAACGCATCCACTTCAGATTGGGAAGTTAATATGACATCTCCATTAAAAATATTTTCTTCGTTAGTGTCATCATTATCATCTTCATTTCCAGTATCATCATTTTCCTGCTCCTCCTCTTCGTTTGTATCTTCATCATCACTCATCTCATCTTCTTCCTGAGGCATTTCCATTTCTGGGATTACGTTTTCAGGTTCATTGCTGTCTGTTGAACAGGCTACAACACTAATTAGTAAAAAAACAGCAACAAAATATTTTAATAAAGACATCCTATATGATTTAAGGTGCAAATATGGTAATTTTGCATAGATATGGCAAAAATTGGAGATATAGATGTAGGAGATTTTCCGTTGTTACTAGCACCTATGGAGGATGTAAGTGATCCGCCTTTTCGTGCGTTATGTAAAGAGCAAGGAGCAGATGTGGTGTATACGGAGTTTATCTCTTCAGAGGGCTTGATACGTGACGCTGCAAAGAGTGTTATGAAATTAGATATCTACGAAAAAGAACGCCCAGTAGGGATTCAGATTTTTGGCGCGGTGATGGAATCTATGCTTAAGAGTGTAGAAATTGTCGAAGCGAGTGGCCCAGATATCATCGATATTAATTTTGGATGTCCTGTAAAAAAAGTGGTTTCTAAAGGCGCAGGCGCCGGGATTCTGAAAGATATTGATTTGATGGTCAAGCTGACCGAAGCCATGGTCAAACATACCAAACTTCCTGTTACCGTAAAGACACGTCTAGGGTGGGATCATGATAGTATCAAGATTGTTGAGGTAGCAGAACGTTTACAAGACGTAGGTTGTGCAGCGATCTCCATACACGGTCGTACGCGTGCGCAAATGTATAAAGGAGATGCGAACTGGCATCCTATTGCTGAAGTGAAAAATAATCCTAGAATGCACATTCCTGTTTTTGGGAATGGCGATGTCAATACGCCAGAGCGTGCTGTCGAAATGCGAGATACATTTGGTCTAGACGGGGCGATGATCGGAAGAGCAAGTATTGGATATCCTTGGTTTTTTAAAGAAGTAAAACACTATATGGCGACTGGAGAAAAATGCAAACCTCCTACTATGGAAGAACGCATTGAAGCAGCAAGACGTCATTTACAAATGTCTATAGATTGGAAAGGAGAGGTCCTAGGTGTTTTTGAAACACGACGCCATTATACCAACTATTTCAGAGGAATTCCGCATTTTAAAGAATATCGAATGAAACTCGTTACAAGTGATCGTAGTGAAGATGTATTTGCCGCTATGGATCTTATTGAGAAAGAGTTTGCAGGCTATGAGTTTACTTGATTACTTCTTGGATAAGAAGTTGTTATTTATTTTACTAGAAGCAAGTTTTGCAGCAAAAACCCCTAGCATAAGAATCGTTGCATATACAATTACCACATTTAAAAATTCAAAACGGATAGGATAAGGTAAGGATGCTGTAATGTTTACAATGCCAAATTGTTGTTGTATAAAAACAATAATACTCCCAAGTACGACACCTATTCCGCCGCCTATAACAATCATAAGCGCACCTTGGTAGAAAAAGCTTTTGCGAATATCACTGAGGGAGGCTCCAAGATCTGAAAATGTTTTGATATGATTTTTTTTGTCAATGATACTCATGATCATGCTTCCTACAAAACTAAATAGGGCAATAATAAGGACGAGCGTACATATAAAATAAAGGGCTAGGTTTTCTGTATTTAGCATTTTGTAAAGCGCATCATTCAGTTCTGCTCTGTTTTTGATGCGTATGCTGTCTGGAAAGATTGCCAATAATGCTGCTCTTACTTTTGGTTCATCTACGTCGGGGGCGAGTTTGATTTCTAGGGTGCTTATTTTATCTAGTGGATATTCTAATAAGTTCCCCACAAAATCAATATTTGCAAAAAGATGGTCGTTATCAATAGATTCACCTGCTTGGAAAATACCACTGGCTACAGCATTAGATTTGTTGAAGGCATTTGATAAATCAGAGGCGGTAATTTGCCCTGTGCCGGGTCTTGGCACCATAATACGTAATAAGTTTCCGTAGTCACTCATTCCTATAGATAGTCTGCGTCTTATGCCGTATCCTATGACCACTTCAGGTTCCCCTAAGCTAGGCCAAAAACCCGCATAAAGCGTTGTGTCTATAGTGCTTACTTTTAGGTAGTTTTGGTCAACGCCTTTGATAAACCCTAAATGAGTTTTGCCGTCATATTCCAGGTATACGCGTTCTTCAATGACCTTGGAGAAGTTTTCTATTCCTGGTATAGCAGCTACTTTTTTTTCTTGCTCTGCCGTGATGGTGATTGTTTTTCCTGCGCTTGGAGAGACTTTAAGATCCGGATCTATGATGGATGTTACATCGATATTATATTCTTTGAGTCCTGCAAAAGCAGATAGTACAATCACAAGCACTGCGGTGGCTATGATTACACTTACAATAGAAATGATGGTAATGATGTTAATAGCGTTTGTGCCACTTTTTGAAAAGAGGTAACGCTTTGCAATATATAGGGGAAACCGCATTTACGATTTTTTTCTTTTCTCTAATAAAGAAGGATCTTGAATAGGATTATCAACGCCTTTAAGAGATCTGTCTATCCCTTCCATGTATTCTAGTGAATCGTCAATATAAAATTGCAGCTCTGGCATACGTCTTAATTGGTGGCGCGTACGTTGTGAGATCTCATGTCTGATTTTGGTTTTGACTAAGTTGAGTTCTTTGAGCATATTAGTTGCTTCGGCATTTGGAAAAACGCTGATGTATACTTTAGCTATAGAAAGATCTGTGGGAACTTTTACTTTTGAAACAGAAACAATAATCCCTCGATGACCACTGTCTCGCAATGCATTTTGTAATACATCGGCAAGATCTTTTTGTAAAACGCCTGCTACTTTCTTCTGTCTGTTAGATTCCATAGGGCAAAAATACACTTTTTATAGATTGTGTTACTTTTGTAGGGCATGTTTTCAGTAATTATATGCTTTCACGAAAGCGTACTCACAAAGAAATAAACGAAATGGATAAGATTGAACATATAGGAATTGCCGTAAAAGACCTCGAAGCCTCCAATAAACTATATGAAAAGTTATTGGGAAAGCCGCATTACAAGATCGAAGAAGTGTTGTCTGAGGGCGTAAAAACATCTTTTTTTGAAGTAGGTCCTAATAAGATTGAACTCTTGGAAGCGACACGAGAGGATAGCCCTATTGCAAAATTTATAGAAAAAAAAGGCGAGGGGATTCATCATATTGCCTTTGCCGTAGCAGATATTGAAGCAGAGATGGCTCGGCTTAAAAAAGAAGGGTTTGTATTACTTAACGAGAAGCCTAAGCAAGGAGCTGATAATAAACTTGTAGCGTTTATTCACCCTAAGACAGCTGGTGGTGTTTTGGTAGAATTATGTCAAGAAAACAATAATAAGCAATAAAATTCTTTGCGCTATTGAGTATTTGTTATAGATTTGCACCCGTTTTCGGTCCCATAGCTCAGTTGGTTAGAGCATCTGACTCATAATCAGAGGGTCCTTGGTTCGAGCCCAAGTGGGACCACTTTTTTTAATGTAATAGAAAACCTTTTTAATGATTATTTCGTATATAATTAAAAAGTTTTTAAGATGCATTTTTTTATGACCATCATACGTGTAAAGCAATAGTATAAAATTACTTTTACGCCTATGGTGTTTTTTTGTGAATGTAAATTGGAGTTTGTGTTTTAGTAAAAAAAACAAGTATTTTCTTGTTTTTACCGATAAAATGCTTAATATTGCCGATCAAAAGCATAAAACCCGATATACTATTAGTATATTTATAACGTTACAATTAAGTACCTTTTAAATTATATACTTTTGTAGTCTATGAGCCCCAAACTCAAAAACTTACTTATGACAACATTTATTTTGTTTGTCAGCCTTGCTTCTTTAGCACAAGAAGCTGGAAAGGGTGGTCCAACGCCTCCTCCGCCTAATCCGGGTGGGAGGATGATCCCATCACTTCCAGGACTTGCGATTCCTATTGATGAAAATATTCAGGTATTGTTAGTTTTGGGATTGATTGTAGGCGTAGTGTACTTTTTTAAAAATCGTTTTTCTAAAGCGTAGTCTAATACGCTTCTGTAAGTCTCTTTACATATTTTCCTATTACATCAAACTCTAGATTGACAACACTATCCTTTTCTATATTTTTAAACACGGTATGCTCGTAGGTGTAGGGAATAATAGCAACACTAAATCCATTTCTTGTAGAATCTACAACAGTTAGGCTTACTCCATTTACGGTGATAGAGCCTTTTTCTATGGTTACATTCGCTAGTTTTGGGTCATAAGAAAAATCAAATCGCCAGCTTCCGTTCTCTTCTTTTCTATTAGTGCAGATGCCTATTTGATCTACATGTCCTTGTACAATGTGGCCGTCAAGTCTTGCGCCTAGAACCATAGCACGTTCAAGATTTACTTCGTCTTGTGCTTTAAGTGTGTGTAGATTGGTCTTTTCTAATGTTTCTTTTATTGCAGTAACCGTGTATTGATTGTTGTGAATTGATACTACGGTTAGGCAGACACCATTATGGGAGACGCTTTGGTCAATTTTAAGCTCTGGGGTGAGTTGACTCTCAACTGTTAAGTGAACATTTTCCTGTTCTTTTTCGATAGCAATAATTTTACCTAAATCTTCGATAATGCCTGTAAACATGAATGACTATAATTTGGTTACTTTTGTGATGTAAAAATACAAAACCCATAGCTGTTATATAATGAAGAAAGATCAAAAAATTAAAGTTGGTATATCTATAGGGGATCTTAATGGTATAGGAACAGAAATCATATTTAAAACGTTTGCTGAAAGTATGATGTTAGATTTTTGTACGCCTGTACTGTTTGCGTCTGTAAAAACACTTTCTTTTCTCAAAAAAGTATTAGAGAGTCAAATTAATTTACATGGCATAGATGAGATATCTAAAGCGGTTGATGGAAAAATAAATGTGTATAATGTGTGGAAGGCACCTGTCAAAATAGCATTAGGCGAAGCGACAGAAGAAGCAGGCGCTTATGCATTGAAATCATTTGTTGCAGCTACCAAAGCACTTAAGGAAGGTGAAATAGATGTATTGGTGACAGCACCCATTAATAAGGCAAATATTCAGACAGAAGATTTTAAGTTTCCAGGACATACAGATTACTTAGCTAAAGAATTGAAAGGAGATGCTATGATGCTGATGGCTACAGAAAACCTTAAGGTAGGTCTTCTTACAGATCATGTGGCTGTAAAGGATGTCTCGACGCGTATTACCCCTGAAGTGATTACTCAAAAAGTAGACACATTGTACAAAACGTTGCAAAGCGATTTCGGAATTAATGTGCCTAAAATTGCACTCCTGGGTATTAATCCTCATGTTGGGGATAATGGCGTTATTGGAGATGAAGATGATGCAGTACTTATTCCTACGCTAGAGAAAATAAGGAGTACTGGAAAGATTGTGTATGGTCCGTATGCGGCCGATAGTTTTTTTGGTTCCGGTAATTATAAAAATTTTGATGCGATACTTGCTGCTTATCATGATCAAGGTTTAATTCCTTTTAAAACGCTTTCTTTTGGTAAAGGAGTCAACTACACGGCTGGCTTAGATAGAATACGTACTTCTCCAGATCATGGTACTGCGTATGAAATAGCAGGTCAAAATAAAGCAGATCATGGTTCTTTTAGAGAAGCCGTTTTTATGGCGATAGATATCTATAAAAAAAGAAAAGATTACGAAGAACTTACAAAAGATGTGCTGAAGGTTTCTCCAAGAAAATCAGTGCACAAGGGGCGTCAAGGGTCTAAGGAGTCTTAATAGGAAAACCTTGAAGGTGTAAAAACAAAATGACTATCAATAAAAATATAGTAAGAGGTTTTTAAATTAATAAAATTATGTATCTTTGCACGCTCCTAACGGATGAAGTGATGAAAGATTTGAAACTATTTACCATACAGTATGTAGGTTTAAAAGAAGGAGAGCATAAGTTTGAATATCAAATAGACAAGTCGTTCTTTGATTATTTTGAATTTGATGACTTTAACAGCGTGGCTGTAGATGTAGGCCTTGATTTTGTAAAGAAGTCAACACTTATGCAGTTACATTTTAAAGTGAATGGTAGTGTCAATGTAAATTGTGACCTTACTAATGAGCCTTACGATGAACCTATTGAAGGAGATATTGAGCTTGTAGTAAAGTTTGGTCATGAGTATAATGATGAAAATGAAGAAATTCTTATTTTACCTTATGGTGAATATGAATTATGCGTTGCTCAGTATATTTATGAACTTATCATTTTATCAGTCCCAAACAAAAGGGTTCACCCAGGCGTTGAAGACGGAACATTAAAATCAGAAATACTAACGAAACTAGAAGAATTGAGTTTAGGGAGTAAAAAAGAACAAGAAAATAACGATCAGTCGAATACAGATCCCAGATGGGATTCATTAAAAAAACTATTAACAGATAAATAAGAGTACGTAATGGCACATCCTAAAAGAAAAATCTCAAAAACCAGAAGAGATAAAAGAAGAACACATTACAAAGCTGCTGTACCACAAATAGCTGTAGACCCTACAACAGGAGAAGCACACCTTTACCACAGAGCACACTGGCACGAAGGAAAATTATATTACAGAGGCCAAGTAGTTATTGATAAAACAGGAGACGAAATAGAAGCTTAATAGCCTCCTATCTCTATATGACACAAAAAACTCTCACAATGTGAGAGTTTTTTTTATAAATGTTTTCGGTAAAAAAAGTTAATTTTTACCTTGTTTTGGTCAAATTTTAGTATTTTTCCCTCCATTTTGTACCATTTTTGATATAAAATGAATAAACCTAACTGAAGCAAATGAATAAAATCTCAGCGGCAATTACAGCTGTAGGGGCATATGTTCCAGACTATGTGCTCACCAATAAGATTTTGGAGACCATGGTAGACACCAACGACGAGTGGATTACGAGTCGAACCGGTATCAAAGAACGTCGTATTCTGAAAGGAGAAGGCAAAGGCACTTCTTTTCTAGCGATACAAGCCGCAAACGATTTACTCAAAAAAGCAAACCTCGATCCTCTAGAGATCGACATGGTGATCGTTGCAACAGCGACACCCGATATGCCAGTGGCATCTACGGCGGTTTATACAGCCTCTCAAATAGGTGCAACCAATGCTTTTGCATACGATCTTACTGCAGCTTGCTCAAGTTTCTTATACGGCATGTCTACGGCGTCTAGCTATATAGAATCTGGCCGTTACAAAAAAGTACTCCTCATAGGAGCAGATAAGATGTCTTCTATCATAGATTATACAGACAGAGCTACGTGCATTATATTTGGAGATGGTGGTGGTGCGGTGCTTTTTGAACCCAATGAAGAAGGGCTTGGATTACAAGATGAGATTTTACGCTCTGATGGCGTAGGACGCGAGTTCTTAAAAATAGACGCAGGAGGTTCCATCCTTCCAGCTTCTCACGAAACTATAAATAATAAACAACATACCGTTTTTCAAGATGGTAAAACAGTGTTTAAATATGCTGTTTCCAATATGGCTGATGTAAGTGATAAAATCATGACCCGTAATAACCTAACCGGGGATGATATAGATTATCTTATTGCTCATCAAGCTAACAAAAGAATAATTGATGCCACCGCAAAACGAATGAAACTTGACGAGGATAAAGTTCTTATCAATATTCATCGTTACGGTAACACAACATCAGCGACATTACCCTTGCTGATGAGTGATTATGAAAGCCAACTTAAAAAAGGAGACAATATTATTTTTGCTGCTTTTGGCGGTGGATTTACGTGGGGATCCATTTATTTAAAATGGGCCTACAACTCCTAAAACAAAAACCTAAAAGACTAACAAACGCATTATGGATTTAAAAGAAATTCAAAACCTAATTAGATTTGTTGCAAAATCAGGCGCTAGTGAAGTAAAACTGGAAATGGATGATGTAAAAATCACCATTAAGACTGGTAGTGATGATGATAGAGTAGCGACAATGGTACAGCACATACCTGCGATGGCACCTATGCAGGCTCAAGCACAACCTATTGCACAACAGGCAGAAACAGCTGCGCCAGCACCACCAGCTGCGCCAGTAGAAGACGAAAATTCAAAATACATTACTATAAAATCACCTATCATAGGAACATTTTATCGTAAACCATCGCCAGATAAACCCACCTTTGTTGAGGTAGGAGATTCTATTTCTGAAGGTCATGTTCTTTGTGTGATTGAAGCTATGAAACTCTTTAATGAGATAGAAAGTGAAGTGTCTGGAACTATTGTAAAAGTTCTTGTAGATGACTCATCACCAGTAGAGTTTGATCAGCCCTTATTTTTAGTAGATCCATCATAATCCCTTACGGGTATTTTTAATGTATTAGGAGGAGTACGCTTTCGCGAAAGCGGATAATGAATTATTCCTGAAAGAATTTTTCCTAAAAATAAATTGAACACTATGTTTAAGAAAATACTTATTGCAAATAGAGGCGAGATCGCTTTGCGTGTTATAAGAACATGTAAGGAGATGGGTATAAAAACCGTAGCTGTATACTCAAAAGCAGACGAAGAAAGCCTTCATGTGAAATTTGCAGACGAAGCTGTATGTATAGGTCCTGCGCCAAGTAGTGAATCCTATCTTAAAATGGCAAATATTATCGCCGCAGCAGAAATTACAAACGCAGATGCTATTCATCCTGGTTATGGATTCCTTTCTGAAAATGCTAAATTTTCAAAAATCTGTGAAGAACACCAAATTAAGTTTATTGGAGCAAGCCCAGAGATGATTAATAAAATGGGAGATAAAGCGACGGCAAAAGCAACAATGAAAGAAGCTGGTGTCCCTTGTGTTCCTGGATCTGAAGGGATTATAGAAGACTTTGAAGAATGCCAAAAACTAGCGCTTGAAGTTGGATACCCGGTCATGCTTAAAGCAACTGCTGGAGGTGGAGGAAAAGGAATGCGTGCTGTTTGGAAAGAGGAAGACCTACTTAAAGCGTGGGAAGGAGCTCGTCAAGAATCAAAAGCTGCTTTTGGAAATGATGGAATGTATATGGAAAAGCTTATTGAAGAGCCGCGCCATATAGAAATCCAAATAGTAGGGGATAGTAAAGGAAAGGCATGTCACCTTTCAGAAAGAGATTGTTCTGTACAAAGACGCCACCAAAAACTTACCGAAGAGACACCGTCTCCATTTATGACGGACAAACTCCGTGAAGATATGGGGAATGCAGCCGTACGTGCAGCCGAGTATATTAAATACGAAGGGGCTGGTACTGTTGAATTTTTGGTAGATAAACACCGTAATTTCTACTTCATGGAAATGAATACGCGTATTCAAGTAGAGCACCCTATTACGGAGCAGGTGGTTGATTACGATCTTATTCGTGAGCAAATTCTTGTTGCAGCAGGTGTGCCAATTTCCGGAAAAAATTATTATCCACAATTACACGCGATAGAGTGTCGTATCAATGCAGAAGATCCTTATAATGATTTTAGACCTTCTCCAGGGCGTATTACCAACTTACATGCTCCAGGAGGACACGGAGTTCGTATCGATACGCATGTGTACAGTGGTTATATGATCCCACCTAATTATGACTCTATGATTGCTAAGCTTATTACAACAGCACAAACTAGAGAAGAGGCGATTAATAAAATGAAACGTGCATTAGACGAGTTTATCATTGAGGGAATAAAAACAACCATTCCTTTCCACAGACAATTGATGGATCATCCTGATTACATTGCAGGAAATTATACCACAAAGTTTATGGAAGATTTTGTGATGAAACCAGAATAGAAAACTCACTTATAATATCTAAAGGCCAACCGCGAGGTTGGCCTTTTTTTATTCATATAAGGGACGTGACGCTAGTATGTTTCGATGAATTTTCCCTGGATATATTACATACACTGGGACTTTTATATTGTAGAGTTTACATAATTTGATGACATTGGTGTCAATCTCTTCTTTTGAATACCGTGGAGAAAAATGATGCAAGATTAATTGACCAATATGTATCTCTGAAACCATTTGTAGGACTTCGTTCAACTTGCTGTGCTTGTTTTTGCCTTTTTTACTTTTTACGATCGTATTTCCCTCATCTTGAAGAAACGTAGATTCATGGATCAATATTTCAGAATGATTCCATTTATCATAATTGTCTACAGGAGTGTCTCCTGCATACGATAGGATGTTTGTGTTCACAGTTTCCATGAGATGGTCTCTCCCTTTTTTGGAAATCAATTCTTTAATGCTTTTTCCATCTAAATGTGTAAACTCTTTTTTTAATTTTTGCTTTGTTTGATATACTTTAAAGCTAAGACTCTTTGATATTTCTTCAGGGGCTACTATATGCTCGTTGCGAATTGCTTCTACAAATAAATCATTTCGGATAGGGATTTGGTCTAGAGACTCCAGTGGATGCCAGCTCGTTTCTTGAATATGAGGGTCAAATTTATTTTGGAAATTCTTCATGGCAGGAAAAGACCCGCTGTGTTTTGGATAATGTATTTTCGGAAAACCATCTCGAGCGTTCAATTGGTTAAGTTGAAATAGTCCCATAATATGGTCCCTGTCAGGATGGGTAATAAAAACATGTTTAATTTTTCCAGATTTCTGTAGCAATCCAGCAGAGACACCATCTCCAGCATCAAATAAAAGACCTAGTTCTTCTATATTTATCCATGTAGAAAATAAGGCAGTCGAGTAGGCAGTGATGTTCAGATTCATGGAGAGGTTTTAGCGTCAGATATTAGCTGAGGTTTCGGTAATTAAACTACTTATTATTTTTGATAAAATATCTTTCTCTTTCTTTTTGAAAATAGTAATTATAAATAATGGGGTATTCTTGCCCTGATAATAATAGATTAATTGATACTCATGCTTTTTGTCTTTTGTATATCCAATATCTAGGACAAATATATTATTTACAGCTTGGATCTTCTTTCCAATTTTTGGATTATGTGAGATGTCTTCTATGATATTTTCAATGAAGTCAGTATCATATTTCTTTTTACATTTCCTTTGAAATTCTATTCCTATAATGACAGTATGCATACGAGATGAATTTTATTATTTGCTAAAGTCTGTATTTAAACTACATTGAGTTTTAAAAGTATCAAAAAAACCGCCTCAAAAGAGACGGTTAGTGTATGCGTTTTAGCTTTCGCGAAAGCAGAAAAAATAAGAACTAAAAATTAACTTATTTTCTTATTATTTACATAATCCATCAGATCTACATCATTTCCTAATAATACATCTGTAGGGTTGATACGCCCATCTAAAGGTCCGTTTTCTAGTTTAAGTACGCCACGAGGACATACTGCTGAGCATACGCCACATCCTACACAACTAGAGCGTATAATATTTTCTCCTTTCTGAGCATACGCCCTTACATCGATACCCATCTCACAATACGTAGAACAGTTACCACAAGAGATACATTGCCCTCCATTGGTTGTGATTCTAAATCTTGACTTGAAACGTTGTACAAAACCTAAATACGCAGCGAGAGGGCATCCAAAACGACACCATACTCTGTTTCCGAAAATAGGGTAGAATCCAGTACCTATCACACCTGCAAACCAAGCACCAATAAGGACACTATAAGTATCTTTAATCCAATTGGCAGGGATGCCTATGAAAGAAGAGGCCCCTGTAAAATAACAATAAAGGGTGACCAGCGTCATCACTAGTGAGAACACTAAAACGGAGTGAATTAACCATCTTTCTAGTTTCCAAGAAATCATTTTTTTGCTAGAATTTTGTCTATACGGATCTCCAAGTGTTTCAGCAAGTCCACCGCAACCACATACCCAGCTACAGTACCATCTTTTTCCAAAGAAATAAACCATGACAGGAACAATTACTAGTGTAAGAAGAATTCCCCATACGAGTATAAATAATCCGATCCCGCCGCTATTTATTAAGGAGTCTAAATTCCAGTCAAAGAAGAAATCATAATCTAATGGGAATGCATTTTTAAAATCATACGCAGGCATATTGAGGCTGGTCATAATTTCTGGGATCAAGAATGCAATCACAATCTGAAAGAAAAGCACCGATGTAGTTCTTACAATCTGATATTTATTGTGACGATATTTAATATACATACGTACCGCCATGACGGTCATGATCACGCAATAAAGGAAGCCATACACAAACCATTGGCTAGCCTCTCCGCCATTAAGCGCTTTACTAATAGGGTCGAGTATAAACGTCCAGTTGACCACATAATCTGCCATGAAATATAACAGAATATAAAAGGCCACTAAGTATACGAGTACAAGCCAAGCGATCCAACCACGGTTGGTAGCAGGATTATGATACACCCCATTGTTTTTTATCCCGGGAGGGCCTAATAATTTTAATTGAGGAAGAATAAATAACAATGCTCCTATAATCCCTAAACCAAATGTGAGAAACCACATCAACCCTCTGTTCTCGACGATAAATCCTTTTCCAGATTTCTTTGCAAGAGAAAAACTCATCGCTCGGAAATCTTTCTCGTTAATTATAGATTGGTATTGCTCCCCTTTTTTTGTCCAGTTTTTTTCAGCATCATACTTTGCTATAAGGGCATAAAAATGGTCGTTGTTTTTTTCTAATGCGCCTCGTACGCTACTAGAAAAGGTAAAAATGTCCATTTGCTCTCCTGTAATTACAGCATCTTGTAACTCTTTTTTAAGCAATTCATTTTTTATTCCTTTGTCTTCTAGAAACGTAGTTAGGTCTGATTCTTTAAGTTCAAAGCTTCCTAAAAATATGGATCCCGTAAACAGGGTGAGTCCGGTAAGGAATATAGCTAAACCTATATATGTTAATGCTTTCATAGTTGGTGTTTTCGTAACGTACGCTTTCGCGAAAGCGTACAAAGCTTATTTATATGATAGTTAATGATGAGATTACGCTTTGCTGAATATGCGAGCCCAGCTTTTTGATTTTATACGGATGTCTTTATTGTATTCTTTATTGTAATGAGCCACAATGTCTTTTTCAAAGAGGGTATAAAATTCTGGATCAAAATTGGCGTCTTTTAAATGCTCCAGCACATAATCTGTAGAACGCTCTTCTGTGAGCCATCTGTCAAAAATCTCGTGTCGCATTCTAATCCCAAAGGTGTTAATGCCTATGAATTTTCCAGTAGTACTCTCTGTATTTATAGTAATACATTTTGTATCATCTTCGTGTTTCCAGTGAAAATGGGTCTCATTTTCTCTAGGTTTAGAAAACACCCATCCATACGTTTGGTATTCTATATCAATAAACTTGGCGCTATTAAACCAGTGTCCGGGTTTGTATGCTAGTGGATTTCCACAGATAGTTTGTGCTACTGTTTCTCCCATCATACGTCCCGTGTACCAAACAGCTTCTATAGGACGTCTGCCATTAATCCCTTCATGTTGCTCTGCACAATCGCCTATAGCATAAATATCAGGAATATTAGTTTCAAGCATAGGGTTTACCTTGATTCCTCTTCCGAGTTCAATACCGCTGTCTTTTAAGAAATCAATATTGGGAGATACTCCAGCAGTGAGTCCGACGACGGTACAAGGAAGTTCTTCACCCGTTTCTGCAATAACTACCGCACGAGCATGTCCATTTTCGTCAGATAAGATTTCTTTGAGATTGGCTCCTAAGCGTAAATCTATATGATTGCCTTTGATATGACGATTGAGCATCGCGCTTTCTCCTTCGGGCAATACACCACTCCAGAAGCTATTCTCTCGTACTAAAAACGTCACAGGAATATTGCGAGAATGCAACATCTCTGCAAGCTCTATTCCTATAAGACCTCCTCCTACAATCACAGCACGGTTACATGTTTTATTGTCAGGCGCATTTTTTTCAAGCATATCAAGGTCTTGTTTTGAGTACATGCCTTGTACGCCTTTTAAATCCTGACCGGGCCAACCAAATTTATTAGGTTTTGACCCCACAGCCAGTACCAATTTGTCATAAGACATACTGCTCCCGTCGGCAAATTGTAATTGTTTATTGGCATGATCTACGGTTTGTACAAAAGCACGTTTGAGATCAATCCTGTTTTTCTTCCAGAAATAATCCTCATAGGGCTTTGTATGTTCGTATTTCATGTGCCCCATATAAATATACATGAGTGCTGTACGAGAAAAGAAGTGATCGGTTTCTGCTGAAATAATAGTTATTTTCTTGTCAGATAATTTTCGGATATGTCTGGCGGTGGTCACACCAGAAATTCCATTACCTATAATAACAATATGTTCGTCCATAAGGTGGTGGTTGTTTTTTTGCTTTCGCGAAAGCGTAAAAAGCCGCATTCACGATAGATTTTTATATAAGGTCGTTTTAAAGATACAGAACTTAATAACATGACGTATTTAGAATAATTTTAAATAGGAGCGATATCTGTAAGGTTTGAACTTTTTTTACGATGTGAACTTTTTTAAAGAAAAAAGGAAATTTGACAAGTAATTCTGTAAGACAAAAGAATTGCAAGCGACAGAAGCCAACATAAAAATAAATATTAAAATGAAACAAATAGCCACGCTTATTATATTCTTATTTGTCGCCATGAGTTACGGACAAAGTGTCGATACTTTTGTAGATAAAGCCGATACTTTTTTTAAAACACACATCAAAAATGGACGTGTAGATTATAAAGCTATCAAAAATAATCCAACAACATTAAATGAACTTGTATCACTAGCAAAAGAGGTGCGTGTGTCAAAAAGCAATCCAAAATCTTATCAATCATTTTGGGTTAACGCTTACAATATCAGTGTGATAAAGGGAATTGTGGATAACTATCCAGTAAAGCAACCGTTAGCTATTAAAGGTTTCTTTGATAAGACCACCTATGAACTAGGAGGTGTCAAAACTACACTGAATGATCTTGAAAACAACTTGCTTAGAAAAGTCTTCCCCCAAGAAGCACGTTTTCACTTTGTACTTGTATGTGCAGGTTTAGGATGCCCTCCTATAATTAATGAAGCCTATACACCTGCAAAACTAGAAACACAACTCCAAAGACAAACAACCATAGCACTCAACAACCCTAATTTTATTAAAGTAAAAGGGAATAAAGTGCAACTTTCACAAATTTTTGAATGGTATAAAGGAGATTTTACACAAAACGGAAGTGAAATTGATTACATCAATACCTTCAGAAAAGAAGCAATTCCTGCAAAAGCAAAAGTGTCCTATTATCCATATGATTGGACGTTGAACGACGTAAAATAACACATTATATATTTCACATTTTTTACAAAAGTCTTCCTGCCTGATCTAATACATGCTATGAATAGATCAGGTGCGGGAAGCACAAACCAAAAAAAATACTATGAAAAAGATTTTTACACTAGCATTAGCTACATTATTTACTATCGGAGCCTTTGCTCAAGATGATACCGATAACGATCAAAGTGGATCCGTTATACAAAACCTAACCCCTTCAAAATTGATAGGAAAAGGACAGGTAGATGTCAAATGGTTCAATAACTTGTTTACACAAACTCGAAATGCAGATATCAACGGTGATGTCTCAGCGGTACCAAGAGGGAACTTTTTTACTTCTACATTAGATTTCTTTTATGGAGTATCTGATAATCGCCGAGTGAGTGTAGGGGCTATTCTTGAGTTTCGATCTAATACTATAGGAGGGCGTGGTGCTTTTGATGTATTTAGTTTTGATGGTGAGCGTGGATCTGCTCGTAGCGGTTTAACGAGTATCGCGCCTAGTATCAAATATGTACCCTTTTCAAGTTTAAGTAGTTTTTCTATTCAGAGTAGTATTGTGATTCCACTTATTAATAGCGAATTTGAAAATGGGGTATTTTTAGATGAAGATGCATTTGTTCTTCAAAATAGGTTTTTTTACGATCTCCCATTAGGTACTACAAAAGAATGGCAATTATTTTTTGATGTGAATACAGAGTATAATTTTGGTGGCGATTTAGTTTTTACAGATGACGGTAGATCTGACGGAAGTTTTGCTAGCAATAGCCTACGGGTAACACCTGGAGCTTTTCTGAGTTATTTCCCAAGCTCTAAGTTTACAGCACAGGTATTTGCACAACATTTTCAATTAATATCTTTTAATGAAGATGGTTTTGAGCAAGACTTAACAGCTGTAGGTGCAGGGGCAAAATATCAACTCACAGACTCATTAAATTTTGAGGTGTTGTGGAGTTATTTTGCTAGAGGGAATGATACTGGGTTAGGAGAATCTTATAACTTCGGACTTCGTTATGTTCTTTAAGAAATAGTATACATCGCCTAGTTACCCCCTATATATTTCTAGGCTATCGTATTCGAAAGGTCTCGCAACGTTTGAAACCGGTTATATAAACTTTGCGGGCTTATTTTAAAAAAGCAAAACTCTAATTCTATTAGGGTTTTACTCTTTTTTAGTCAGTTGTCATTATTTTAGTGTCATTGTATCTGTATGCTACTGTAAATTAATTTCAAAAACTATGTATTCTAATCTTCGTTTTCTTGTATTGTTTGTTCTTATTATAAAGACAAGTTTTGTAAACGCTCAAAAAATTAATGGGATTAGTTTTGTGGCTTCACGAGATAAAGCCACACAAGAAAATGTAGTACCTGTAGTGAATGTAGGCGCTAATTATGCCGCAGTGATGCCGTTTGGTTTTATTAGAGCTTTGGATAACCCTACCGTTGTATATAATACGGATAGACAGTGGTATGGAGAACGTTTGGAAGGTGCAAAAAGTTATATCAAACTGCTGCAAGCTAATGGTATTAAGATCTTGTTGAAACCTCAATTATGGATTTGGCGAGGAGAATATACGGGATACCTTAACATGAAAACTGAAGAAAATTGGAAAATACTAGAAGCTTCTTATGCTACATTCATTCTAGCGTATGCAAAACTTGCACAAGAAACGAATGCTGATATATTTTCTATTGGTACAGAACTCGAACAATTTGTTGCAAATCGGCCTGAGTATTGGAAATCGCTCATCAAAAAAATCAAAACGGTTTACAAAGGTAAGCTTACGTATGCATCCAATTGGGATGAATACAAACGGGTCCCTTTTTGGGATCAACTAGATTATGTAGGGGTAGATGCCTATTTCCCATTATCAGAAATGCAAACACCTACTGTAGAAAGTGTCATCGATGGATGGCGATGGTGGAAAGGAGAACTGGCTACTTTTTCAAAAACACATAATAAAAAGGTTTTATTTACAGAATGGGGATATCGGAGTGTGGATTTTTCGGCAAAAGAACCTTGGACAACAGATCGTACGATTACAAGCGTAAATTTAGAAGCACAAGCAAATACTACAAAAGCAACTTTTGAAGCTTTGTGGGATGAAGATTGGTTTGCAGGAGGATTTATATGGAAATGGTTTATCCATCATTCTGAATCTGGCGGAAGTGATAATAACAGATTTACACCTCAAAATAAACCTGCAGAATCTGTTATAAAGGAATATTATGAAAAGAATTAATGTATTTTTAGCGTGCTTGTTTTTATTTGTAGCTTGTAACTCTGACGATGTAATACGTGATCAAATTGATGATGCATTGGCGACTCTAGTAGCGCAAAATACGGTTGAGATCGATAGCGTAATTGCCTGTGCATCGGGATCTGTAGATCCAAATGAGGTTATTGTCTATGTCTATCCACGATCAGGAGCGACAGATATACGTTATTTTGAAACAGAAAACGCAAATGTAAATAAGGATGAGTATCAAAACTACACGGAAATAGATCTTCCTGAAGAAGATTTTTTTAATGGATATCTCAAAACATTTACAAGACAAACTTCTGAAGAAAAATGGGTGATTATAAGCTTTCGCGAAAGCGGAATAGTGCACCTTTCCAATCCGATTCGATTGAAACATCAATCTCAGAACACCCTTTTTACTTCTCAGGTTGCTATTGATCAATCGCAAGAAGGAATGCCGCTTTTTGATTGGAATCCATTAGTACAACCTCAAGATGCTATTTATTTTCAAGTAGTATCTGATGCATCTAATGAATTACTTTCAGGCACTTATACCTTTGAATCTCGTTTCAGGTATTACCAGTTGGATAATGTGGTCCTTAATATCACTGAAGAAACACCTCCCGAATTAGTTACTAATACGGATTATGGTTTTACAGTGATGGGTGTAAGTGAAGATAACTGGGTAAATACATTATTGCAAACAGAATTTGTAGCTACTTTTTAACTTTTTTAGCCGTTGAAATCTTTTTGGATTTATAATGGTATTCTGTAATTATTAGATGGTAATCGCGTCTAAAAATTCTTAAATACCAAAACAAAAAACGCTATGAAAAAAACCATCGTATGGTTGGTTTTGATGGTAACTTCTTTTGCAATTTCTCAAGAGGCTGTTATTACAAAAATTGAAATAAACGGACTCAAACGAACCAAAGAGTCCTTTCTGAGAAGATTGATAAAAGTAAAACCAGGAAGTGTGTATGACGCTGTAAAAGTGGCAACTGATATAGATCGCCTTAATCGACTTGCTGGAATTGCAAATGCAACATCAGAGATTGTCAAAAATTCTGAAACAGCATATACACTTACGTATACGATTGTAGAAAATTTCACGATTATTCCAGGTATACGGGTGTCACAAGCCAATAACGATGACGATGTTGCCTTTAGAGTTTCTGCGTTTGAATTTAATCTCTTTGGACGTGGGCAGATTGCAGGAGGGTTTTACTCTAGGGATGTCTTTGACTCTTACGGTGTTTTCTGGGAAGCCCCCTTTTTGTTTTCTAATAAACTAGGAATTGGAATTAACTATCAAGATAATGTCACGTTTGAACCTATTTTTAAGGATAGTAAAGAGGTGTCAGAGGATTTTAGATTTCAGAATAGGGCTTTTCAGGCGAGTTTGATTTATGAGTTTAACTTTCATAACAGAGCTGAAATAGGATTTACCATAGGGAGTCAAGATTATGAGGTACAACCAGATCAATTAGACCTAGGGTTGCCAGATCAACTAGAGGCAAATAGCGTAGGCATTATAAGTGAGTACGAGTATAATGATCTAGATATAGAATATCAGTATGTTTCTGGGTTTAGAAATCAGGCAAATGCGCAGTATATATTTAATTCGGGGAGTGAAGAATTTCTAGAGGACGCTTTTGTAGGGACGAATGATCTAGAATATTTTTATAGAGTAGGAAAGCGGGGGAATCTAGCCAATAGATTGCGCTTATCATATACCTCTAATCGGGATTCTCCTTTTGCACCTTTTGCTTTAGATAATCAGATTAATATTAGAGGTGTAGGGAATACCGTAGATCGTGGGACAGCTTCTGTGGTTTTAAATACAGAATATAGACATACGCTTTTAGAGAAAGGGTGGTTTGTGATTCAAAGCAATGCTTTTATAGATGCTGGTTCTTGGCGCACACCGGGTAATGATATCAATCAGCTTTTTGATGGGAGCACCATCAGAGTAAACCCAGGATTAGGACTCCGTTTTATACATAAGCGTATTTTTAATGCCGTGATCAGATTGGATTATGGATTTGGATTAGGAGAAAATGAAACCAGCGGATTGGTTTTTGGGATCGGTCAATTTTTTTAATGATATATGGTGCAATACTATTAACTTTAGCATCTATACGATTCCTACTATTTTACGATAAAGCATAATGCCTAAAAAAACATTATTATTCCTCTTTCTAATCCTTTTCTTGGTAAAAGCATATGCCCAAGAGCGCTATATAGCAGATGTAAAAGTTCAAGGAAATAAGCGTCTTAAAAGTTCTTTTGTACGCTTGATAAGCGATGCAAAACAAGGAAAGGTGTTAGATTCTACGGTTTTAGAACAAGATATTATTCGGTTAAAGCGGCTTCCAGCAGTTTCCCATGCATATTACCAAGTCTTCTATTCTAACGATCATCAATACAATGTTTTTTACAATATAGAAGAAAACTTCACGATCAACCCTCAGCTTAATATCTATACGACCAATGATGATGAATTTGCTTATAGGGCAGGTCTATATGAGTTCAATACACTAGGTCGCAATATTGCTTTTGGGGGTTTTTATCAAAAAGATATTTTTGATTCTTTTGGAATTAATCTGAGGGCTCCCTTTGTATTCAATAATAAAATCGGCATTGCGATTAATTTTCAGAGTTTAACAACGCAAGAACCTGTGTTTTTGGAAGAAGGCATTGCCGATTATAAGTACAACAATACCTCTTTTGAAGTTTTAGGATTGTATGCTTTTAATTTTCGACATCGTATAGAAACGGGTGTCACCATTTTTACAGAAGATTATGAGTATTTATTTGGAGTGACTAGTAACGATGTGCCTCAGGAGCTTGTCGTAGATAAATTACTTTTTAAGGGGGTGTATGAGTATGATTCTTTAGATTATTATTACCAATACACTCATGGTTTTAAGAGCACGTTTAATCTCCAATATGTGATAGCCAGTAATGAGACATTACCTGATTTTTTAATTTGGTGGAACGATTTTCAATATTTTGCAAGAGTCGGAGAAAAAGGAAATTGGGCGAACCGATTGCGTTTAGGTTTAGCGACCAATGCTGATTCTCCATTTGCTCCCTTTTCGGTAGATAATAACCTGAATGTGCGTGGTGTTGGAAACACTATTGACCGAGGTACAGGTGTGATTGTATTAAATACGGAGTATCGCTATACATTTGTAGATAAAGCATGGTTCGCTATTCAAGGAAATGCTTTTATAGATGCCGGGAGTTGGCGTAATCCCGGCGGAGATCTGGGGGATTTTGGTGATGATCAGAACTTGCGGGTATATCCAGGAGTAGGCATGCGCTTTATCCATAAAAAAATATTTAATGCGACTTTTAGAGTGGATTATGGATATGGTATTACACCATCATCAACCAGCGGACTCGTCTTCGGGATTGGTCAGTATTTCTAGCAAAGACAACGCAACGGAATCATCTAACCAGGCGAACCACAGCAATCTTATTGTTTTGTAAAAACCAAGGTTCCTCTGAGGGTAAAATCATCAGCGATTACGTTTTCTTTTAAACTTTTAAAGATAGAGGGGGAGTTATAGGTGACTCCATATACTGTACGATCCATAGTATGATTGAAGGTCACGGTGATGGCGTCTCCCTGCATTGTAATCGTAGCTTTTACTTGTTCTTTATTGCTTGTGTCTTTTATGGTCATGGTGCCTTTAAGTATCCCATTTTCAGCGATGACTTCTGCAGGTTCGTCAAGGGTGAATATTGCGGTCTTATATTTTTTTACATGGAAAAAATCTTTTGCTCTTAAATGCCCCGATAATTGTTTGTTCTCTTGATCAAGACTTGTCATGTCTACTTGAATTTCAAGAGCGTTTATCGTATTGTTTTCATAGATGATGGTGGCATTTTTAATGTGTAATGTTCCTTCAGGAGCATAGCCTCCTACGGCTGCTTTTCCTCCCCAAATGAGTGTTTTGCTGTCCTCGGTAATGGTATAGTTGTTTTGACTTAACAGGAACGATGAGATACTTAAAAATAGGAGTGTGATATATGTTTTCATTTGTTTTAAATTTTATAATTAATTGTTTAAGGTGTTAGCTGTTGTGTGTATGGTGTCATAGCCGCAAATGGTCTTCCCGTCTGGTGTTGTGCCTATAAAGTACCACATAGCCCATCCTGCATATGGATTTGAGTCAACCCGCCAATTATTTATCCAAGTGTAGGGTTGAGCTTGTAAGAGTTGTTGTTTTTTTGTGCCAAAGGTTTTGTCAAGTTCTTTAAGAGGATAGGATTGCCTTAAATTCCATTGTCCATCATAAAATAAATAGGCGCCATATTCTATGATAGTGATTGGGTTTTCTTTAGAAACTATTGAGGTAATGTGTTTCCAGTAATAGCGATCTTGTAGTTTTATGGGATCATTTTCTTTTGGAAAGTTGGTTACTTCTATAGCTCTTGGTAGGTTGATTAATTTTTCTGGTAGGGGTTCTTTACCCGTAGGGCCTGTCCAATCTCTTTGTGCAAATATTGTCACACTTAGTAACAAGAAATAGATTGTGAGTATTGTTTTCATCTTTTATGCTTTTTGTGAGTTGGCACAAAGATGCAGTATGAAGTGAAGCCAGTCGTCTCAATTCTGGTAATGACACTTTTTAAAGGTGTCAATTTTAAAATTGAGTCTTTTAAAGGCTTGTTTTTAAGTGGCTTGGAGACTTTCCTGTGCTTTTCTTTACGGCTCTATTAAAAGAGGCTTTTGAGTTAAAACCTGCATCATAGGCGATGGCGAGTAGGGTGTAGTTGTTATTTTTTGGGTTTTGCAGTGCTCGTTTTACTTCTTCAATTCGGAGTTCGTTTACATAATCAGTAAACTTTTTCTTTAAAATATTATTTAAAGATTTGGTCACAAGGTAGGGTTTGAGGTGTAGCTTTCGCGAAAGCGTACTCAAGGTCAATTCAGGATCTTTGTATAAAGCTTCTTCCTTCATTATTTTTTCTATAGATACGGCGATTTCTTTTAACTGCTTTTCTTCTTTATCCGATAATTGAGGAATGGGTTTAAAAGCAGCATCTTTTCGGCGAGAGAACCCTTCTAAAGCCAACCAATATGTGATAATCGCCATGCCTATAAAAACAGGGTGTCCGTAAAATAAATTGCTGGCAAAATTGAAGAAAAAGTAATCGATTAAGATGACTAAACTATACAGGATAGCAAATATTTTGATCACTTTGACAACACGTTTTATCCAAAGAAGCTTTTCTTCTTTATGCTCATACTGTAACAACTGCGGAAGGTGAGAAAGTATTTTTTGAGACTTACTCGTGTAATAAATAAGAAGTCCGCTAGAGATTATATACATCGTAGGGAATAGCATCCACGCCATGTATCCATAGTAGCCTAACCAAGAGAGGCTTTCTCTGGTGCCGTCCCAATAAAAATTTTGTGCTTTGATAAAGAAACTCCACACGATCTCAATGGCCACGGGTAAAAAATGAATGTAGTCTTTTCGCTTTAAGCGAAAATCAGGATTGACATAACTCTTGACAAAAAAGAAGAGCAGTGTACCATAAATCCAATTGTATTCCAATAGCACCTGATACCAAAAATCATAGCGTCCATAGCCAAATATTTTACTGGTCTCTACGATTAATCTATAGGAAAAAAAGAAGAGTATAGCGGCAAGAAACCTATTTGCATAAAAGTGTAACCCTCTTTTTTGGCATAAAATAAAGCCATATATGATCCCCTGAAAAGCACCAACAGAGAGTAAAACAATTAAAATATAATCAATAGATTTCACTCCCCTAAGATAAAGAAGTGTATGCTAACCCACATTATGAAGTAGAAAATCTATTACACTTTGAATACACGGCAAAATATATCACTACGCTAGATACCCAGTCAAGCTGCGTACAGACTTTTGTGTTTAACCATAGCCCTTCGACTACGCTCAGGATAAACTGCTATACTGAAACTCATAAAATGCCCTATTTTATTGCGTATTCACATCTCATTGCGAAGTTCTAATTCATAATGTAGGTTTAAGAAACAATGTACTTTTTATAATACTCATGTAACTCTTCGGCAGAGGCGCCAAACCATTTTTTTACATAGATAGCCCAAAAATGGTATTGTAATTTCCAAATGCCATTGGTTTTGTAGCGTCTAGAGGAGGTGATGATTTTTTTGTTAATGACAGTAAATTCGTTGCGAGCATATAATTTATTGATGAGATCGTTGTCTTCATAAATAATAAAACGTTCATCAAATTTCCCTAGTTCTTCAAATAGGTCTTTTGTGATAAACTGACTTTGGTCGCCTCCTCGACAGGCTCTCCAAGAGAATTGAGTGAACCAACTAGCAAGGCGTAACCATATATGATTACTGTCAAAACGCATCCTGAAGCATCCTGCTAGATTGCCTTTTGATACTTCGGTGATAATATCTTGGTCGTAGCCTTTTGGGGGAAAGCTATCCGCATGTAAAAAATAAAGAATAACTCCTTTTGCATCAGCGGCACCTGCATTCATTTGCTTAGCGCGCCCTTTAGGGGCTGTGATAATCCTAATGTAATCTGCGGTATGCTGTTGGATGTATTCTTGAATGATAGTAGGGGTGTTGTCTTCACTACCACCATCTATAATGATAATCTCTAGGGGTGTATTTGTTGTTTTACTAACAATGAGATGCTTCAAAAGCCGAGAGATATTCTCGGCTTCATTAAGTGTGGGTATTAGTATTGAAATTTTGGGCGTTCCCAAATATGTTTATTTATTAAGTGACCAATTATACTCTTTATATCTCTTTTTTGCGTTTTTAGCAATAGGAGTATCTGAATATTTATTTAAAAAATCAATGACAGATCCATTGGTTTTGAAATCTTTAGCGAACCAATTGAAAATTTCTGAGATTTCAATACTGTTTGCTGTAATTGTATTACGTTGTGTATCATTTACAAAACGTCTTGCTAATAGATCTAATTGTGCATCTACTTTTTGAGCCGTAAAAGCCTCGTTTAATAGAGGAGGACAGGAGAAGGACGCGCAATTGATCCCAAAATGAATCCGAGCATCTCCCATTTTACGTAAAATCTTATGTTCGATTTCATTAAGATTATAGTATTTGTCCCCTAATTTCCAGAAACGTTGTCCCCAAGGGTCTTTAATGTCCTTAATACTTTCTAGTGGATAATTACGAAGAATAAGGTCAACAGTCATTGCATTGTAGGCATTCATCCAATAAGCAAGCTGATCTTCTTTTGTCCATGTGTCTGTGGGCATATTTTCTCCTAAAGCCTTGATGTAATTTCTAAGGGTACTCCAATTTCTTTTGAAGCCATCATAGTTTACATTCCCTTCGGTAGAAACGTAGCTCGTAACGAGGTCATGATAATTGGTGTGATCAAAAGCTTCTAGAGGCAGTTTCTCTAGAACTGGCGCATCAGCTATGGTTTCATTATTTGGTTTTGTATCTGTATTTTGAGGTGCTGGAGTTTCTTTCTGAGGCTCCTCTTTTGGCGTTTCCATCATATCTGTTTCAACTTCTGGAGCTTCACGTTTAATGACGGTTTCTTTTGCTGTTTTTTCTTCAACAACAGCCACTTGTTTTGTTTCTTCTGTGCTGATTATTTTTTTGCTTCCTCCACAAGCGACGAGTGTGCAAGCCAATAGAATTCCTGTAAGTATGCGATATTTCATGGATTTGATTTTCGGGTTCTATTTTTTGAATAGCTATTTTTTTGGTATTGATTCTGCACTAGTAGTCCAAAATGTACGCCATACTTTACATGTTGGGATGTTTATTTTTTTGGAGGTATATTGATAGGAAGGGAAACCAAGCAATTATTGAACTATTTACAAAACTCATTCATAATTCATTTTGGGCTTGTATAGATATAATGAAAGAGGATAATCTTAATAATTTTCACTTTTATCAATTTATATATAGAATAGTAGTTGTTTTACAATTAGTTTGATAACTCTATTAAGCGATAGTTTAATTATTAACTAAGACATCTTTAAAAATTGAATATTCAGCTGACATATAACATACATAAATAATTGCAATGGATATTATAATAATGACCATCCATTTTACGACGAAAAAGAATATAGATATTAATCGTTTTATAATGAGTTTCATAAATTATAAGTCAACTGACTAATCAATAATGCTTTCCAAGTAAAAAAGGATAGCTTAAACTAAGCTATCCTTTTCACTGCTTTTAACAACACCCCCCTCCGTCATAATGATACGTAGACTCACTAATAAAAATATCATTGCGTCCTAGGTCTGCGATTGCTTGTGCTGTTTTATCACAAATCGCCAATGGCTGATTCTTTAAAAGGATATGCCCTTTTTTGTCATCAAAATAATCTTCACTACCATAATAAATAGCTGCTTTTCCAGTAAAAATACACGGCCCATCTTCAGGCATAGGATCTTTGATGGCTGCAATTTCTATAGATTCAATATAGATCAATTCGTCTGTAGGGTAATCACCAGGGTTAAGAATACGGTACGGCTTACGCGCTCTTATTTCAATCGTTCCAAAACCTACATCGGTCAGTGCTTTTACATATTCAGCGATAGGAAGGCTTCCGCTTAAGCAAAGTGCACGTAATCTATCATCATTGCGTAGTTCGTCATTCATAGGTTGCTCACAGGTTGGGTCGCTCATGACCAAACGACCATGCGGTTTTAATACGCGATACATCTCTTCTATGGCCTTTTTCAAGTCCTCAGCTTTGAATATATTGAATAGGCAGTTTTGAGCCGCTACATCTATAGTGTTATCTGCAACAGGTAAATTGAGAGCATCTCCTTTTTTAAGATCTACAAATTCACTTTTAAACCAAGGATTTAATTCTTCTGCTTCTTTAAAATTAACACGTGATGCCTCTAGCATTTCA
This sequence comes from uncultured Flavobacteriaceae bacterium, assembly GCA_964351845.1. Lineage (GTDB taxonomy): Bacteria > Bacteroidota > Bacteroidia > Flavobacteriales > Flavobacteriaceae > Dokdonia. The sequence continues at coordinate 34,033 of CAYGQJ010000010.1, read as the reverse complement.
TCAACAACATCTACACCTACAACACCTCCTTTGTGTCTATTAAAATAAGCAAACTGTAAAAGTTCCATGCCTCCGCCAACACCTACATATAACATCTTAGGTTCATTGGTGAGGTCTCTTGCATTTACAGTACTACCACATCCGTAATTCATTTCTTGCATGATTCTAGGAATCTTTAATCCTGGGAGCTCCCAAATAGGATTTGTTGTGCAACAAAGTCCTATGTCTGGGGTGAGTGCAGCTTCTTTATATACATCTACTGTAGCATCTAAATAACTCATATTCTTGTTTGTTTTTAGTATAAAATAATAAGGGGATTGTTCTTATAACGTTTTTATTAATTCTGAAAATAAGGTAATCATATTGGGTTCTGCTTTTCCAGCCATCGCAATAATTTCTGGAATATCTACAGGCGCTAAATTATCAGGATCACACTCGTCTGTGAGAACCGATACGGCACTTACAGGGAGTTTTAGGTGATTGGCAACAATAATTTCAGGAACGGTACTCATTCCTACAGCATCGGCTCCTATAATTTTGAGATATCTATATTCAGCTCTTGTTTCTAGTTGAGGTCCTACCACCGATGCATATACACCTTTATGTAATTTGATTCCGTTTGAGATAGCGATGTTCTCTAAGGAATTATTCATGACAGTATCATAAGGGGCGCTCATATCTGTAAAACGTTCGCCTAACTTTTCGACTCCTTTAAATGCAAGCGGAGATCCTCCTTGTAAATTGATATGATCGTCAATAAGCATTAAATCACCTTTTTTAAAGTTGAGGTTGACAGCTCCGGCAGCGTTAGATACCAATAATTTTTTGATGCCCAATGCATGCATGATACGCACAGGGAAAGTCACATCAGTTAGGGAGTAGCCCTCATACAAATGAAAACGCCCTTGCATCACGATCACTTTTTTACCTTCTAGGGTTCCGTAAATTAATTTTCCTGTATGAAACTCAACCGTGGCTGTTGGGAAATTAGGAATATGATTATAACTTACTTCTTTAGTAATGTCTATTTTATCTAATAATTGACCTAATCCTGTGCCTAGAATAATGCCTATTTCTGGATGGTCAAATCCTTTGCTTTTAAGATATTCTGTAGTCTCTTGAATAATTTTTATCATACTATATAGTTACTGAACAATTAGTTTTCTAGTTGTTTTTTGACCTCCTGAAGAGATCGTCATGATATACATACCTGCTCTTAATGAAGGAATATGGATCGTTTGGTTGGTTACTTGTTGTTGCGTATAAACACGCTTTCCTAGGATGTCAAAGATCGCTATTTCAGCCTCTTGGTTTGTTAATCCAGCAATTGAGAATTGGTCTCTCATAGGATTTGGCGTAATGCTCATCGTATCAAATGCGTTGTTTTCAACAGCGAGTGTTGCGCAATCTGCTCCTTCATTTTGTCCTAATGTGGTACGACCCCACAATACATCTGCTTGTACACACTGTATAATAATGTATGAGAAATCACCAAGGTTTACACTGTCAGGAACGTCAAAGGTTTTCATTCCTGTAATAGGATCGTTCATGTCTTGTCCTCCATTATCATCTTGTAACGGCTCTGTAGTCACTTGTAATTCTGTTCCGCCTTGATTGAGTCGTTCTGTCGTAGATAAAAATACGCGCAATTCGATTCCTTGTACGGTAGCAAAATCATCTGCAAAGATTACCTGCTTTGTTCCGTCTGTTTCAAATCTTAAAAAAGCGGTTCCTTCTACAGGATAATCCTCAGGATCATCTACGGCGGCGAGCGTTCCTTCTCTAAAACATTGTGCTTGTGTGATTGTTGTGATCCCTAGTAAGGCAATAAGAATAATAGTAATTTTTTTCATAAGTGTAGTTTTAAATTGTTATGGTGTATTTCGTAAATTCTGGATACGGTTCTAAATCTTCGGCAAAGTCAATATCATTGAGCTCTTCCAAGGTCTGGATACAGTGTGGTTTTAAATTTTCTAGTGTTTTCTCAAGTACGGTATCGCTACCCCATGATTTGTTTTTAAACACCTCAGGGATCAACAATCGCATGCCTAATAAATAATAGCCTCCGTCTTTTGCAGGACCAATAACCGCATCATGTGATGTTAATGCCTCAAAGGCTTGCTCCAAGTGTTGTGGTTGTAAATCATAGAGATCACTCCCGATAATGACAACTTTTTTATATCCATCAGAAAATGCCTCGGAAAAGGCATGCTCCATGCGTTGTCCTAGATCTTTTCCTACTTGTTGAAACTTCTCAAAAAGCGAAGATTCCCAGATGTCATTTTCTCGCACCTTAACAGAATACCCCACTCTTTTTTTACTAGATACGTTTACAACGACATCATGTGTGTGTTGTAATAATATCTTGTAGATGGTAAGTGCGTTTTCTTCTCCGACCCCTTGAGCTAGACGTGTTTTTACTTTGCCTAACGCTGGGTTTCGGGTAAAAATAAGAAGTAAGTTGTCTTTGTTTTCTATAGCCATCTTAATATACTTTAATGCCTGTTTTTACATATTTTGACCATGCTTTACTATATACGTGTATACTATCTGATGGGTTTTCTTTTTTATTTAAAACAGTGTATCCTTTGTCTTTCCAACTAAAAATACTTCCGTATAAATTATACACATTTTTATAGCCTGCGTTTTGTAGGCTTTCGCCAAATTTTTCTGAACGAACGCCAATAGAGCAATACACGACGATAGGTTGTGATTTGTCTGGGTACGCTTTCGCGAAAGCGGACTCCTCCAATAGCTCACCACTCCAAAAGGCAGTAGGAATATGACTCACGTTATATTCTTCTTTTTTACGGGTGTCTAGGATGAGATATTTTTCCTTGTTTTTATGAAGCTCCTCTACCGAAATATAGGGGACAGATTCCTTGTTGTACTTTTCTAATGCAAGATCAATAGATTCCTGCCCTAACATAGGAGATATGATAAAAAAGAAGATAATACCGAGTATTTTCATCTAGTAATAATTTCTAGTGTTGTGCAGTTTTTTTTAGAAAGCCTGCGTTTTATGTATAATGATGTCGACCTTATTGCTTATGGCATAAGCAATAACATACGTACTTGCCGTATGTGATTTTAAAGAGGAAGAAAAGTAGGGGAGCCCTTGTTGTGATAGACGTGTCTAGAAAATGAATCAATAAAGAGAATCTTTTGTGTATAAACAGTGGTTTTTATAAAAACAATAGCTTCAAGTAGCTGTTGTATAATGTGATTGTTTAATGCGCGAAGTCCTTTTAAAATGGCTTTAATATCTGTAGTGATATCAATATCCTCTAGGGTTTCAAGAAGATGTGTTTGTGTTTTTTCTTCTTTTAGGGAATATGCAATTAAAAGTTGTTTTGTGAGTGTTTGGGATTGCCAGGGTAATTGTAAAAATAGGGCAGGATTAAATTGTGATTTATGCAATCCTATGAGGTAAAAGCCTCCATCTTTTGAGGGCCCTAAAACCAGTGAATGGGTTTCTAATTTTTTTGCGGTATCAAGAATATGATGTGTTTGTAAATGCGGGGTGTCATTTCCTATTGTGATGACATGATCATACCCTTTGTCGTAAATGGATTGTATAGCATTGGTTAACCGTTCTCCAAAAGTAGTTCCTATTTGTTGCGCTTCTGTACATCTGAAATAAGGGAGTTTACTTTTTTTGGCAATAGCTATCGTGTGGTTGTTTAATTGTGTGAAAAGCCGCGTAGCATTTTTAAATGGTTTATTTGCTGCTTCTTTTTGAGCAGATTGAGCAAATAATAATATGGCGGTTTTTTTAAGGTTCACAATGATTACGCTACAGTTCCTTGACAGCTACTTCCAGCACCAGCGGTACAGCCATAGCAATGTTGAGAGATGACAATATCGCGATTATTTAAAACTTCTTCATTATAATCAGCGATATGTTTGATTTTTGAATTGACTTTAAGGCCTAACATTTGGTTAAAATCACAATCATATAACCAGCCATCCCAGCTTATAGAAATCGTATTGGTACACATTACATTGGCAACAGCCATTGGGTTGTAGGCTTCTACAAGTTGGTACATATAGTCCTCATAATTTTCTGAAGCAATCAGATAATCTAAAAATCGAGCGATAGGGAGGTTGGTGATGGCAAATAAATTATGGAACTGGATTCCAAAATCTTCCATCAATGCTTTTTTAAAGTCTTTTTCCATACTGGCTTGATCCCCTGGTAAAAATGCACCCGATGGGTTATACACCAAGTCAAGTCGTAAATCACTATCTGGCATCCCGTAACCAACAGCATTGAGTTCTTGTAAGGCTTTGATGGATTTGTCAAAAACACCATCTCCACGTTGTTTATCTGTTTTTCCTTTGGTCCAGTGAGGCATTGAGGAAATTACGTGTACATTGTGTTTTTTGAAAAACTCAGGCAGGTCGTAGTATTTTTTATTAGCTCTGATGATCGTCAGGTTACTGCGAACAATAAAATCTTTGATCCCTGCTTTGCTTGCTTCTTCTACAAAACGTCTAAAATGCGGATTCATTTCTGGTGCTCCTCCGGTAAGGTCTAATGTGTGGGCGCCTGTATTTCGTATCACATCTAAACACAATTCCATCGTTTCCCACGTCATGATTTCTTTACGATCAGGTCCTGCATCAACGTGGCAGTGATCACAAACTTGATTACACATATAGCCTACGTTAATTTGTAGGATTTCTAGTGTGCGAGGGCGTAACGGAAACTGATTTGTTTCCTTTATTTTTTTTGCAAATGTGGGTAATTCTCCATTTTTAAAAATACCGTTGGAAAGTATTTCTAACTGGCGATTTGCATTTGCTAGTTCGTTATTGCTTTTTTGAAGTGACTTTGTTGCTCCCATATTCAATATCCGCGTTGGCGGGTTTCTTATTTTTTGTTTTTTAGCTTTAACGCTTTGCTCTCCCAGTGGTTGTGAACTTGCCTGCCGGCAGGCAGGTCTCGTGCCTCGATTTCGCGAAAGCTATCCTTACCCATCTAACTTGTTTACTTTATTCATCATCATCACGCCATGCACTAATGTAGCGCCACTCTTTATGGCAGCCCCTACATGGACCGCTTCCATCATTTCTTCTTTGGTGATTCCTTTTTGCAAGCCATCTTTTGTATAGGCGTCAATACAATAAGGGCATTGTTCAGTATGTGCTACGGCTAGGGCTATTAGAGATTTTTCTCGAGCTGTTAGGGCGCCTTCTTCGAAGACTTTACCATAATAATCGAAAAATTTTGTTCCTAATTCTTCACTCCACTCTGTAATTTTTCCAAATTTTCTAAGATCTTTTGGGTCGTAATATTGATCTGCCATAGTATGTTTGATTGCTGAAGGCTAAAGTATAATTAATCGAACTTCTGTCCAATTACTTACAGTAAATTTAAATAAATGGTTTTATTTACAAATTTGAGGTGTTAAATGATTGATTTTGTGTGTTTGTAAATTAAAAATAATAAGGAAGATTAATTTTTATTAAAAAAGTTGTTGTTCATATTTAAATAAGGTTATATATTTGCACCCGCATTAGCGAGGTACCTTAGCTCAGTTGGTAGAGCAACGGACTGAAAATCCGTGTGTCCCTGGTTCGATTCCTGGAGGTACCACATAAAAACCCGATCATTTGATCGGGTTTTTTGTTTTACATTTTTATTTTTTATAAAACTTCTTTCCTATATTTATACTACCTAAATAGATGTAGTATGGACCTACTAGAAGAAGCTGTTGCTTTTGAAAATGCTAAAATGAGCAATATGTCTACAAGTGATAGGGTGGTAGCATCAAGAGAAGCAAAACGCCTTGTCTTAGCGCTTAATGAAATTTACAAGGAAACAAAAGATCCTGTATTAATGGATATGATGAAGCGTATTACAGAAAAAAAACGCAAAATAGAAAAACGCCTTAAAGGGAGACCGCCAGAAGTAGATTAGGGGTTTTTAGTGTCGTTATTTTTCGATTCACTTCTTATTGTAATTTTCTAATTCTTCTTCTATCTCGTCCTTTAGATCAAGATCTCCTATAATTTTATTAAACTCATTACTGATCCATACAAGAAATACAATGATGGGCATGATGATGACTAGCGAGTACCAAAAATCAAAATCATCAAAATAATCTTCTTGATAATTAATAACGCTTAATAGTTGAAAAAGAAACATGGTTAATGGAATGAGTATGGCCCATTTCCACCAATGTTTAGAAGTGACAAACCAAAGGGATGTGATCATCACAAATGTTATTTTAGTGAATAATGCGTGTATGAAGTTTTGGGCATTACTAAAACTTTTAGTTTCAAATGTAAAAATTACAGTTTCCCATGTTTTGCTATTATCCGGGGCATACTTGTAAAGATAAAATAGAAAAGGTGTCATAGCAAGTAAAAATGCAATGACACCTCCGATAATAAGCCGTCTTTTTCTACCCGTTAATTGGGATTTCGTACGTCTCTTTTTTGATTTTTGATTCATTTGGGGTTGAGTTCGTAGTAGTGCCTACAAGAACAGCAATAGCAAATGCAATTACTAGAATTACTTTTTCCATAATATTGGGGGGTTTATGTTATTTATAATAAGACAAATGTCTCTTATATCCCTTTGATTATGAAATTAATAGCCTTGTTGTTGTTGTGTAACTTATCTACATTTGTTTACAAACTTACTAAAAAATGACATCCAGACCTACACAAACTCTTCAAGCATGTTAATAACCTTTAATTTTTGTTAACTACCTGCCAATTTGTAAAACCTTTCACTCTTTTACAATTCTGTTAACAGGGTAGTATTTTTCAATTTGTATTTTTGGCACCTTACTTTAGTTTATGCAACTTATTATAGATGTAGGAAATACTAGAATCAAGATGGCTGTTTTTGACGGGGATCAGATGATCGCCAAAATGACAACTTCATTGACTCATTTTGTAGAAAATCTTGGGGAATTTATTGGAGATTATCCTATCAAGAAGGCTATTATCTCCTCGGTAGGGAGGTTGTCAAAAGAGCAATCGCGATCTGTCCAACTTCGATTCCCTACGGTATTATTATCTCATACCACACCACTTCCTTTTATAAATGAGTATGCGACTCCAGAAACCTTAGGGGTGGATAGGATGGCGCTGGTGGCCGCTTTCGCGAAAGCGTACCCAAGAAAAAATGGATTGATCATAGACGCAGGAACTTGTATTACCTACGATTTTATAAATGCAAATGGACATTATAAAGGAGGCGCTATATCACCAGGGATTCAATTGCGATATCAGGCATTACATAATCTCACGGCAAATCTTCCTTTGTTGGAAGCGCAGATGCCAGAAACTATGGTAGGAGATCAAACAGAAACTGCAATTCATTCTGGTGTTATGATAGGGATTATAAAAGAAATTGATGGAATAATAGATGAATATCAAAGTGATTTTAACGTAGATACCGTTATTTTAACAGGAGGAGATGCAGAAATCTTGTCAAAACGATTAAAAAATAGCATCTTTGCGCACTCTAATTTTTTGATGGAGGGCTTAAATTATATATTAAGACGAACGAATGATTAAAAAAATAATTATTGCAGTAATGCTTGTGATAGCTGGAAGTACCTATGGACAGGAAGGTGGTACTGCATCTCCTTACTCCTTTTATGGTATAGGGACACAACAATTTAGAGGGACTTATGAAGCTCGTGCCATGGGAGGTATGGGGCTTTATAGTGATAGTTTACACCTTAATTTATTAAATCCTGCCCAATTAGGGCGTTTGCGATTTGTTACGTTTACAGTGGGAGGAAGTCACACTGAAGTAACCTTGAAGGATGGGGTTAATGAAGATAATACGTCTATAAGTACTATAGATTACCTAGCGCTTAGCTTTCCAATTACAAAAAGAGCAGGGGTGAGTTTTGGACTTGTTCCTCTTACATCAGTAGGATATGACCTTAGTGATAGCGATGATGAAATAACCAATACCTTTTCAGGTCAAGGCGGTGTGAATCGTGTATTTTTGTCTGGAGGTTATGAGGTGACAAAAGGTCTTTATCTTGGTGCAAGTGCCAATTATAATTTTGGAAATATTCAAAACGAGACACTTCGTAGTGTAGAAGGCGCAGAACTAGGGACACGTGAACGCAATCGTTCTGATATATTAGGTTTTACGCTGGAATTTGGAGCACAATATGATCGCATGATCACAGATAAGCTAGAACTTCGCAGTTCTGTTAAATATGTGCCATCTACAGAAGTGCAATCTCAAAATGAACGACAGGTGTCTTCGGTTATATTTAATAACTTAGGTTTAGTACAAGATATAGATGTCGTTGACGTTCCAGTAGGAGATACTAACTTTGATTTTCCTTCTTCTGTAACCGTAGGTGCAGGATTGGGCGAGCCTGATAAATGGTTTTTTGGTGTAGAGTATACAAATCAAAAAAATAGTACTTTTACTAATAGAGGATTTGAGTTAGAAGATGTGCGATTTGAAGATGCGACCCAATTTCGAGCAGGAGGATTTTATATTCCAAAGTATAATTCTGTGTCAAGTTACTTACAGAGAGTCACTTATCGTGCGGGATTTAGGTATGAACAAAGCGGTATTGTGATAGCTAATGAAGATATAAACGAGTTTGGCATATCTTTTGGACTTGGTTTGCCAGCAGGACGAACATTAAATAATATTAATTTTACTTTTGAGTTCGGACAGCGAGGGACAACAAATTCAGGATTGGTTCAAGAAAACTTCTTTAATGCAGGAGTTAGTTTATCTCTGAATGATATTTGGTTTCTCCAAAGTAAATTTAATTAATAGCATAAAAACTAGATTATGAAAACTAAACTAACTACACTTTTTGCAGCAATCATAGCGATGATGACTGTAACTTCAAACCTAAATGCTCAACAAATAAGCGAGGAGTGTATTACTACGGGGTCTATTTTTGTAGAAGCTGCAAAAGTTAAAAACTATGAAGCTGCTAGACCATCTTTTGAAAAACTAAGAAAGGAGTGTCCTAGTTGGTCACTTGCTTTGTATCAATATGGAGAGCGTCTTTTAAAAGCAGATCTTAAAAAAGCAACTGGAGCACAAAAAACAGCTGTAGCTCAGGATCTTATTGCGTTTCTAAAGCAACGTGAGCAATATTTTCCAGCAAAAACTCCTACAGGAGGAAATGCTGCTGATCAAGCGCAAATCCTTTTTGATAATAAGATAGGTACAAAGAAATCTCAATATGATGCATTTAATGCAGCGTTTGCTAAAGATGCAACATCTATTAGTAGTCCAAAAAGTATTTATACACGATTTAAACTAGCCGTAGATTTATATAAAGAAAACTTATTGCCTCTTCAGGATGTATTCGACCTGTATGATGAAACGCAAGAAAAGCTTAATGTAGAAGCAACAAAGCTTGATTCTAAACTTCAAAAACTATTGGATAAAGAAGAGTCAGGAACAGCGCTTACATCAAAAGAAACAAGAAGAAAAAAAGGGTATGGAACAAATCTTAAAGCATTTGCCATTTTTGGGACTAATACAGACGCAACAATGGGAGTTTTAGGAAATTGTGAGAACTTAATCCCTTTATACAACAAAGGATACGAAGAAAATAAAAGTGATATTAATTGGATACGTAAAGCAGCTGGACGTCTTGCAGGTAAAGATTGTACAGACTCAGACTTATTCCAAAAATTAGTAACACAATTACACAATCTTGAGCCTTCTGCAAAGACAGCAAAGTATTTAGGAATTCTTGCTGAGAAGAAAGGTGATGATGCTGGAGCTAGAGATTACTATCAGCAATCTATCGATCTTGAAACAGATCCTAAAGAAAGAGCCGATGCTTATTACAGACTTGCAGAAAAAGCGAGAAGAAGCGGAAGTTATGGAAAGGCAAGAGGTCTTTATAATAAAGCATTAGCAGAGTCTCCTTCTATGGGTAAATGTTACTTAAGAATAGCAGCTATGTATGCTAATAGTGCAAATAACTGTGGAGACAACTTATTTAATAAAAGAGCAGTATACTGGTTAGCTGCAAATACAGCGGAGCGTGCTGGTCGTGTTAGTCCATCTTTAGCTAAAAATGCCAATGCAACAGCAGAGTCCTACAGAGGAAAGGCTCCAGACAAAGCGATGATCTTTAATGGAAACATGGGAGGTAAAACGGTGAGCATAGGATGTTGGATAGGATCGAGTATAAGAGTTCCTAATCTATAATGAAAAGAAAAACGAGTACATATATCGTATACTTAGTCACAGCTTTTGCTGTGACTTTGTGTTTTAGTTGTAAAGGTAAAGGTGAGGAAATTCGTAAAATGCGGATCAAATCAGATGCGGCGATTGCAGAAGGAACCGGAATTAACCTAAAGTATGTAGATTCAGGTAAAGTAACAGCGCATCTTAAAACCCCATTACTCAAAGATTTTAGTAATGCTAGTTTTCCTTATAATGAGTTTCCTGAAGGTGTAGAAGTCGTTTTTATTGATGATCAAGGAAAAGAAAATATCATTACGTCAAAATATGCAATACAGTATAAAAATACCAGTCTCATAGATTTGCGCCAAGATGTAATACTCTTTACGAGTGATTCGGTTACTTTAAAGGCAGAACAATTATATTGGGATCAAACTAATAATTGGATATTTACAGATCAACCCTATACACTCATTACAGCTGACGGATCTCGTAATGAAGGAGATCTATTTGATTCAAACAAAGACTTTACAAATTTTGTATCTTTAAACAACGTAAGTAAACAATACGTAAAAGAAACCAAAGAAGAAGAATGATTCGATTTGCAAAATATACGGAATGGGTTTATGTGATTATTGCAGTATTAGCTGCTTATGAGACCTTTTCCCAATGGAATATAGATAGAAGTAGGGCTTATTTATTCCTATTTTTTACAGTGGTAAGTATAGGAGTGTTTTTTTTTAGAAGATATTTTAGGAAAAAGTTTGAAAAAAGAAACCAATCATAAATGGTAGCTATAGAAAGTAGTATAGCGGTTATTTGTATTTCGCTCATTCTTTCTGCTTTTTTTTCAGGTATGGAAATTGCCTATATATCGGCAAATAAGATTCATATCGAAATTGAAAAAAAGCAAAACGATTTTATATCTAAAATTCTTACCCGTCTTACCAAAAAACCTTCCAAATTTATAGCAACCATGCTATTAGGCAATAATATTGCTTTAGTTGTGTATGGTTATTATATGGGAGACGTACTGCAACATTGGTTAGAAGGGGTGCCTTTCGGCGAAAACTTACAATGGCTCTCTAACTTTGTTTCAGAATTTAGTTTGTTAAGTCAGACGATTATCTCGACCATTATTATCCTTCTGACTGCAGAATTTTTACCAAAGGTGTTTTTTCAGATTTATGCGAATAAGCTGTTGAAGTTTTTTGCGATCCCTGCCTATTTTTTTTATGTAATCTTTAGCTTTTTAAGCTCGTTTGTTATCTGGATTTCAGATATGGTTCTTAAATATGTTTTTAAAACAGATGGCGATGAGGTACAATTAGCGTTCTCTAAGGTAGAGTTAGGTAATTATATTTCTGAACAAATGGAATCTGTTTCAGAACATGAAGATATTGATACTGAAATTCAAATTTTTCAAAATGCGCTAGAGTTTTCAGAAGTAAAGTCTCGGGAGGTCATGATCCCTCGTACAGAGATTATTGCAGTAGAAGAAAATACAACCCCAGCAAAGCTTTCATCTATTTTTATTGAATCAGGCCTTTCTAAGATATTGGTATACAAAGGAACTATTGATGATATTGTTGGCTATGTGCATTCATTTGCACTATTTAAAAAACCCAAAACAATTAGTAGTGTTTTGATGCCTGTGATCTATGTTCCTGAGACAATGCTAGTGAAGGATGTGCTTAATGTACTCACTAAGAAAAGAAAAAGCATCGCCGTAGTCATAGACGAGTATGGGGGGACTAGTGGAATGATGACCGTAGAAGATATTATAGAAGAGCTTTTTGGTGAAATTCAAGACGAACATGATTCTGTAGATTTAAAAGAAGAAATCACAAAGGAGGGGTATTATCTTCTTTCTGCTCGTTTAGAAGTAGACTATTTAAATGAAATCTATAAATTAAATCTTCCTGAAAGTGAAAATTATGAGACACTGGGTGGGCTTGTTGTGAGTCATACAGAAGAGATTCCAGCCGTTGGGGAGACCATAATCATAGAGAATTTTCAAATTCATATTCTTGAGACTTCCAGTACAAAAATCGAGCTTATTGAGATACGCCCAATTGAAGAGTAAATCCTATCATCTTTTTATTTTTTATTTTATAAGAAAATGGTATTTTCGCGCACTATTGTAGAATTAACTTAGGACAGATGGCAATTTTAAATAAAATAAGACAACGATCACTATTTTTAATACTCATTATTGCATTAGCACTTTTTTCTTTTGTGCTTGCAGACGTATTTAGAAATGGAGGGGCAGACTCTTCAAAGCAAAATCGTGTAGCAACGATTAATGGCGAAGATTTAGACAGAAAAGAATTTGATCTTAAAGTAGAGCAGCAGGTGCGTAATTTTGGTGCCTCTGGTACAACGACACGAGCTGTAAATGCTGTTTGGGATCAAGAAGTGAATCGTATGGTTCTAGAAGGGCAGTATGAAGAGTTAGGTGTTCGTATCGGAAAAGATCGTCTAGCAGGCCTTCTTAAGAATGCTTTACAAGATGATGCTAGATTTCAAGATGCGGATGGTTTCTTCAGTGAAGCAAAAATGCAAGAATTTATTGCTACACTAAAGAGCAGTAAAAATCCTAGCGATTTTCAAGGGTGGCTTACTTTTGAAGAATCACTTGCCAATACAGAAAAGCAAGAAGTTTATTATAACCTTGTAAAAGCAGGGTTAGGGGCTACTCTTAAAGACGGGGAAGTTGCTTACAGGCTTGATGGGAACTCCGTTGATATTCAATATGTACAAGTGCCGTATGCAAGTGTTCCTGATGAAGACATTGCGGTTACTGAGTCTGAAATACAAAACTATATCAACGCTCACAAGGAAGAGTTTCAAACGGAGGCAACACGTAATATCCGTTTTGTGAAGTTTGAAGAAAAAGCAACACTTGAAGACGAGAATGCACTTAAAGAATCTATGATGCGCTACCTTAGTGATGAGCTAGTATCATATAATAGATCTACTCAGATTAATGATACACTTCCAGGATTTAGAGTCGCTACAGATTTAAGCGAATTCCTTTCTGAAAATTCTGATTTACCGTTTGCTGATCGTTTTGTGTTTAAAAAAGATCTTGCGGGAATTGTTAGAGATACGCTTTCTAAATTAGAGGAAGGAGCTATATATGGACCCTATAAAGACGGTCGCTATATGAAATTAGATCGTATCGTAGAAACACGTCAAATGCCAGATTCTGTTCAATCACGTCATATCTTATTGTCATATCAAGGTGCATTACGTTCTTCTGAGACTCGTACTGAAGAGGAGGCAAAAAATCTTGCAGATAGTATATTAACAGTTGTTAAGAGAGATAAAAGCAAATTTGATGAATTAGCTTCTCAATTCTCATCAGATTCATCAAATAAAGAAACTGGAGGTGATTTAGGTTTTCAAAACCCGAATTTATTCGCTGCTGAATTTAGAGATTACATCGTAGATAATTCAAAAGGTTCTATGGATGTAGTAAAAACAGATTTTGGATATCACGTTATAGAGGTAACAGAGCAAAAGAATTTTCAAAAAGCATTAAAAATAGCAAGTTTAGCAAAAGAGATTGTGCCTTCTGATAAAACCATATCAGATGTGTATACACAAACACAAAAATTTGAAATAGCCGTTGGAAATGGAGATTTTGAAGCTATCGCAAAAGAAAATGCATATGCCGTTCGTCCTGTTAATAATATAGGTAGAATGGATGAGAACTTACCTGGTCAAGGCGCTCAACGTACGATCGTGCAATGGGCTTTTGAAGAAGATGTAAAAAAGGGAGATGTAAAACGTTTCCAAGTGAATAATGGATATATTGTAGCGCAACTTACGCGTAAAGTAGAAAAAGGCCTACAACGTGCTGAAGATGTATCTGCAAACGTGATTCCTAAAGTACGTAAAGAAAAGAAAGCAGCTCAGATTACATCAAAAATTACAGGAACAACGTTAGATGCTATAGCTAAAAATCAAAGCCAAACAGTAAAAACCTCAGGAGCACTTAATATGACAAGTCCTAACATTGCTGGGGCTGGTGATGAGCCTAAAGTGGTAGGTGTTGCATTTGGTCTTAAAGAAGGTGATATCTCTGAACCTATTGAAGGAGAAAGAGGGGTGTATGTAATTAAAGTCACTAAGAAGACAGAAGCACCCGCTTTAGAAAACTATGGTAGTTATGCTGCACAACAAACACAAAAAGCGAGAGCTGGTGTTACAGCCAAAGTAATAGAGGCGCTTAAGGAAGCTGCAGAAATTGAAGATAACAGAGGTACATTCTACTAGTAAGAATGACCACTCAATCATAAAAAAAAGGATCACAGCTGTGATCCTTTTTTTATGCGTTTGTTTTAAATCTCATGTTGCTAATATCTAACCTAACAGCATTTCTGAATAGGGAATAATGGTGTGAAAGCCCTTTTCTTTAAAATATTTCATGTCTTCTGTAGTGCCAGTAGCAAGTATAAAATCACCACCCCAGCCTCCAAGGCTTTTGATAGTGTTTGGATAGTCAGAAAATAGTTGCTCTTTAATGGTAGGTGTTTGTAGGATTCCGGATAATTGGGATTCGTGTGTTAGGAGCAAATTTTCAAACCTGTTAAGGGAATCTTGCGACGCAATAATTTCTTTGGTAAGTGATGTGAATTCTTTGATATGATGTTCTCTTTCTGTGGTATCAAGATTTCTGTAATGAGAAATACTATCTCTACTGTTTTGTTTTTTATTGAGGTGAATAAAGAAGAGCTGTTCTTTAAAAACTGGATCAAATATCACCGAATTTACGATGGGGCTTGTCCCTTTATTGGTATATGTGATTGGTGTGTGTGAAGAAGCGCAGGCAATATCATACCCGCTGCCGCCAAATGTTTTTTTGAGTAACTCGTAAGGATTAACCTCTGCCCATTGTGCAATATTAGCAATGAGGGTAGAAGAGGAGCCCAGTCCCCAATCTCTAGGGAACTCTAAAGTGCTTATAACCTCATATCCTTGATCTCCTTGTAAAAACTCTGGATTCAATACTTGAGCAGCTGTGAGGATCTCATGTAGTCTTTGAATAATCGGATCATCAGACGCGGTATTAGATCGTATGGGTACATTGATTTCTGTTTCAAACCAAGGTGTATGATCATGCAAAACACTCGTCCACTCCAGCTTTGAAGTGTTATTTTTTGTAACCGTCAAAGATTGCCCTAGTTTTGTAGGGATTGCGAGTGAAACTGCCCCATCAAGCACTAGGTATTCACTTGTTATTAGTAATTTTCCGTGACTGTAAAAAGAAAGCATTTAGGATCTTATTTTTTCTATAAAACTCACCACCGCACTATGTGTAACGGGATGTGTTTTAAAATGGGTAATCGCTTTGTCTTTTTCTGTAGGGTTTGCTTCAAATTGATTTAAGATATTCATCAGGTGCATTTTCATGTGTCCCTGCTGTATTCCTGTTGTAGTAAGTGATTTTACAGCGGCAAAATTTTGCGCTAGACCCGCTACAGCAATAATCTGCATCAACTCTTTTGCGTTAGGATGCTGTAGTAATTCAAAACACCATTTAACAAGCGGGTGTAATTTTGTAAGACCCCCAACCGTTCCTACAGCTAGCGGAATATCCATCCAAAATCTAAAGATGCCATTCTCAATGCTTACGTGCGTAAGGCTTTTGTACAATCCATCTTTTGAGGCATAAGCATGAATCCCCGCTTCGATGGCTCTAAAATCATTTCCAGTAGCTAGTACAACCGCGTCTATACCATTCATAATTCCTTTATTATGTGTTACTGCACGGTAAGGTTCTACTTCGGCAATAGCGATGGCTTGCGCAAATTTTGTGGCAAACTCCTCTCCATCAATCCCTTTTTCGGTAAGGTCTTCAACAGGACAACTTACTTCGGCTCTTACAACGCAATTGGGAACATAGTTTGACAAGATGCTCATAATGATGTTGAGTTCGCTTTCGCGAAAGCGTATATCTGCATCAAACCCATTTTTAAAACTCTGTGCAAACTGCTCTAAACAGCTATTGATAAAATTGGCACCCATAGCATCTAAGGTCTCAAAGGAGCAATGCAATTGGTAATAGTTATCCAAGGCGTCCGTTTTATCAATGAGTTCAATATTGAGAATCCCGCCGCCTCTTTTCTCCATATTAGCCGTTATAGACTTTGCGTCTTTTAAGAGGGTAGGTTGTATATCCTTAAAAAATGCCTGTAAATGATCAAAATCACCGTTATATATAAAGTGTACTTGCCCTATTTTGGTTGTTCCAAGAACTGTTGTTTTAAAGCCACCACGTTCTTCCCAAAATTTGGCAGCTTTACTAGCAGCAGCAACGACAGAACTTTCTTCTATAGCCATTGGAATGGCGTAATATGTGTCATTAATCACAAAATTAGGAGCAACCCCAAGTGGCAAATAATAATTGGTGACGGTATTTTCTATGAATTCGTCGTGTAATTGTTGCAATTTCTGATCTGAATTCCAATAGGTTTTGAGTAGTTGGTTTGCTTCTTCTTTTCCAGAAAAGTAGGTGTGTGTTAACCAGTTAATTTTTTCTAGTTTAGAGAGTTTTGAAAAACCTGCTATTTTTTTGGTCATTCTAATGGGTTTGTAGTCATCACAAAGATAGGTAGAAAGTTCATAAACGAATTTTATCTATTGTTTTTAAGGATATTTTTTTCTTAACAATTTGATGGTATTTAACACCAAATCGGGGGTTTTCTGATCTTTTTTTAGTAAAATTGGGAAACCTTTACTAAAATCGTACGATTTTTATGAGAATTTATACTTTTATGATTGCCTTATTTCTTTTGGCAACCCCCACTATTACTGCGCAAAATAAAGCGATTACCTTAGCCGATATATGGAAAAAGAACACCTTTGCTACAGAGCGTTTACAGGCATTGCACTCCATGGCAAATGGAAAAGAATATGCTGTGCAAAATTACGATGGAGATAATGGTATTAAATCTGTAGATATCTATGATTATGAAAGTGGTCAGAAAGTCCGTACGGCAGTAAGCACGGCAGCGATTGATGGACTCGATTACTTTATAGGTTATGAGTTTAGCTCAGACGAACAAAAGGTCTTGCTCTCTACCCAGCTTAAGTCCGTTTTTAGACGCTCTAAACTCGGAGAGTTTTATGTGTATGATTTGCTTTCGCGAAAGCTAACCAAAGTATCTGACGATCTTATTCAAGAGCCTACGTTTTCACCAGACGGAACTAAAATTGCTTACGGAAAAAATAACAACCTATTTGTTTTTGATATTGAGAAAAACGAAACCAATCAATTTACATTTGACGGTAAGAAAAATAGCATCATCAACGGAATTACCGATTGGGTGTATGAAGAAGAGTTTGGCTTTGTACGCGCTTTTGATTGGAGTGCAGACGGAGAACGTATTGCGTATATCCGTTTTGATGAAACCAATGTCCCTGAATTTTCTATGGATATATATGGGGATAAACTTTACCAGACGCAAACTGTTTTTAAGTATCCTAAGGCAGGAGAAGAAAATGCAAAGGTAAGTTTACATATCTACAGCCTAGGAAAAGCGCTCACGGGAACCAATGTGGTGCAATCTAAAGAAATAAGTTTTGGCAATATAGGTGCTTATTACCTTCCGAGAATACAATGGACCAAAGACCCTAATGTACTCTCTGTGCAAGCGCTTAATAGAAATCAAAATGATTTAACGCTTGTCTTTTATAATGCAAGTACCGATAAGGTTTCACAAGCATTTAGAGAAAGAGATGCCGCTTACGTAGATGTTACTGATGACTTAACATTTCTAGAAGATCATAGCTTTATTTGGACGAGCGAAAAAGATGGATGGAACCATATTTATCACTACAACAAAGATGGGTCTCTTAAAAACCAAATCACCTCTGGTCGTTGGGAGGTTACAGAGTACTATGGATATGACCCAGTATCTGAGCGTATTTTTTATCAAAGTACAGAAAATGGTTCTATCAATAGAGGTATATATGCTATTGATTTAAAAGGAAAAAATAAAACACCATTAGCAGTAGCGGCGGGATCAAATAATGCAGATTTCAGTGCAGATTTCACCTATTTTATAAATTCTTTTAGTGATGCAGCGACACCATGGCGTTATACGCTACACGACGCCAAAAATGGGGCGCTCATTAAAAGTTTAAAAGATAATGAAGCGGTCAAAACACTTTATACTGGCTATAACGTATCTCCAAAAGAATTTTTTACGTTAGCGATCAATGGCGAAGATTTAAACGGATATATGATCAAGCCGGTAGATTTTGATCCTACAAAAAAGTATCCCCTTTTCATGTATCAATATTCAGGGCCAGGATCTCAATCCGTAAAAAATTCATGGAACAGTGCCAATGATATGTGGTTTCAGATGCTAGCGCAAGAAGGGTATATTGTAGTCTGTATAGACCCGAGAGGAACTGGTCTTAAAGGGCGTGATTTCAAAAAAGTAACTCAAAAAGAGTTAGGGAAATATGAAGTAATAGATCAAATAGCTGCCGCAGAAAAATTAGGAAAAAGAGACTATATAGATGCCGATAGAATTGGAATATGGGGATGGAGTTATGGAGGATTTATGGCATCCAATTGTCTTTTTCAAGGCGCAGATACCTTTAAAATGGCTATCGCAGTGGCACCCGTAACCTCATGGCGTTTTTATGATACCGTTTACACAGAACGGTATATGTTAACCCCTCAGGTAAACCCTAATGGATACGACAATAACTCTCCGTTAAGTCATGTAGAAAAATTGAAAGGAGATCTACTACTAGTGCATGGTAGTGGCGATGACAACGTACACGTACAAAATTCTACACGACTCGTAGAAGCGCTAGTACAAGCTAATAAGCAGTTTACCTACTTCAATTACCCTGATAAAAACCACGGAATTTACGGTGGAAATACACGATACCATCTCTATACCATGATGACAAATTTCATCAAAGAGAAATTATAATTTATTACAACCAATTACAAAACAACCTAATTATTAATTAATACAATACATATGTCAGCAAAAGCAGCACATCAAAAAGAACTATTTGGACATCCGGTAGGGCTTTATGTTTTATTTTTTACAGAAATGTGGGAACGATTCTCCTATTATGGAATGAGAGGTTTATTAGTGCTTTATATTGCGACTTCGGCAACAGCAAATGACCCCGGTTTGGGCTGGACAACCAAAGACGCCTTATGGCTTTATGGTTGGTATACGATGTTAGTGTATGTGATGTCCATACCAGGCGGTATTATTGCTGATAAATGGTTAGGACAGAAAAAAACAGTAATGCTAGGAGGGATTCTTCTTGTAGCTGGCCATAGTGTCTTAGCGATTCCTAATAAAATAGCATTTTTTGTAGGTCTTGCCTTAATTATATTAGGTGTAGGTTGTTTGAAACCCAACATTTCAACGATGGTCGGTGGCTTATACAAACAAGGAGATATACGTAGAGATAAAGGATTTACTATATTTTATATAGGAATTAATTTAGGAGCTTTTCTTGCAGGTATTATAGTAGGAGTTGTTGCATCTAAGTACGGATGGCATTATGGATTTGGTCTTGCAGGTATAGGAATGTTACTTGGACAAATTGTCTTTATGTGGGGACACAAATACCTTGTAGGTGTAGGAGAATTTATAGGGTCTAAATCATCAGATAATTCTGAAGCAGCTAAAAAACCATTAACAAAAATAGAGAAAGATCGTGTCGTAGTACTCTTGATATCTTTCTTAATTGTAATTGTGTTCTGGGGCGCTTTTGAACAAGCAGGAGGATTGATGAACGTTTATACAGACGTTAAAGTAAATAGAGTTACTGGATTTGGAGGTCCTAATTGGTTGCAGGAAATTCCAACAGCAGTATTCCAATCGTTAAATGCAGGTTATATTATCATCTTTGGAACTATGATCGCAGGGTTTTGGGCTTGGGCAAAAAAATCAGGAAAAGAATCTTCTTCTATATTCAAAATGGCAATAGGAACCATTATTATGGGATTAGGATTTGTTTTTATGATGTTTGCTTCTAAAGAGGCTTCTTCAGAGACTTTTGGTAAAGCAGCCATGTTTTGGATCTTTATGGCATATCTTTTCCATACCATTGGAGAATTGTGTGCGTCACCAGTTGCATTATCATTTATTACAAAATTAGCTCCAGTAAAGTATGCCTCTATTATGATGGGGATCTATTTTGCTTGTACAGGATTTGGTAACAAATTAGCAGGTTCCATAGGAGAGTCATCACAATTAGAACCGTATTCGGGCTCTTTAACAGCTGCGAAAGAAGTAGTGTACTCGTATACCGAAAAAGAAGAGTATACCGAAAAAGAAGTAACGAAAGAAGACTTTGCAATCAATCGAGATAAAAATTTTGAGATACGATCCACCATTTATCCAGAAAATGGTGAGGTGCAATTTTTGGATTATACGACAGGCAAAGATCTTAAACCTTTATTTTCTCTAACGAGTAATGAAGAAAAAGACGACAAAGCAACATTATTAGCTTACTTAGAGGAAAATAGTATAACAAAAGAAAACCCATATCATGCAAAGCTTCTTTTTGAAAAAGATGAAGAGAAAGCTAAAGTAGAAGCAAATAAAGGAGACGGTAAAGATTATGGGGTTAAATTTTTTGTGGAAGAAGAACAAAGCGCTCTTGAGTTTAGTATTTTTAAATACATCACACTCTTTACTGTTATTTTTGGGATTTTATTAATTCTTTTCCTTAAAAAACTTAAAAAATTAACTCATGGAGCAGAGGATAATGAAAGGGAAATACATGACGAAGCCGAAGGATTTGAACTAGCAGATAACTAAACCCGGTATTATGTCTAAAAATGCTACAGATCAGTTTTTTGAAAACCCTGTCATAGGGCATCCGCAAGGGCTTTTTGTATTATTCTTTACAGAAATGTGGGAGCGCTTTTCCTATTATGGAATGCGTGCATTGCTTATTATGTTTTTTACGGCTAAAGTCATTGAAGGAGGTTGGGGATGGCCTGAAGAATATGCGTATGCTATTTTTGGCACCTACGTTTCTTTAGTATATCTCTCTACGCTCTTAGGAGGTTATTTTGCTGATAAGAAAATAGGCTATCGATGGGCCGTAGTTGTGGGGGCTTTACTTATGACACTCGGCCATGCCTGTATGGCGGTTGAGACCCCTTTCTTTATATACACAGGTCTCACCTTATTGGTGTTTGGAAGTGGTTTTTTTAAGCCTAACATGACCTCTATTATCTCAGAGATGTATAAAGATAGACCTCAAAAGAAAGATGGTGCGTATACCATTTTTTACATGGGAGTAAATGCAGGCGCTTTTGTAGGAATCTTATTATGTGGTTATTTTGGAGAACGTGTAGGATGGGAATGGGGATTTGGAATCGCTGGAATTTTTATGCTATTTGGATTATTACAATTCTGGTTTGCCCAAGACATTTTTGGAAAAATAGGACTAAAGCCAGTTAAGAACGAAACAGTCGTTTTACAAGAAGGCGAAGACACGCAGCTTAATCCTTTTACAAAGTTTGAGTTGTTGTTAATAGTTATCGCTTCAGCGCTTGGATTATCTTGGATTCTCAATGATCCCGTTAGTAAGATATCAGAAGGAGCCTATGATCTTTTTAGATTTGAACTCTTTGGTTTAGCTGGCTCGCATGTAGTCATCATTACCGCTATTATTTTATTTATACTCTTATTAGTCATCCGAATTCCTAAATACGCTAACGTTACTAGAGACCGTATGCTTGCAGTGGTTTTCTTTGCGTTTGTGACTATTTTCTTTTGGGCCATATTTGAGCAAGCGCCTGGCTCACTTACTATTTTTGCAAGAGATTATACAGACCGTGTATTGGAAGGCAATGCGGGGTTAATTTTCAAAATTGTAGATACGCTTATTACTATTGTTCCGCTTACAGTCATTACGTGGGTATTGGTGAAGTTGTTCTCTAAAACCTTTGGAAAATACAGTCTCTCTAATATCTTCTTAGCCTTGAGTTTTGTGATTGTATGGAGTCTTGCGCTCTATAGATTATACGATAAGCTTACACAAGATGCTGCAGAAGTGGATGCCTCTTGGTTCGGGATTTTAAACTCCTTATTTATTATCATTTTAGCACCTTTATTCTCCAAATGGTGGGAGAGTAAGTACAATCCTAATGCAAACATGAAATATGCTATCGGGATGGGGCTTTTAGGGATCGGTATGGCCTTTGTAGCGATAGGTTCGTCAGGTATACCACCAGGAGCAAAAACAGCTTCTGTGAGTATTATTTGGTTAATCCTTGTCTATCTATTTCATACCATGGGAGAACTTTGTATTTCTCCTGTAGCCCTTTCTTATGTAAGTAAGCTTGTACCCGGAAGAATGATTGCGATGATGTTTGGGGTTTGGTACCTTGCTGTAGCGATAGGAATGAAACTTGCAGGTGTATTTGGAGAAGCCTCTACATCTATTGCAAAAACAGAAGGGTTTAGTTATTTCTTTTGGCTGTTAACAGCCGTAGCTGTTGGCTTAGCTGTATTATCTGCAGTACTATATCCTGTGATTAAAAAGCTGATGCACGGCGTCAGATAAAACATACGATTCTAAAAATAAAAACGTTCCTTATCTTGGAACGTTTTTTGTTTGTAAGGGATTCGTAAGCAAGTAGACATAGAAAAATAATATAGTACCTAAGGAAGATACACGATCTTTATGTGTCCATGTTTTTGTAGGGTACGCTTTCGCGAAAGCGTATACTTAAACCTCACAAATTTTAAAACATATGTAATCGGAATCTCTAAATTTTAAAATACATGAAAAAATTACTCTATATCGTTGCGCTGATTTTTGTGAGTTCACTCTCAGCACAAGAGATTCATTGGATGACATTTGATGAGGCACTGGCAGCGCAAGAAAAGAATCCTAAAAAAATCATCGTAGATGCCTACACGACTTGGTGTGGTCCTTGTAAATTATTAGATAGAAATACATTTGGAAACAAAGAAGTAGCTGACTTTATCAATGAACATTACTATGCCGTAAAGTTTAATGCGGAAGGCACTGAAGAAGTAAATTACCTTGATAATGTGTATACCAACCCAAGGCATGATCCTAATCGTAGAGGCCGAAATAGTCAACATGAGTTTGCACAAGCCATGAAAGTGAGAGTCTATCCGAGTATTGTATTTTTTGATGAAAAAGGAAATTATATCCAACCCATTGAAGGGTATAAAACACCTCGTCAGTTGGAGATTTATCTGAAGATGATTGCTAATGATGATTATAAAGACTTGACTACCCAAGAAAAGTGGCAAAACTATCAAAATGCCTTTAAATATACATTTGGGAAATAGGCCCTTACCTTAATCCTTTCCTTTTGGGAGTGGAAGTATAAGGGGCATCCCCAAAATCAGAGGGTTATCATTTGCAAATAATACGGTTCTTTTCTTTCCGTTATTTTATTATAAAAAATCCCTTTTCATACGTGCTATGAAAAGGGATTTTTAGATGTAGACAAGTAGCCTTCCAACGTAGGATGTCACTTTTGTAGTTAGATCCGTCTGCGATAATAGTTGCATTTGGATATAAAGAAATAAGACGTTCTAAATGGATATCTGGCGACTGTCGGAGTAAGATGTAATTTGGATCAATACCATTGATTTTGTAAACGCCAAGACTATCAATAACAAGTGTTTTTTTATGTTGGAGGCTGAAATAATTTTGTATGCTACGTTGATAGATGGTGTCTAAGCTAAACGTGTTTTGATACGCTTCTATGCGACTATCCTTCTTATAATCAACGGTGAGATCATCTGTATACATGACCAACGTATCTGAAGTATACAAGCCGATTAATGTCTCTTTATTTTTATGAAAGATCGTGAGGTGTGATGCTTCTCGATGTGTTTTTTGGTAGATATAGATGCTCAAGACAAGCGTCAAGGAGGTTAGGAAAAACAGCAATCTCTTGTATTGATACTTTTTAAGTAGGTAGAAGAAAGTAATGATTACTAAATATCCTACCAACATACTATGGAATGATACGGCTATATGATCAATGACAAAATTTTCTTTGGAAGCGACCCAACCAATAAAATAGTTGAGTCCATCTATGATCTTGCCGTATCCCAAAGCTACAGAACTAGGTAGTACAGCGAAGTAACTAAGGCTTACCACGAGAATCCCTAGGGAGAGTATGATTCCTAAAAAGGGGAGCACCACGATATTTGAAACTAAAAATAGCCCAGGAAATTGGTGAAAGTAAAACAAACTTAACGGTAAGACCCCAACTTGTGCGGCTATAGATACGGTAATAATACCCCATAATTTATCAAGGATATCGTTTTTAGGCCTGTAAAAATTATACAACCATGGTTGTAACCATAAGATGGCAATTACCGCCAAATAACTCAATTGAAAACCGACCTGATAGAGTAACGATGGGTCAATGACTAATAGTATAAAGGCAGAGAAAAGTAAGGCATCATGGGTGCGGCGTTTCCCCCCTAAACAACTCCCAAGCTCCAAAAAACTAAACATAGTCACCGCTCGCAACACCGAAGGCGATAGGCCTGTGATAAAGGCAAAGCACCACAATAGCCCTATAATCATTCCAGATCGGATCCATCGCCATTTTCTATAAGAAATAGGACGTGTTATGAACCTAAGTAGCAATAATAAAATCCCTACGTGTAGTCCAGAAACCGCGAGAATGTGCATCATCCCGGCACTGGCATATTGATCGCTCATTTCGGTATCAATGTCTTGTCGTTGCCCGAGGAGTAGTGCTTGGATAATAGCCAGTTGCTCGTTTGAAAATGGCTGTTTTCTTAAGGATCTGATAACGCTTTCGCGAAAGCGTAACGCAACCACCCGACTATTTTCTGTGGTTTGAGCTGCCTTTAGGAGTTGGTCTCCATCTACCAAAAACTGACCATAGATTTGCTTTTTTTTCAAATAGGCGCCATAATCAAATTGATAAGGATTTTTTGCAAAAGGAAGTGCTGTCATCACGGTGCGTGCGTAATACCAACGGCCTATGGTCGGAGTAGTTTGAGCGCTATTTTTATTGATGGAGAGGAGTATTTTACCTTTGGTAGGGGTACTGTCTTTTTGATGAAGTTGTACTATAAATTTATGTTGAAACGCACTGGGTTTTAGCTTTTCTTGAATAGAAAAAAGATAGGTATGTGTGGTTGAGTCATTTTGATGAGTATAATGATGAGCAGATCGTAACGGGTCTTTGAGTGTTTTGTTGGCAATTCCTAGCAGTGTAAATAAGAAGATCAATCCTATCCCAAAAGGAATAGACCACTGTACATTTTTAAAGGCAAGAAGATGACAAACACCTACAAGGCTATAGGTAATGAATATGAGTAAAATACACCAAAATAATGGAATATGTATATGAGGATGCAGTAAAATCCCCGCAATAAATGAGAGCGTTGTTTTTGCTAAGAGCGTATTATAAGGTTTCAACGTCTGGGTGGTTCTTTAAATAAAAGGGGAGGGTGTTGGGTGATACTTATTTCTAACTAATAGAATGATTACTTTTGGTGTATCTGTTCATATTACATTATTTTTATAGTAGAAATGCTGCTTTTAAAACGATAACCCAAGGCATAGGAATGCTAGTGCATTGGGACACCTAATGCCTTAGTGCGCATGTTATCGTTTGTAAAAGCAGCCCCCTAACTAACAACAAATAAATAGTAAGGAGAAGGGGAAGCCTGGTTTTAGGTGTATGCGCACATAAAGAATAGGCTGTAACATCCCTTCTCCTTTGCTTTAAAGAAGTTTGATGTGTTTAAAATGTATTGAGAGTTTGAGTCTATGTCACTTTTATAACTCCTGTTTTCGGTCTTTCAAGAATGCTGTTTTTAAGTCAATGTAATGAGATGCTTTTTTTATGAAAAGCATTAGTTTTATCATAACGAACACTATAAAAATAAAGAGTGTTATTAAAAATAATTGCCATACTAGAAGATTTGAATCTGTTTCAATAATTGTTGTTTCCATACTGTTTTTAGTGTTTCTTAGTACTAATCGTATTCATTCAATCCGTAGAGCACTTCTTTCATTTTACTTCCGTTAATTTCTACAGGTTTATAGGCGGTATTGAACTTATCTATTGCCACTACGATACTTTCTTTGAGCTTTTTGTATTCTACAGGGATCTTACTAGCGCATTGCTTTTCATTTTCATAACTATCCAGCATGATTCCGAATTTCTCATAAAACTTAGCGCCTTGATCTATAAAAGCATTGTATTGGGTAATAAATTGTAATAAACGATCAATAGGAAATTCTAAGTTAATTTGCATTTTATGAGCCTTATACTGTTTGCTGTCGTCGGCAAGGGCTACATTAAGTGCCGCTAGATATGTATCCAAATGTTCTCGTACACTATCCCAGTCATCATTGTTACGACATTCTTCTAAGGGAGTTTTGTATTTGATAGGTTTTGTGAAGTCCACAAAGAGTTGTTGTAATTCTGTCATGATATTTTCATTACTTTTTTGCAGAAAAACCGTTTCGAAATAAATCGTATTTAAGTCATTGTGCATGCGTAAGGTGAAATCTAATATGCATTCTACGTCTTTAAGACTCTCTTCTTTTTCAGCTCTAGAAGAACCATCATTATTAAATAAAGAGATAAAAGAATGCGCCACTGATGCATAGATGTTATTTCCTAAGATTTTAGTAAGATCAAATCCTTTTTTCTTATCGGCTTTCGTACCTATGGTTTCCTTAATATTTTTAAACTCCGGATAGTTGTTAGGATTACCAATTTTATTAATCTCATGAAACGTACTCACCGAAGCAAAATGATGATCTAACGCCAGTGTTTTCTCGTAGAGAATCTTGATAATTTGTAGACCTTTGATGTATCGTATTTTACTAAGATCAGATAGCTCATTTCCTAATAGACGCTCCCTTTCTTCTTTTAGTCTGTCTTTTTCTAATAACCAATACAGCTTTTGATCATTGGTGCTACTTTCTTTAATACTAGCATTCGCTTTGGAGAGGTCAATCGCAATAGTGATGTACTTTTCTTGATAGGTTACTTTTACGGTTTCTAATTCGATGTATAATTGCGCTATATGCTCTTCTAAAGAAAGCTCTTTGCTTTTTGTCGTATTTGTTAAGCTATAGCTCTTATGAATACTACATAAGGAAAGAATAATGGTGATGTATATGATGAGTTTCATAGTGTTCTTATTTTTTCTCGGGATCTATAATGGTGATGTCTATATACTCTTCTGTAATCACAGTAGGGTAGGTTTTTGCTTCCAGGATATGAATTTGTTTAGATCGTGTTGTTGCTGTTAGTGCTGAAATTTCTTCTGGTAAGGGCAAGGCTTCTTCCATAATAAATTCTGAGGTTTCTTTACTTTTTGATAGAATAGACGTTCCTAGTATTCGGTCTAATTCTTCCTGTGTCAATTTTTCTCTGTACACTCTTAAAACGGTACTCCCATCAACAGTCAGAATAATAGACGCATTGTTAGCGTTTTTAGTTGTTTTATTGATTGGGTCAGGTGTGCTTATAATACTACAAATGCCTCTTCCTGAACATCCCGTTCTAGTTCCAATCTCAAGCCTGTGCTCTTGTGAATAGGCAATACTTGATAGGCACACTAGGAATAGTGTGGTGAGTGTTGGTTTCATATGGTTGTTTTAAGTTTTAGAGAATTTCTTTAAAGCCTTGTTTTAAAAGGACTTCTTTCAAGCCTACAATGTGATTTTTGCCATAAATGATAGCAATTTTATTTTTCTTGATATGTTTAAGTTCTTTGACAATATTTTGATTTCTAAAATCTATCATTATTTCTTCTCTTATTTCTTTACTCATTTTTTTGTCATTACATATAGACTCTTGAAAAAGTGAAGTTTTATAATCACAATCTTCTAACTGAATCTCTCCGTATTTTGATTCATAAAAGCTAATTATTTCTTCTATGCTAACATCTGTGTTTTTACTGTTAATTGAATCTAATCCTAGTTTTTTATATGTTGGTTGGCTAACAATATCTTTTTTTGATTTAAACTTCTTTTTAAAGAGAGAATCAATATTGTCGGTATATCCGTTTTGATTATAGGCTAAGCCTCTAATTTTTCTAAATTTTCTTAAAATTGTATCATCTTCAGTAACTTTTACTAATTCAAAGAAGAAATAAAAATTCTTTTCCTTTAAGGAGTCTATCTTGTTTTTAACATCTGAATAAAATGATTCTGTACCAACGTGATGCATAGGAAAAAAAATAATATCTTTTTTATCCATACTAATTTTAGATAACTTAATACTGTCGTCATAAATACCAATTTTTTCTAAAGCTAGATTGAATAGAGTACTTTTACAACTAGTAAGTGAAGCTAAAATGATAAAAAACAGGATTTTTTTTTTCATAATATGGATAGTTTAACCGCATAGGTATAGTTTAAATATCTATGCGGAAATTTATTTTATTTCTTTAATAGGCTCAAGATTAAATCGATTACAAGATCACCGACAGCATCAATGACTTGATCTCCAACTTCTTCTCCAAATATACTTTGAATATGACACCATAGTTGCCACCATTTACATTTCTTTCTTAAACTCTTTGTAATGGGATTACTATCAAGGATAGTTTGGTTACCTCCAAATAATGCAGCATCTGGACTTATAGATGATCTACCATTGTTCTTTTGGTAATTGTACATGAAAATTACAGCTTCACCAATAGTTTTTCCATTGTCTTTTCCAGCAATACCTCTATCTGTTAGCCCAGTACTTAAATATTCGTACGCTTTTCTGAGCATAGCTTCTCCTTCGGGAGGTAATATAGGTAAAGCTGTTTTTGCAGCTGCTGTTTGATTTCCTATAAGGACTTTTAACTTAAATTCTTGATAGGTGTCTCCCGCAGTATAAAAAGGACGTACAGATTCAACAAAAGATACCATAGCATCAATAAGCTGACTTTGCACCTGATTAATTTGTTCTGGAGGGAATGTAGGTGCAGGTTGTGTTTTTTGAGCTCTCATAGTTCCTGATAGGGCTATTATTGCGAGGGCAATACATAGTTTAATGGTTTTCATATGACTAAAATTTTAATTGTTTTTTATGATACCTACTCATTCGCTTTTCGGTATTCGCGGCTTGGTTGTGTATGGGAGCATCCCATATTGGGTAAATAATGACCTGTTTATTAAAACTTTAGTATATTTGTTTTTATAAAACAGGCATTCGCTTGTTTTTCTGACAAATGACGAGAGCTTCTACCTAGTAGGAGCTTTCTCTACTTTAGGTGTGTTAGTGTTTTTTCATGTAAAATGGATGTTGCTTTTTTAATTACGGTTACTTTATAAACCCAATGTGATTGAATACCAACCAAACATAACTTTCAACGATCACACATTGGGTTTACTCTTTTTAACAATTCAAAAGTGTGAAGTTTTTAGGAGGGGTGCAAGGAGTTATATTCCCTTTTCCCGAAAAAAGGTACTAATTCGAGAAAAAGGATGAATTATTTTAATTAAATCTTTGTTATAAATAGAAATGTAAAACCTTAGATTTCAAAAAGGGATTATAAAACCGTACAATACGAGTTTATATACAGTATAAAAAATAAAATTTTATCATCTGTAGTTGTGATTATTCATTGATTTTAGGAATTTATAGAATGCAAATAAATTTTCCGATGAAAATACAGACAATACTTCTTGATAATTATTTGTATCTTTATATATGCCCGAATCTATAGGGTTTAGTGAGGTAATAATTTTTATCTTTCTGTACACCAGTAATTATAATTGATGTCTTTTCTACTAATTGATATAGACTTTGGACTTTAGAAATATGACTTGAATTGTATTCATATATTGAAAACACAAAAGTAATACCAAGTAGATAAATATTTTTGAAAATTATGGTTTTACTATACTTTTAATGTGGTAAATCACAATTTTGTTTACGGTTATTCACGATATATTGTGTGTTACTTTTTTAACAAGGTTTCTATAGCTAATGATCACAATCACAAGGTTTTGTTTTTTTATTCTGGTTTCAATTAGTATTCAGGCGAGTTTATATTCTCAAAAGTTAAATACAGAGGATAAAGCAAAATTTAGCGAGCTTATTGACTATTATTATGACTCATCTGATTTTTCCATTAAAGAAAAAGTAATAGATAGTATTTTAAGACTATCAAGAAGTGCTGATGATAGTCTTCGTATGATGACCGGATATTTTCTAAAAAGCACTCTTTATGATGATGAGAGAATTTTGATTTACTCAGACAGTATTATAGATTTTTTCGAAAAATCACCTACTAAATATCAACCAGCATCAGCTTATATTGAAAAAGGCAAATATTATTACAAAAAAAGGATGTTTAAAGATGCTTTAGACGCTCTTATCATTGCTGTCGGGCATACAAAAGATTATGACAATGAAAATCTTAGATTTTCAGCCAATTATAACATAGCACTTTTAAAAGAAAGGATAGGTGAAACAGAAGCTGCAAAAGCAATTTACCTAAATAATTTAGACTATTTATATAAGTATTACAAGACATCGTCTTATCTAATGAGTCACTATTTTACCTTATCGAATTGTTATCGAGAACTAGGAAAAATCGATTCATCGTCTTACTATATTAGTAAAGGATTAAAAGAATCTCTTACTAAAGAAAACTTCTATTTTCATAGCCTCTTCTTACTTAGTAGAGGTGTAAATCATTATCAAAATGGAGACATCAAATTAGGACAAGAAGATATATATAAGAGTATCTCGTATATCAAAGAGAATCAAGACTTGCCAAATATGGCGGTTGCATATTACTATCTAGGAGAAACTAACTTAAAGCTAGATCAAAAAAAAGAAGGTATTTCTAACTTCTCTAAAGTAGATAGTATCTTTAAGATTACCAATGACTTACTTCCAAAACTAAGACCTGCTTATGAACATCTAGTCACTTATTATAGCGAAGGAAATTCAATGGATGACAAGCAAACGCTCTATTATGTGAAACAACTTATAACACTAGATAGTATAATTTCATCTAACACCATTTATCTGAATAAAAACTTCTTAAAGAAGTATGATTTACCTCAACTTATAGCAAAGAGAGATGAACTGATAAAAAACTTGTCTGATACAAATACAAAGAAAACAACTATATTAAAGGTGCTAGGTATCTCAATCTTGATAACGATACTATATTATTTGTGTGAGAGAAGGAAGTGGAAGAGGAAGTATAAAACTATTTTAGTTTCTTTAGAAAAGGAACTACAGCCTAAAGATTCTATTGAAATAATATCTAAAAAAGAGATCAATATTTCTCCAGAGATACAGCAATCAATTCTTGATAAGCTTAAAGAATTTGAAAAAAAAGAAGGTTATCTAAAAAACAATGTGACCACACATTCATTGGCTGTTGTAATAAACACCAATTCAAAATATTTATCTAAGACAGTGAATCATTTTTACGGGTATACGTTTACTCATTATATAAACACATTAAGGATTAATTATGCTATAAAAAGGTTAAATACAGATGTTAGATTTAGGCAATATACGATCAAGGCAATTGCTCAGGAAATTGGTTTTTTAAAGGCAGATTCATTCAATCGGGTCTTTAAAAAAATCACAGGTATACCATTTTCTCAGTTTATGAAGCAGCTTAATAAAGAAAATACATTGAGTTAGATGTCCTATTTCCCGAAATCGGACATCTAGATGTTTGACTTAATAGTGTTTAGGAATAAATAGTTGTCTAATTTTGAAATATTAATAAAATCAAAAACACAAACAATGAAAAAAGACAAGATGAAACTTAAATTAGAAAAGGTTAGTATAGCGAAACTACCTAATCTGAATCATATTTACGGAGGAGCGACACTTTTTCCTGAATGTGGGACAGATGGGCCACTTGGAAATCATAAACCAAAATGTATTGAAACTTCAAGAAAATACGTAGACTCTGATACCAATTAAATTTAAATTGTTACATTATAACTGGCAAATAATATATTATTATTATTTGTCAGTTTAATAATAATATGAACAAATGATTACAAGACTTCTATATTGCTTATTAATATGTGCATTCATATCTTGTGAAAGCATTTCCCAGATAGTGTCCCCTGATTTAGATACTTACAAGGTCACAACCGCGAAAAAAATAGATTCGGACTGGTATCAAAAAGATATTATTCAAGATTCTGTTCCAGGTACGAGCTTGTATCGAGTTTACAATACATTGTTGAAAAATAAACGAGGAAAAGAAGTAATTGTAGCCGTTTTAGATATGAGTGTTGATATTGAACATACTTATTTAAAAGAAAACATATGGACAAATACCAAAGAAATAGAAGGCAATCATATAGATGATGATCATAATGGGTATATAGATGATGTACATGGATGGAACTTCCTAGGAAATCAGAATAATGAGAATTTACGCTATGAACAATTTGAGTGCGTACGGATAATTAAGAAATTAATTAATAATAAAACACTTACATTAGTTGATAGCTTACTTTTTATTAGAGTAAAAGCTGCTTATGACTCCCACCTGAAAGATGTAAATGCAGAACTAGAAAATGCAAATATGGTTATCAAAGCTAGAGCTGATTCTGATGCTTATCTTAAAAATATTTTTAATAATAAAGCCTACACAGTAAGTGACCTAGATAGTTTGAAGCAGGTTTTTCCAAAGGATACATTGCTGCAGACTGAAGTACTACGAATGAGTAATTTTATTAAATACGGATATACCCCAGAGTACAACACATCTAGAAAAGAATCGTTACTCAATTCTAAGAAGTATATTCTCAATCAGGAGTATCCCGAAAGAGCGATTATTGGTGATTCTGTAAAAGGCAAGCTTTATAGCATCTACGGAAATAATCAAGTCGATGCCCATGCAACTTTTTTAAGCCACGGAACATTTACATCGGGCTTTTTGACTACAAAGTATCTTCGTAAGGATAGCATTAATATATTTGAAAATATCAAGATAATGCCTTTGAGGGTTTCTGCGTACGGCAGTGAATACGATAAAGACATAGCTCTTGCCATACGTTATGCAGTAGATCAAGGGGCTAAAGTTATTAATATGAGTTTTGGGAAACGCTTCTCATTAGACAAGCATTGGGTGGATGAGGCGATTATGTATGCGGAGCGTAAAGGTGTTTTGATTGTTAAGTCTGCTGGTAATGAAAGATTTAACACGGACTTCTTTGAAAATACAAAATATCCAAACGATTATAATGATGAGGCAGAGTTTAGTAATAATTTTATAACCGTAGGGGGGACATCCCACAGTTTGGATGATAAATTCTTGTATCGCGCAACCAATTATGGTAAAAAAACGGTAGATGTATTCGCACCTGGATCTAGGTTAACAACGCTAAGTCCAGATAATGAAATTAGAACTAATATGAACGGCACTTCATTTTCTACGGCCATCGTTTCTGGCATAGCTGCCCTCATACGCTCTTACTATCCATCTCTTACAGCATCAGAGGTAAAACAAATTCTTATGGATTCATCTGTAAAATATGATATTTTAGTAGATGTACCCACCAAAGAAAATCCAGAACAACAATTGCCGTTCAACCAACTCTCAAAATCTGGAGGTATTGTCAATGCGTATAACGCTATGCTTATGGCAGAAGAATTTGTAAAAACAAAGAGTAGAAAATAATATGAACTTTCTCAGCAGGTAAGTAGTAAATTAGAAAATACATGAGAATAATTATATTTTCCCTAACCCTATTTTTTACAGTTCCTATACACGCACAGCAAAGTGATTCTTATGTAGTATGGCAGAATTATAAAAAAGAAAAACAGTTAACAGGAGATCAAGAGAAAAACTGGCAGCATTTAGATATAGAAAA